>VBEF01000077.1 GCA_005881275.1 Chloroflexota bacterium
AAGCTCCCCAATCGGATGCAGGTGGTGACGGCGGTGGCCCAGACGAAAGACTTCGTTGGCGTCACTGGAACCTACTCGTTCGACCAGAACGGCGATGCGGTCACGCCGATGATGTCCATATACACGGTGCGCGACGGTCACTGGCTGAACGTACCGCTCTAGGAAGCTATCAGCCGACCGAGTGAGTCTTCACGCTGATCGACATCGTCCCGGTCGCTGAGCCTACATACACGCCCCGCGTCGGCGCCGCATCCGTGTAGTCGCGTCCTACTGCGAGACGCACGTGGTGCGCCGTGGTGCGCACCGGATGCGTCGCGTCGAAGCCGATCCAGCCGCGTCCCGCGACCCAGGCTTCGGCCCACGCATGCGACGCGGTGCCGATCTTCTCGCCAGGAAAATGGATGTACCCGCTCACGTAGCGCGCCGGTACGCCCATCGCGCGCGCCGCGGCGATGAACAGATGGGCAAAGTCCTGGCACACCCCCGCGCGCAGCGCGAGCACATCGTCGACGGAGCTGTAGACGTTCGTCACGGTGCGGTCGTACGTGAACTCCCGGCTGATCGTGAGGGTGAGCTCGTCGAGCGCTTGCTCGACGGACTCAGGGGAAGCAAGGTCGACGGCGTGCCGGCTTGCGAGCTCGCGAACTCCTTCGACCTCTTTCACCGGCGAGCGGAACCGAAGAAAGTCGTGCACCAGCTCCTCCCCGGGATCCACGTCGGGCTCGAGGCCCGTCTCCACGGTGGAGCGGCTGATGATGCTCAAGCCCGAATGCGGGCGGACGAGGTTGAAGTAGTGGACGTGATTGCCGAACCCGTCTACGTAGGTTCGCGCCTTCAGACCGTGGCTCAGCTCGAGCCTGAAATCGACGCGGCGCTGGCCGTTGCCGTCCATAGGCTGGAGGCGCACCTCCATCACCGTCTCGGCGATCGGGCCCGAATACCGGTAGCGGGTGCTGTGCAGGATCTCGAGCTTCACGGCCGGACCTTCTGCTGTTGCTGCTGAGGCATGCCGCGGCCCTCCTCGCCAGTCACGGCCGCCGGGACCTTGCTCGGATGGAAGTACGTCTCGCGGAGAGCGAGCTCCAGGAGCCGAAGCAGCGCACGGCATTCGGTGTCGAAATCCAGGGGCCGCTCCGCGATCGATTGCGGGTCGCCATGCTCGTACATGCCGTTGAGGCGGACAAGCAGACGAAGCGGTTTCGAGCGCCGCGCGTTGCCCTCGATCCTCGACACTGCTTCGAGCGCGGTGTGCGTCGCAAAACGCGCCGAGCGAGGGAGGGACGGGTCGAGCAGAAGGCACTCGATCACACGGTCGGGGGTCACGCCTCCGGGGTAGCGCGACTGGTACGACTCGAATGCGAAGCAGGACTTCAGCACAGCGGTCCACTCGAGCGCGTCTTCAGGAGTGTCGGCGAGGTCGGCCGATTTGTAGGTCACGACGTGGGTGACGTTTGCTGCGCGTTCGAGGAACTTGCCCAGGCGCACAAAATCGCGCGCCTCGTCGTGGAACATCGTGTCCTCGAGCAGACCGTCGACCAGGCGGATGCTCATCTGCACGTCCATCAGAAACTGGTACAGGTCTGGCTGCCAGACCGCTTTCTGGACCCGCCAGTGGAGCGCATTGACCTGCTCGTACAGCTCGCTCGGAAGCGATGGCCGCACGGCCTGAGCCGCAAGCCGGGCGGCGGCGATGCTCGCGCGGACCGACGGACCAAGCGTGCCCGCGACGACCATCTCCACGGCCTGGTCCCGCCTGCCGGTGTCGCTCGCGCGCCAGCCGGCCAGCTCCATGAACCGGACCCAGAAATCCGGCCCGGGTTCGTCCGTCCGGTCGAGGGACAGCGAGACGTGCACGCCCAGGATCCGCGCCAGGTGATCGGCGCGCTCGAGGTGCCGGCCGAGCAGCGTCAGCGAGGTTGCGGCGCGGCTAAGCATGTCCGGCCTCGAAATCGTCGTCCGCCACGACCCAGGTGTCGCGGCTGCCGCCGCCCTGCGAGCTGTTGACCACGAGCGAGCCGGGCGTCAGGGCCACGCGTGTGAGGCCGCCTGGGGTGACATACGAGTCCGGACCTGTGAGCACGAACGGCCTGAGGTCCTGGTGGCCGCGGCGAAGGCCGTTTCCGTCGAGCACCGGCTGGACCGAAAGCGCGACAACGGGCTGGCCGATGAACGCGCGGGGGAGGGCGATGATCCGCCGCCTGAACTCCTCGCGCTCCTCTTTGGTCGATGCCGGCCCGATCAGCATTCCGTAGCCACCCGACCCGTCGACCCTCTTGACGACCAGCGAGTCGAGGTGCTCGAGCACATACTCGCGCTCCGAGTCGACCGCGCACAGGTACGTCTCGACGTTGGGCAGGATCGGGTCCTCGTCGAGGTAGTAGCGGATCAGCTTCGGCACAAGCGAGTAGACGGCCTTGTCGTCGGCGACTCCATTGCCCAACGCGTTGGCGATCGCGACGTTGCCGGCCCGGTAGGCGTTGACCAGACCGGCGACCCCGACAAGCGACTCCTGGCGGCCGAAGATCGGGTCCAGCCACTCATCGTCGATACGTCGATAGATCACGTGAACGGGGCGCAAACCTCGTGTGGTCCGCATGAAGACGTGGTCGTCGTCGACGACCAAATCTGTACCTTCGACCAGCTCCACCCCCATCTGCTTGGCGAGGTACAGGTGCTCGTAGTAGGCGGAGTTGTTGATGCCGGGCGTCAGCAGCACAACGGTCGGGTCGTCCACGCCGGCGGGTGCCAGCCAGCGGAGGTGCCGCAGCAGCTCGTGGACGTAGCCCTCCACGGGCCTGACCGGGTAGCCCGCGAAGAGGTCGGGCAGGATGCGCTTCATCACGTAGCGGTTGGCCAGCACGTAGGAGGCCCCCGACGGCGTCCTCACGTTGTCCTCCAGGACGAAGAATTCGCCTTTCCCGTCGCGTACCAGGTCGATCCCCGCGACATGGCAGTGGATGCCGTGGGGGACAGGCAGGCCGTCGACCTCGCGCAGGTAGAGCGAGCTGGAGAGGACGATCTCGGGCGGGATCGCGCGCTGCTTCAGGATCAGCTTCCGCCCGTAGACGTCGTCCAGGAACAGATTCAGGGCGTGCAGGCGCTGCTTGAGCCCGTCCTCCAAGCGCCCCCACGTGTGGGCCTCGATCACCCGCGGGATGACGTCGAACGGGAAGACCTTCTCAGCGCCCTGGGCGTCCGGATAGACGGCGAACGTGATGCCGTGGTTGCGGAACATCTCCATGGCGAGGGCCGCCCGGCGCTGGAGCTCGACGGCGCCGAGGCGGTTCAGCTGCTCGTAGAGTCGACGGTAGGCCGGACGCGGCAGCCCGGCGGCCGCAAGCATCTCGTCATAGAACCCGTTGAGCTGGTAGTTGCTGTCGAGATTCACGAAAGCCACCGTTATAGTGTCTGCGCGATCCCGAAACCTGCAAAAACGATCAACCTACGGGTCGGCTGCGAGTTCAAATACGACGTGAGCGCTCCGACCGTCGCCACAGTGCAGGTCCGCCCGCGCTCGGACGCGCGCCACCAGCTGGTCACCGAGACATGGTCCACCCGACCGCCGGTGCCGATCGACGAGTACGCGGACTACTACGGAAACCCGGTCAAGCGTCTTGTCATGCCCGAGGGGGAGCTGGCCCTGCGGTACGACGCGATCGTGTCGGTCCCGGATGAGCCTGATCCCGACCCCGCGGCCGCGCCGCAGCTTCCCGTCGACGAGGTCCCTGGTGAGCTGCTGCACTTCACGCTTCCCAGCCGCTACTGCCTCTCCGACCAGCTGATGGGCATGGCCTGGGAGCTCTTCGGAGGGACCGCTCCTGGCGGCGCCAGGGTGCAGGCGGTCTGTGACTGGGTGCACGACAACATCACGTTTCAGTACGGGACGAGCAATCCGCTCACGACCGCCGTCGACGTCCTGAAACAGCGCAAAGGCGTCTGTCGCGACCTGGCCCACCTGGCGATCACGTTCTGCAGGGCACTCAACATCCCGGCGCGTTACGTTTTCGGATACTTGCCCGACATCTACGTGCCGCCGCCCGACGCGCCCATGGACTTCGCCGCCTGGATGGAGGTCTACCTCGGCGACCGGTGGTGGACGTTCGATCCGCGCAACAACGCGCGCCGCGTGGGCCGTGTTCTGATCGGCCGGGGCCGCGACGCGCTGGACGTGGCGATGCTGACGACGTTCGGTTCGGCGGCGTTTCGCTCGATGGTGGTCTGGGCGGACGTTGACTCGGGCGGGAACGAAGGGTGATGGCGATCGAACCATCGTCGGTCGACTGGAGCGCGGCGCGGCGAGCGTCGTACCTGGTGCGCCAGACCTTTCGCTACGAGTACCCCGAGCCGATCCGCGACCTCAGCCACCGGCTCGTCGTAATTCCGCCGGAGAGGTTCGGGGACCAGCGGCGCCTCTGGCACGACGTTTCGGTCGGGCTCGACGGCGCGCGGCTGGAAAACCGGTTCGATCGCTTCGGCAACGTGATCTTCGACATCTTCGCCCCCCATGTGGTGGATTCGATCGAGTTCGTCGCCGAGGTCTCGGTCGAGCGGCGCCGGGCGGAGCCAAACCGCTTGGCCGACGGTTGGCTCGCCGACGGATACCTGCTCGAGCCGTCCCCCCTGACGCATCCGGACGATCGCCTCATGCGGGCCGCGGACGACCTGGCTGAGGCGGCGGAGTGGGGGCTCCCGCTCGCCGACCGGATCAACGATTGGGTGTACCAGTCGATGACCTACCGCCACGGCGCGACCGGGGTGCGGACGACGGCCGCCGAGGCGCTAGAGCTCGGTGTGGGCGTTTGTCAGGACTACGCCCACGTGATGCTCGCGCTCTGTCGCGCTTGTGGGCTCCCCTCGCGCTACGTGTCAGGGCACCTGCTGGGCCAGGGTGGAACCCACGCCTGGGTCGAGGTGATCCTGCCGGCAGGCGATGGCACCGGCGACGCCATCGCTCACGCGTTCGACCCGACGCACGCGAGCCGGGGCGGCTTGGGCCATGTGACCGTGGCGGTCGGCGCCGACTACTCGGACGTGGCGCCGACCTCGGGCACCTACGTTTCCGGCGCCCGAGGTCGGTTGACCGCGACCAAGCGGGTTTCGCTGGTCGAGGTCGGCTAGCTACATCGCCGGCGTGACCTCGTAGACGGTGATCTTGCCGCCCGACTGCACGATCGGGCAGCCCTTGGCCAGGTCCGCCGCGGCGTTCAGCGAATCGGCCTTGAGGATCGAATAGCCGGTAGCCGGCGGGTTGCCCGCGGCGCCGTCGCGGATGGAGCCGTTGGAGACGTTCTTTGCGTGCTCGCTGAAAGGATTGCCCGGGTCGACGACCTTGTCGCCCAGCCCGCCGAACCAGGCGCCCCAAGCGCCCATGATCTTCTCGCGCTCCGCCGGCGTGCTTCCCGCGCTGCCTCCCGTGTAGAGAAGTACGAAATTCGCCATCGATGTTCCTCCTTGAAATTTGGACTCACCCGGACGACGAACATCCCCGCCCGTTTTCGACACTCTTGCGAAATTCACACCCAGGACCCCGTGGGGTTCAACCGCGGCCCGGTGTCACTGAGGCTGGCGAAGCGTTTTCCTAGACGCTGTGTTGTTTGTCGGCACGTCGGGGTGGCAGTACGGGCACTGGAAGCGCGTGTTCTACCCCGAGCGGCTGCCGCAGCGTATGTGGTTGCAGTACTTCGCCGAGCGCTTCCAGACGGTCGAGGTCAACAACACGTTCTACAACCTGCCTGAGACGTCGGTGTTCGAGCGCTGGAGAGCCACCACGCCGGCCGACTTCGTCTTTGCCTTGAAGATGAGCCGCTACCTCACGCACCTGAAACGGCTGCACGCCCCGGCCGAGCCGGTGGCGCGCTTCATGGAGCGAGCCGGAGTGCTCGGCACAAAGCTCGGCCCCATCCTCATCCAGCTGCCGCCTCGCGCCCAAGCGAGCCCCCAGCTACTCGAGGACACGCTTGTGCGCTTTGAGCCCTCCGTGCGCGTCGCGGTGGAGTTCCGCGATGAGACCTGGTTCAGCCAGGAGACGTTCGATGTCCTGGAGAGGCATCGCGCCGCGCTATGTCTCGCGGACTCGCCGCGGCGAAAGCAACCGATACGGCGCACCGCGGACTGGGGTTTTGTGCGGTTCCACGAAGGCACGGGCGCTCAAGCGCCGGGGTATCAGCGCGACGTCCTGGGGAGATGGGTCGCGCGGGTCGCTGAGATATGGCCCCGCGACGCCGACGTGTACGTGTACTTCAACAACGACGCGGCGGGCTACGCCATCAGGGACGCAGTGGCCTTTGCCGAGCTGGCCGCGGCCGCGGGCCTCAGTACGACGCGCGTACCTTCAACTGACGCCGCTTGAGGGCTAGGTCGGCATCGTCGGTCGTGACGTAGCGACGGCGAAAATTGCGGAGCGCGAACCGATCGCACGCCGTCTCGGCCGACGAGCCTTTGCCCAAAACCTCGTGCAGATACCAATGCATCCATTCGTGGCAGTAGAGGAACCGCAGCACATCGCGGCGGCTGCGGAAGAAGACCGTCTCTGAGGCCCACGCGAAGCGCATGCCCTCGCCGCGCTTTCGCCGCGCGGCGTAGATCACCGGCTCCTTAAAAGCGTGAAAGGGGACGGGAACTTGAAGCACGATTCGTCGCTCGTCGAACTCGCACAGCGCAGCCAGATGGGGCGCCCAGCGGTAGCGCAGCGGCTTGATGACGACGTCGTAATCGCACCTGGGCAGCCCCTCCAGGGCTCGCCTGGCCTCGGCTGTGCTGTAGCCGGGGAGCTCGGAGTGGATCGCCATGGTCGGCACAGGATATGCGTTCTAGATCTGTAGGAGGAGCTAATGCCAGACACAGTTGTAGGCCTTTTCAGGACCCGTTCGGGAGCCGAGGAAGCCCTTGGAAAACTCAAGGAGGCAGGATTCGGCCAGGACCAGCTTTCCGTGTCCACACCCGCCGTCCGGCGTCGCGGCCGCTACGGCCTCAAGGTCGGCAGTGGGATCGTCATCGGGACCCTGGTCGGCGCCCTGGCGGGAGCCGTGGTCACGGGCATGGTGCCGGGGGTCCATCCATTGATCGCCGGCAACGTGCTGGCGACGTTCCTCTTCGCCGCCGTCGCCGGAGCCGCGACGGGAGGAGTCGCCGGCGGTCTGCTGAGCATGGCCGCGTCAGGCGACCGTGCGCTCTTCTACGAGCAGGAGGTCGAGTCCGGCCGTGTGCTCATCAGCGTCGCCGGGCCGCGGCTCGAGATGGCGCGCGACGTGCTCAGGTCGGCGGGCGCGATGGAGGCGGAGCCGGTCGAGGCGCCGATCGTCGAAGGCGGCAGACCCCGACCGGAAAGTGGCTGAACGACCAGACGGAGCTAGTTGTTCGGTTCGGCGCGGCTGATGTCCTTCTGAACGTCTTCGCCTTCGCCACGCGACGTGAGGTCACCCAGGGACACGATCCCCTCGAGCCTGCTGTCATCCATGACGACGACCCGCTTCACGTCGCGTGACTTCATCACCTGGATCGCTTCATCGACCGACTGGTCGGGGCTTACCGTCGCGATGTCACGCGTGGATATGTCCGCGAGCCGGGTGGTGGTTGGGTCGCTGCCTTTGGCAACGGCACGTACGACGATGTCGCGGTCGGTGACTATCCCAAGCGGCTTGCCGTTGTCCATCACGACCACCGAACCGATTCGAAACTCGCTCATCGCCTTGGCGGCTTCGGCCACCGACGCGTCCGCCTTCAGCGATACGGGGTCTTTGGTCATGACATCGCTAACTGTCCTCGCCACGACGCACCTCCAACACAGAAATATCCGATACGAAAAAAACGCATGGTCTTGCGCGCTTACGCCGCACGCGCCCGGACCCGATCTGATTCGGAATCACCTCGGTATTTCGTGCGCCCCGCTCGTTACCGAGTTGGGGGAGCTTGGCCAGCAATGGCCGAGCCCTCCACCATCTCCGCGCCTAGATCGTCCGCGGCGCCTTCACCAGCCAGGCCAGGAACGCGCCGCTCGCTATGCCGATCAAGCCGCCCACAGCCACGTCGCTCGGGAAGTGATGGCCGAGATGTACCCGCGACATGCCGACGGCGGCCGCAAGCCCGAACACGAGAGGGGAGACCTTCGGATAAAAGGCCGAGATCGCAGTCGCGGCGGCGAACGAAGACGCCGTGTGGCCGGATGGAAACGAGGCGTCGGTGGTGCGGATACCGACCACCATCACATCCCGCCCGAAATGCGGACGGTTCCTTCGGAAAACCGGTTTGACGATCCGCTGCACTACGTAGGTCGTTCCGAGAGAGGCGATCGCCGCCGCGAGTCCGGCGCGACGGCCCTTCGAGCCGCCGACCCACGCCAACGCGAGGCCGGCCCCGACCCAGCCCATGCCCTCGCCGAGGTCGGACAGAATCGTGACGTAGCGGTCTCCCATCGGTGAGTGCGGGAGGCCGTGGATCATCGTGTAAAGGCGGCGGTCGACGCTTTCCGGCAGGATCCTCGGCGGTTCGACCATCGGCTTCTCCATCTTCAGGGAAACGCGCGCGGAGCCTCAGCTCTTTGCCTAGGGGCTCAACCGGAGCGGTCCGGCGTTAACCGTCTGTGAGCCCTGAACGAACGCGGCGAAAATCGCAAGGCGACGAGTCCGACGAGCCCGGGGGTGAGATCGCCGACCCGCTGCTCAAAGTGGTGGGTCCCGGCCCCGACACCGAACCTCGGCCCGAGGAGCTGCTCAAGGAAGAGTCGAAGCACGAGGAGGAGGCCGACACCGGCGCGCCCGCCGCGGGACGCTCGAGCGTTCATGAGGTCCGTCGCAAGGGTCCGCTCGGGTTCCTCCAGATGCTCGGCCCCGGACTGATAACCGGAGCCAGCGACGACGACCCGAGCGGGATCGGGACCTACTCCCAGGTCGGAAGTCAGTTTGGCTACGGGCTGCTGTGGACTGCGGTTTTCACGTTTCCGCTGATGGCCGCGGTGCAGGAGCTCTGCGCTCGCATAGCGCTTCAGACGGGTGTCGGCCTCGGCACATCGTTGAGGCGCAAATTCCCGCGATGGCTGGTCGGCCTGTGCATCGCTGCGTTGTTTGTCGCCAACACGATCAACGTCGGGGCTGACCTCGGGGCTGTGGCGGCGGGTGGCTCGATGTTGACCCGAGGCCTTGTGCCGCGGCTCTGGTTGCTAGTGCCGGTCGCGGCTCTGATTCTGGCCATGCAGCTATTCCTGACCTACGCAACCATTTTCAAGATCTTCAAATGGTTGACGTTGGTGCTGTTCGCATACGTCATCGCGGGCTTCATCGTTCACCCCGATCTACGTCAGATCGTGATGGCGACCGTGGTTCCACACTTCGAGATCAGCAAGGAGTTCATCGCGGCTCTGGTCGCGATCCTCGGGACTACCATCTCGCCCTACCTCTTCTTCTGGCAGGCGTCGTCCGAGGTCGACGAGATGCGGGCGGCGGGCAAGTTGACGGAGTCAGAGAGGCGCGGTGTGACCCGGTCAGAGCTTCAAGCCGCGCGGGCCGACATCCTCGTCGGCATGTTCTTCTCGAACCTCGTCATGTACTTCATCATTTTCACGACTGCCGCCGTCCTGCACGCACACGGCAAGACTGACATCCAGTCGGCCGACCAGGCGGCACAGGCGCTTGCTCCACTGGCAGGTCCGTTTGCCTTCGTCCTGTTCGCCGGCGGGATGATCGGGACGGGCCTGCTCGCGATCCCGATCCTCAGCGGCTCCGCTGCCTACGCGGTCAAGGATTTCTTCGGTTTGAAGGGCGACCTATCGGACAAGCCGTGGTACCGACCTACGTTTTACGCGATCATCGGTCTTTCGACGCTCGCGGGCTTGGCGCTCAACCTTCTAAACATCGATCCGATCCGCGCGCTCTTCGTCGCGGCCATCATCAACGGTCTGGTGGCGGCGCCACTGATGATCCTGATCGCGCTCCTTGGATCAGACCGCAAGATCATGGGCAAGCGCCGGAGCGGACGCGTCAGCACGACCTTGACCTGGGTCGCCACGAGCGTGATGGCCCTTGGCGCGGTGACCTTCATCGCCCAGCTGCTGTTTGCCTAGGCCGCGATCGGTCCGGCATCCGGCAGGATCTCGCGCTGGTAGGAACGCATGAAACCTCTGCTGGAGGGCGTGAAGCCGATCTCCACCTCGCCTGGCTTCATCCACTAGAGTCAACGCACGCGCGTACGGCCAATACGCGACGCGTTCAAGCAGATGAGGCACGAGTGCGAGCGTCTGAACAAACGGTCGAAAACGGCGAGAACGTGAACTCACGTGGGCTGATCGCCTCGGTGGTCACCGACGCGCAGCGCCTCGTCTCGTTGGAGGTCGCGCTCGCGAAGCAAGAGCTGAAGGAGATGGCCACCGGCAGCGCCATCGGATTGGGCCTCATGGCGTTCGGCGGCCTCCTCCTCGCTCTCGCGGTGCTTGTCGCCTTGCCGACGCTTGTGGTGTGGCTCGTGCCGTGGCACTGGGAAGCGGCGGCTGTTTGGGTAGGTGCCTACTTCGTGATCGGCCTCGTGCTCGTGTTGGTCGGCAAATCTCGCTTGCAGGTGCACCTTCCGAGGCGGACGCTCGAAAGCTTGAAGGAGAACAAGGAATGGGCGCTTCGGCACGTGAAATCGAACGGCAAATAAAAGAGACGCGCGAGCGGATGGACAACAACCTGAATGAGCTCGAGGACCGCGCTGCCTCAAACGCCGTCCGCTACGGTCGAATTGCGGCCATCGTTGTCGGCGTGGTTGCGATCGGGGGCGCTGGATTCCTCCTGTACAGGAGGATGCACCGACCGACGTTGAAGGACCGTCTCGACGACCTGTCGATCGAGAACCTCCGCGAGCTGGCCGAAGCGGTGTCGGGACGTTTGAAAGGACAGTTGCCCTCGGTGACGGTGAAGGTCAACGAGCCGACCCCGCGGGAGCCGGGCACGATCGAAAGCATCGTGCGCAGGGTGGCGCCGGCCATGCTCGGCACCGTATCGACCGCCCTGCTCGAGAGGGTCTCGCGCAGGTCTGACGAAACGCTCGCGCCGCAGGCGGACTGACATCACGGCGTCGCGGGCGAAGATACAGCGTCTGTTCGAGCGCGCCCAGCGCACTCTTCCAGCTCGTGTCCTGACCGCCTACGGCGAGAGCCAGGCCAGCAACTACGCCCTCGCCCTCGCGTTCGCCGGTTTCCTCGCGATGTTTCCGATCATGGTCGGGGCTCTCGCGATCATCGGACTCGCCATCCGAGATCCCGCCACCGAGGCCCACTTCCAGACCCTGGTGGTTCAGCTCTTTCCCAGCACTGCCCAGCCGGAGCTCCAGAAGGCGGTGCACGGCGTCAAGCAATCGGCCGGGTGGTTGGGCCTGCTCTCGCTCGGCGGTCTGCTCTGGAGCGCCGGCAGCATCTTCTCGACGATGGAGTTCGCCCTCACCCAGATCTTCGGCACCAAGCAGCGGGACATGCTGCGCCAGCGATTGATGGGACTCGTGATGATGCTGCTGCTGGTCGTCGCGATTGTTCTCACGGTCGGCCTCAACTCGGTCGCGGCGTTCGTTCCCTTCAAAGCCCTGGGCACGATCGGCGATGTCCTGGCGTGGGTCACGAGCTTCGTTCTCGGCGCCATCGTGATGGTGGGGCTGCTGGTGGCGCTCTACCGTTTTGTGCCCAATCGCACCTTCCGGGTGCGCGATGTTCTGCCGGGCGCGGTGCTGGCCGGCGTGCTGATCGAGGTGCTGTCCCTGGCCTTTCCGCTGTACGCGAAGATCGCCGGGGGGTTCAACACCTACGGTGCCCAGTTCGCTCTGTTCTTCCTGCTCGCGACGTGGTTCTACCTGCTCAGCCAGCTTGTCTTGCTTGGTGCCGTATTCAACAGATTCCGGCTCAGTGCACCGGCCAGGAAAGGCATCGTGGCCAGCCCGATCGAGGAGTCGCGGGCCAAGCCGCGACCTGTCGACTCGATCGAACAGAAGAAATCCGAAGCGGAAAACGCGGCGCCCCCAAGGCGGTCGATCTTCCAGCGCGTAGCCCTGGGCGCGGTGATCGCGGTGGCCATGGCGGCCGGTTTCGTCCGACGCCGCCGAACTCGCTCCACGACCTAGTTCGAGTTCAACCGCGGGTAGACGGGCGGGCCCTGGGCGTTACCGAAGCGAGCGGCCCAAGCGGCGACTCATGGCCTAGGCCAGGGCCGACTGATCTCAAGGAGGTTTGGACGTTTGGGAACTCTGCTGTTCATCCTGCTCGTCATTCTCGTGCTCGCCGTGCTTCTCGGAGCAGGTGGGTACAGCGTTCGGCGGTACTGGAGTCCCGCCGGTAGCGAGGTCGTAGAGACTGGGGACGTTGGCGGCGGTGCCGGAGCGGGCGTTGCCGCGGCGATCCTCGCCATGCTGGTGCTGATCCTGCTGTTCTTCGGCTTCACGCAGTGGAACTGGTTCGGCACGCGATCTGGCGCACCGACCACCACGAACAACCCGACCGTGACGTCGCCTGCGCCGGCTAAGCAAAGCCCGAGCGGCGGCGGCGGGGGCGCTTCACCGAGCGCCATGCCGTCCCCGTCTTAGTCTCCCTCACCCTCCTCAGGGGAGCAATGGGCCGAGTCCTTCGGGACCGGCCCTCTTTTATTAATCGAGGAGCAAGTCTCAAAGGAGGTCATTTCGATGGCGACGCCACGACAAAAGACTGCCGCACGGCAGAACATCAAGAAAGCGCGCAAGGTGCAGAGCCGGCGCGCCCACGGTGAGAGCATTCCGAAGCGCTCGCGTGGCTTGAGCACGCGGCAGGAGAACCGGATGCCGCGCTCGACCTTTGCGTTTCCGAAAGAGCGCAAGGAGCCGCTGAACGACGCCCGTCACGTCCGCAACGCAATCGCCCGATTCGACCAGGTCGAGGGCGTCAGCGACGCCGAGCGCGACGCTGCGTGGCGGCGGATCCGGGCGGCCGCCCGAAAGTACGGCGTCGAGGTGACCGCGAGGGGATGGCGCCAGCTCATGAAAGGTGGTCGAACGGGCAGGTCGCGTTCGAGATCGCGCTGAGCTCAGATCCCGAGTAACGATGCGTGGGGCAGGCGTTTTCTCAGTAGAGACGTAAATCACGGCTGGCTGTCAGGTCGGCTCGAAAGGAGGTGTAATCAAGAGTGGTTGCGTTGATTGTCTTGATCCTGCTGCTGCTGCTCCTCGGTGGGGGCGGTCTGCTGGCACCAGCGCTTCACATCCTCTGGATTCTGCTCGTCATCGGGCTGATCCTCTGGGTGCTCGGCTTCTTCGTGCGCGCCGCGGAAGGCGGCCGCTGGTACTACTGGTAAGAGGACAGAAGCAGCGGTCCGGCGCCTGCTCAAAGCGGGCGCCTTTTCTTTCTTCATAAGAACTTACGCTGCGTAGGATCCCAACCTCCTACAGCCGTACGGCGACATTTTTCGGTGCGCACCGATACTTGCCGTGTCGTCATACCGGGGTTGGAGGGAACAGGAATGGCCATCGTCCGGCTGCCCGCGGGCAAGCTGTGGGGGAACCGCGAGCGCATCGCCTTCCGGCGTGGCTTGGCGAGGACCGGTGGCTCTCGACCGTCGCTCCGGTTGCTGGCCGGGGGCCCGGAAACGCCGACCTACTGCGCCGCGTGCGCCGGCTCGATCGACTTTGGGCCGGTCTGGCGGGGGGAGGAGGCCTTCTGCAGCGTCGAATGCTCGCTGGGGGGTAATCAACCTGCATAGGTAGCGGCCATGCGCATCGGGCCTGCATTACCGTGTGGGCCTGATGCGAAGGCTGCTTTTGTGGGGCGCGCAGAACCGGTGGCTCGCGACGCATGTGCCGAGGTGGCGGTTCGCTCAGCGCGCGGTGAGGCGTTTTTTGCCGGGCGAGGGATTCGAGTCCGCGCTGAAGGCTGCCGTGGACTTCAGGAAGCACAATATCGGCGCCCTCTTCACGCTCCTCGGCGAGAACGTGACCGACCTGACCGACGCCAACCAGGTGGTGGAGCATTACGAAGAAGTCTTGGCCGGTTCGCGTGACCTCCAGGCGGAGATCTCGGTCAAGCCGACACAGCTTGGCCTCGATATCGACGAAGCCGCGGCCTTCGCCAACCTTCAACGGCTGGCCGGCGCGGCGGCCGAGGCGAACAGCTTTCTCTGGATCGACATGGAGGGCAGCGCCTACACCGACAGGACGCTGGACCTCTACAGGCGGCTGCGCCGGCATCGGTCTGACATCGGCGTTGCGCTCCAGGCTTATCTCTACCGGACTGTTTCGGACATCGCGGGCCTCCTCCCGCTCAAGCCTGCGATCCGCCTCGTCAAGGGCGCCTACGCCGAGCCGCAGGAGATCGCGTTTACCGCCAAGCGCGATGTCGACGCCAACTACCTCGCCCTCTCCGTGTTCATGCTGCCGGAGCTCAAGCGGCGCAATCTCCGTCTAGTGCTCGCGACCCATGACGTGGACCTCGTCGCGAAGATCTGGCGATTCGGCCAAGCCCTCGAAATGGACCGGTCCGAGCTCGAGGTGGCGATGCTGTATGGCATCCGGACCGACGAGCAGCTCCGGCTGGCTCGCGAGGGCTTCACTGTTCGCGACCTGATCGCGTATGGGGACGCTTGGTACGGGTGGTACCTGCGGCGACTGGCGGAGCGCCCCGCCAACGTTTGGTTCGTGGCGAGGCAGCTCCTTCCCTGAGAGGCGCGTGGGCTACGGAACCGTCGGCACCTGTCCGGCGTTTTCCTGCGCCTCCCGCGCCGCGCTCTCACCAGCCTCGTGCGTCGGGTCCTCATTGGGCACGAACGTGCCTGACGAGGCGGCCGATGAAGGACTTGGCGAGGGCGTTGCCGCTGCGGCCGTGATCACAGTCGCTCCATAGATCATGGCCCCCGCCACGCCTCCCACCAGCATCGATCCCGCGATCGCCGCTGCCGCGAATGACTTGCGAATTCCTGTCACTTTCTTTGCCTCCAGTTTTCTAGATCGCTCCAGGGGAGCGGTTGGCCGAGCGGCGGCGAGCTGAAAACAGAAGAGCCGGCGGCGCATTTCACGCCGCCGGCCTTGGACCCGTGGTCAGAACTGGTCTAGTTCTTGCCCGGGATTATCGGTGCCGGCAGCTCCTGTTCCTGGAGCATGTCGGGCTTCTCGAGCTCCTCGTCGCCTCGCTCGTCGATTGGATGCTCACGCTCCATGTGAGCCTTCATCTCTTCCGAGTTGGCGATCTCCTGGTCGCAGATCTCGCATTTCACGGCAATCACCTCCGCTACGAAGGTCTGAAGCGCTCGAACCTTGCGGCTCGAGCGCCTCAATTGGAAAACGCAGGCCTTATCGCCGGTACTGGCTCTGAATTCGTTGTCTCTTCGGGGGAGAGTCAAACGGAACGCAACTGGAGGTAGCAATGAACAGGCTTGCTGACGAGATCAACAATCAGGTCAACGCAGGGCGGCAGTCGGTCGAGAAGTCGCTCGAGGAGATCAGAGAGCTCGATATGCGCCAGATCCCGCCCGCGGGCTTTCTCGTGGCCGGACTGGTAGTCGCCGCGGCCGTCGTCGGGGTGGGGTGGATGGTGTATCGGACCCGGCGCCGGAGGACCCTCGTCCAGCGGATCCAGGATGCCGTGCCCGAGCGGGTTCGCGACCTGCCCGGAGGGCTGCGCGAGCAGGTCAAGCGCGCGCTTTAGCAGGCTCCCTAGGCCGCGCGGGCGGGGGTTGGGTCTAGCCTGAGCGTCTTCTTTGCCTTCTCGGGCACGGTACCGTTCGCGTGGCCGTTGGAGCTGCCGAGCTGCCTCCGCGCCGATCGGTAACCCCAGTCGATCAGCTCCTGGGTGTGGCTGAAGTCGGCCGGCGAAACGTCGGCGAGGTCGAGCGCCGGCATGACCTGAATATCGGCGACTCCTCGATTGGCCGCAACCTCCGCGTCGAGCTTCTGCTCGACGATGCGCGCCAGAGCGTGGAGGGCCATTCCGAGAGCGTTGGTCGGCTCCCGGTTCAGCCACGGGTAGCCGACCGGAAGGACATAGATCTTCTGGGCGCCGAGCTCGATGGCGACAGTGATCGGGGTGTGGTTGGCGACTCCGCCGTCGACGTAGTCGCGACGACCGATCTCCACCGGCGGGAAAACGCCGGGTACGGCGCAGCTGGCCAGCAGGGCCGGCACCGCAGGGCCTGACGTCAGGATGGTGGCGCGCCCGCTCTTCAGCTCTGTGACCACGACGTGAACGGGCACCGCAGCCTGCTCGAGCTGCTTGTACGGGATATGCCTCTCGAGGATCGCGCCCAGGCTCGCGTTCGAGATGAAATGGTTGGTCCGTCCCAACAGACCGCGCGCGCTCGTCAGCGGGCTGAGCGGAAAGACGTCTTGCCGCCGGAGACCGAGCCAGATTTCCGTGAGCTCGTCCATGCTGCCTGGCTCGGGCCGTCCCGCCATCCACGCGGCGTTGACGGCCCCCACGGAAGTGCCGATCAGGAAGTCGGGGTGGATCTTGTGCTCGGAGAGGGCTCGCAGCATCCCGACCTGGACTGCGCCAAGGCTTCCGCCGCCGGAGAGGACAAATGCGATGCGGCCCGGCTCCCCGCCGCGGACCGGGCGAGGATACAGACGGCTCATCGGGTGTGGTAGGCGAGCCCCATGGTTCAGGCTGCCTTCTTTGTGTCGCGGTCTTTCATTCGCTTCTGACGCAAGGTCTCGAGCATGTCCGCGGCATCAAGGCGATCCCACAGCCGCCAATCCGCCTCCGAACGCCACACCTGGTCGAGCAACGCCTCCAGCTGGGTGTGAAGGTCGGGCGCGTCGGACTTTGATCTGAACCTCACCATTTGTCTCCTACTACCAAAACGCGCGCGGAGCCAATTGGCTACTACCACTATTGAATGGTTATTGAATTCCACGAATGGTCTAGCCTCCTAACCACACCGGCGCCGACTGTGAGTCGAGCCCGAGGTCGGTCGTTATCTCGCGGACCGAAGCCGGCCCGGTGGTGCCGACCGTCCAGAGCTGGAAATGGCCGCCTGGCGTCGATGGTGCGAGATACGTGATCGTGTTGCCGTCGGAGGAAAAGGCGGGCGAGGCGACCAGCTGGCCGCTCACCAGGCTGGCCGGCGACCCCAACGTGAGCGTCGTCTGGTCCAACGTGGCGACGTCGAGCTCGGCAGACTGGCTCGAACCTTTGGTGCACACCATCGCGAGCAGCCTTTCGTCCGGCGCCAGCGCCGGCTGGGAGCAACCGAGGTCTGGAGTAGTGAGGGCCTGGCCCCCGCTGCCCGCGCGCTTCTGGATCCAGATCTGGGAACGGACCTGATACGACTCGTCGATGGAGTATTTGGTGTAGATGAGAGCCCCGGCGCGCGTCGGCACCGGGTTCACGTCGCCGCCGGTCAGCTCGTTGGGGTGCGTCCACGAGACCGGGCGTGAATTCGCTTCGATCCCGCTGGCAACGATCGCCAGGTCGACGCGATAGAGGTTGTACGGGTCCTTCGGATCAAAGGAGTAGAAGAGCGTCCGGCCGTCCGGGCTGAAGCGCGGATAGAACGCCCAGTGATTGGCGTCGACGGAAGGGTTCGAATCGCGTGTGAGCTGGGAGACCGTCTTGCCGCTGGTCGAGAGGAGGTAGAGGTCGGAGAAGTTTGCCTGCCGCCTCACCGCAACGAGTTGATTGTTGGGTGCCGGGCTCACCTGAGTCCAACCGCTTTCCGAAGTGATCTGTGTAAACGAACCGTGCTGGAACCGGTAGATCGCGCCGGCCTGGACCACATACATGGTGCCTGGCACCGACGGCGCCGAAATCTCGTTTGGGCGGTGCACCGCCTTGGAGTCGCCTTTCAGGTAGCCGACCGCGTGATAGACCCCGATGCCAAAACCCAGCATGGCAAGCACCAGGCCCGCTGCGATCGCCCAGCGCATCAAGAGAACGACTTGTGCACCAGCGGCCGGATCTGGTTCCAGTCCGGAAGCAGGACGCTCTGGCCCGCAACCCAACCGTCGGATGTGTACGGCGGAACAAGCACGATGCGGTGGACGCTCGGGCCGCTGAAATCGTTGGCGATCGAGATCAGCGCGCGCGCCTTGTCGAGACCGATGCTCGTCTTGATCTCGCCGTTGAAGGCACCCGCGAGCGAAGGCAGATCCGCAGCGTTGAGGTGCGCAGCCTCGGCCTTGATCGAAAGCAGGAGCTGCTGCTGTCGTTCCGACCTCGCGAAATCACCGCGCGCGTCGCCGTGTCGGGAGCGCACGTACTGAAGCGCGTGCACGCCGTCCATGTGCGTCGCTCCGGGGAGCACCGCGACCCGGTAATAGCCGTAGGGATCGGTCGTGTTGAGGTCGGCCGGGTAGTAGTTATCCATTACCGGGTTGGTCACCTGGAGGTTCACGCCGCCGAGTTTGTCGACGAGCCTGACCAGCCCATTGAGGCCGATCCAGACGTAATCGTCGACGTGAACCTGAAAGTTGCTCTCGACCGCAGCGATCGCCCCTTGCGTGCCGCCTTCCTGGTATGCCCAGCTGATCTTGCCCCAGCCCTGGTTCGGGATCTGGACCCAGAGGTCTCGCGGAATCGAAAGCATCGTGGCCTGCTTGGTGTTCGGGTCGACCCGCACCAGGATCATCGACTGCGTGTTCAGCCGCTCAGGCACGAACTTGGCGTCGTCGTCGGAACCGAGAAGCAGGACCGTGAACGGTTGCGTGGGCGCGCTGATCGGGTTCAGGTTGGGGAGGCCATCAGAGGCCGAAGTCGAGTTCGCGGCCGTCTGAAAAACAGGTAGGAAGTAAGCGCCGAGCCCGCCAAGGCCGGCGAGGATGAACCCGAGGGCAACAATCAAGGCACGAGGCATAGCAACGTCGGAACCCCCCACCCGAGCAAACGCCTGAACATGCCCAACGCCCCGTGAGGGGCACGGCTCAGGTAGCCAGGATCTGGTGCTGGTTGCTCGCCGAGACGGTGTAAGCGCCGGCGGAGGTGGTGACGCGCATGGTCACCTTGTACGTCCCCGAGCTCGATTGGCTCGAGCCGTAGCTGCCGCTCGTGCACGAGCTGGGGATCGTGACTCTTACGGTCGCGCTCGAGCCCGCTGTCACGCTGCTGGGGTCGAACTTGACGCCGCCGGCATCGTAGTGATCGCCCACCTTCTCGAGCCAGCTGCCGGTCACCGAGGCAAGCGTCATCTCGGCGGTGATGGATTTGATAGTCACGACGCCAGACGTCCCGTTGTGGGCCTGGATCGTGGCGTGGATGTCATACGGGGCGTCCTTGGCTCCGCCAGGGCACCAGTGCGTCGGGTCGACCGACGAGCCCGTGACCGCAAACGTCGTGGGGCCGGACGAGCACGAGGTGGCGAGCCATGCCACCATCGCCACCGTCACCGCCACCGTCAGGAATCGCGGCATCGCCGGGGATCATATGCGCTGGATGCGACCACTGCCGCTCCCTTCCTCTTAATGTGTGCGCCATGGGGCATCTCGACTCGCAGAGGTCGCTGCCGGCGGTCACGCCCGACAGGCTCGGGTTCAGCTCGATGGCCAAGAAGCTGCGGCTGGCTCCGCAGCACCGCGTCGCCGTCCTGAACGCGCCTGACGGCTACATCGCGCAGCTCAGCCCCGGACCATCCGATGTGACGACCAACCTGCGGCCGGACCAGGAATACGACGCGGTACTGCTGTTCGTGAAGGATGTCGAAGCGCTGCGCCGCCTCGGCCCCGCGGCCATCCGCGCGGCCAAGTCCAACGGGCTCCTTTGGATCTCGTATCCGAAGGGGGGCCAGGCATTTGGCGTCACCGACCTGCCCGCCACACCGTGGTGGATGCGGCGGGACGTCCTCGGCGAGATCACCTCCGAGACTGGTTACAGAGCCGTGGCGTTCGTGGCGATCGACGACTACTGGACCGCGCTCCGCTTCAAGCGCGTGTAGCAAGAACCGCTGCGCATCCTCGCGGTCGCCGACGAGGTCGATGAGGCGATGTACGGTGACAGGCTGCCGGCGATGAAGCCCGACCTCGTTCTGTCGTGCGGCGATCTCCCGTTCGACTACCTCGAGTACCTCGTCAGCCGCCTGGACGTGCCGGTTCTCTACGTGCCGGGGAATCACGATCTGGGCCTGAAGCCGCCTGACATGACGTGGATGCCATTGCGTTCGGAGCTGCAGCCGGTCTTGGGTCCTGAGGGATGCACGAACATCGATGGCCGGCTGGTCGAATTTCGCGGCTTGCGCATCGCCGGCCTTGGTGGGAGCCTTCGCTACAAGCTTGGACCCAACCAGTATTCCCAGGCGCAGATGGGATGGCGCGCCCTAAAGCTCGAGTTTCGCGTCCGCCTCAAACGGGTGCGGGCTGGGCGCAAGCTTGACGTTCTCGTCACGCACGCGCCGCCTTACGGCCTGGCGGACGCGAAGGATTCAACCCACGTCGGCTTTGTCTCCATCCTTCGCCTGATTCAGAACTTCCAGCCAATCATCGCCGTGCACGGGCACGTCCATCCCTATGGGCGAGCCGTGCCGGAGCGCCAGGTCAAGGCGACGCGCGTCATCAATGTCGTGCCGTCGCGCATCATCGAGATCTAGATCGAGAGGCGAGTCCCTGCTCCCACCGCGCGGGCTCGGTCGAACACAAGGCGTGCGGTCGCGGCGTCCTCGACGGCGAGGCCGGTCGACTTGTAGAGGGTGATCTCGTCGTCGGAGCGACGACCAGGCTTCTTCTTCGCGAGGACCTCGCCGACCTCGGTGACATGCTCCGGGTCGAGGCCCTGCAGCTCGTGGGCGCCGGCAGGCGGGGGATTCGTCACGGCGCCCCGCCACTCGACGAAAACTCGGCTGGCCCTGACCGTCTCGGCATCGACCTCCGGCCCGAAGGTGCCTCCAACGGCGCTCACATGCGCTCCCCGCTTCAGCCATTCGCGCCGAAGGATGGGTTGACGCGCGTCCGTGCAGCACGCGACGACATCAGCGCCGCGCACCGCGTCTTCGAAAGACTCGACCGCTCGTGCGTGCAGACTGCGTTTGGCCAGATCTTTGGCGCGGTCGGCGTTGCGCGAAGCGATGCGGATCTCCTTGAAGTCGCGGATGCGTGGAAAGGTCTCCAGGTGCGCCAACCCCTGCACGCCGGCGCCGAGGATCGCAAGGACCTGCGCATCTTCGCGCGCGAGCACGCGTGCGGCGACAGCGGCGGTGCCGCCGGTGCGGATCGCCGTGATGTAGGTGCCATCCATCACCGCCAGCGGCGAGCCTGTGATTTCGTCGAAGAGGGCAATCAGACCCTGGTGCGACGGCAGGCCGTGCTCGTCGTTGGCCGGGAACACGGTGACGAGCTTGGCCTCCAGGGCTACACCCGGAACGTGACCGGGCATCAAACCGAGAAGTCCTCGGTCGCCCAGCCGCAGCGCCGTGCGCGGCGGCACGGAAGCCGCGCCTGAGGAGTAGATGACGAGCACGTCCGCGAGCGCGTCGAGCATCGCGTCGACATCGAGAAGGCTCTCGACATCTGCGCGCCCGAGATACAGCAGCTCGCCCACCGCCGCGATCATATCCATTGGTGGCGCAGTTCCTCCGCAACGGAAAGCTTCTGACTCTGATGCTCGGCCACTTCACCGTCGACAGCTACGTCGGCGTGATCCCTGTCCTCTATCCGGTCCTTATCGGAAGGTTCCACCTAAGCCTCGCGACCGTCGGCCTGGTCAGCCTTGCGTACGGTGGCGCGGCGGCCATCTCTCAGCCGCTGTTCGGTTTGCTCGCCGATCGATTCGGCACCCGGTTCACGGGCCTGGCGCTCGCGTGGACCGCGATCACGTTCTCGGTGGTCGGGTTTGTCGACAGCTTTCCGCTGCTGCTCGCCCTGGCTCTTGCGTCAGGTCTCGGCTCGGGCGCATTCCATCCACTCGGCGCGCTCGACGTGCGCGGTCTTCTTCCCGCGTGGCGACGAAGCTTCGGCATGTCGGTCTACGTCACCGCCGGCACCCTTGGGGTCGCCGCCGGCCCGCTGATCGGGATTCTGGCGTTTCACTTCTACGGCATCCGCGGCACGGGGTTGCTCGTGATCCCGGGCGTCGTGACCGGCGCCTACCTGCTGTGGCGTATGCGCGGTCTCGCCGCGAACGCACCCGCGATGCGACAGGCCTCGCTGTTGGCTCCGGTTCCGATCCTGGCTCTCGCAGTTGTGATCGGGGTGATGATGTCGCGCAGCTGGACCGTAAACGTTTTCCAGGCTTTCACGCCGACCTGGTATCGGCAGCTTGGCTACGGCCCTGAGTTTTACGGCCCCCTCGCCACGACGCTCGTCCTGGCGAGCGCCGTCGGCACCGTCGGCTGCGGCTCGCTGGCGGACCGCTACGGCAGGCGCGCGGTGATCCTTGCGACGCTAATCCTGAGCGTGCCGGCGATCCTGCTGTACACGATGTTCCCGGGCCCATGGGCGTTCGCCTCTGCGATCTTGATTGGCTTTCTCGCGGCCTCCACCGCGCCGCTCATGCTCCTCATGGCGCAGCAGCTGATGGCCACGCGCGCGGGACTCGCATCCGGTCTTGTCATGGGCCTCGGATTCGTGACCGGTGCGCTTGGCGTTCCGATCAATGGCGCCATCGCCGACGCAATCGGCCTGCAGAAGTCGCTCATGACGCACGTAATCCTCGTCATCGCGACGATCGGGATTGCGTGGTTCCTGCCACGCGAAGAAGAGATGGAACGTCACGCGATGAAGCCCGAGCTCGCTACGTAATATCGGCCCGGTGCTCAACAGAAGCGTCTATGAGCTGGCTGGCGGTGAGCCGGTTTTCCGGCTGCTCGTCCAACGTTTCTACGCGCGCGTGGCGGATGACCCGGTGCTTCGCCCTGTTTATCCCGAAGAAGACCTGTCAGGCGCGACGGAGCGGCTGACCCTGTTTCTCATCCAGTACTGGGGCGGGCCGACGACGTACAGCGCCCAGCGCGGACATCCACGCCTGCGTATGCGTCATCAGCGGTTCGCCATCGGCCCGGCGGAGCGGGATGCCTGGCTTGGGCATATGACGGCCGCCGTGGACTCGCTCGACCTTGCGCCCGCGGTGCGCAAAGCGCTGCTCGACTACTTCGCGACGGCCTCGACCGCGATGATCAACCGGCCGGAGTCGTAGAGGGCGCGGGAAGGTCCACCTTCACGAGGTCTTGCGTCACAGGTGTCACATCCTCGAGCGCCGCCACAGCGCCGTTGCCCGATCGCTGCGCACGCCGCAAGGCGCTCCGCAGCTTGGGGATCTGGTCGCGCAGCGACTGCTCGACCCAGTCGAACGAGATGACACGCTCGTTGACCTCCCAGAACAAGCCGTTCTGCATCGATTCCATCCGGATGAGCGCGGCTTCGACGAAATCAGGCGGCGCCGCCGCGATGCCCTCGACCAGCGCATGCGCGATGTCCTTCTCGTCCGACGCCATGGCCCAGCATGTCAGCTTCGCGACGCCCTTGAACAGTCCATTCAGCCCGATCGGACGCGCGTTGGGGATGAGCTCGAGGAGGTTGATCACCAACAGCTGAGCGAGGCGGAACGAGACCTGCGGATCGCGAACCCGTGCCTCGATTGCGAGGTCGGCTACGTCCTCAGCGGCGGCTCCGAAAATAGCGGGCATTCCCGCTTCGTCGAAATGGCGTCCGTAGCGAAGCAGATGAGAAGCGGCCTCGATCGCAAGGTCGCGCCGCCACTCGAGCGCCCCGATGGCGTAGCGGCGGTACTCGTTCATGATCCCTGACGCAAACGTGGGGGCCGAGCGGTTGATCGTCGCCCGCAGATAGGTGTTGAAGAACCGCAGGCAGAGCTCGGCGACCTCGGAGTCACCCGCCTCGATCGCGGCCAGCCCCACCTTGCGGGTGGCGACGGCGATCGCGTAGACGGCCTCCTTGCGGTGCAGCGGAGTCAGCCCGACCATGTCGACGAAGCTCGACATCACGGTGTACGCAAACCAGGTGCCGGCGCGATTGACCTCCGCGATGATCTGGTCCGACGCACCAGGAAGCTCCGCGTGCGCGACCTTGAACCATTCCGGGCGCAAGTTTTTCTTGACCGGCAAGTACTCGCGAGCCAGGAAGTCACCCATGACTTCGATGCTCAACACGAACACGGGCATATCGCCGAGCTGGACCGAACCAAACGCGATGTCCGACACCTGCTCGAGGCACGTCAGCAGCGAGCGCCGATGCTGCTGGCTGCGGCGAGCGTGCGTGCCTCCGCGCAGCTCTCGGCGGGCGCGTCGCATGATCCCCGAGACGAGCGTTTCGGCTCGCATCACCTCGAAGGTGTAGAGGACATATGGAAACAGGAGAGCGAAGTTGATCAGCGCGAGCACTTCGGCGACGGCGACGCTCGCCAGCGGCACGTAGTTGACCTTCACCTCGGAGCGCACGAGAAAGGTGTAGAGAATCGAAGCCAGCGCGAAGCTCAGAACGAGGGCGTTCAGGGGGTTGCGGGTGAAGATGCCGATGATGCGAGGCGAGTACCGCGAGGATGTGGTCTGGATGCCGAACATGACTCCCAGCAGCACGATGCTCAGGGTCACGCCTTCGGCGCCGCCGACCAGGGCGAGGGTCCCGGCGGCAGCCGCCGAATCCGGTGTGAAAAAGTCGGCGACCGAGCCGAAATGCAACGCGTCGAGGAAGCCGAAAAGGATCACGAGCATGACCGCGACCGTGACGAGGGCGAGGCCGGACAGCATCGCGCCCACCCAACCGATAGAGGTGGCCTTCTCTGGATTGCGGGCGGACTTGGGGTCAGGCATGCGGCAACGGCGATCCTAAGCTGTGGGAACGTGATTCGAGCCATCGTGTTCGACTTCGACGGCCTCATCCTCGACACGGAGGAGCCCGTCTACCGCTCGTGGCTTGAGGTTTACGAGGCGCACGGCGAAGAGCTGCCGTTTGAGCGTTGGGTCCAGATCGTCGGATCGACCACCACTGGATTCCATCCCCAGTACCACCTGGAGGAGCGGCTTCTGAAGCTGGGCGTTGCCTCGAGCTCGACAGCGGAATGGGTGAGGGGACACCTGGCGAGGCTCGGCATCCTCGAGCGGTTCGACTGCATGCGCTGCCGCGATGACGTCGCCCACGTGAAGCCCGAACCAGATCTCTATGTCGCGGTACTCGATTGCCTCGGCGTCCCGCCGACGGAGGCGATCGCGATCGAGGATTCGCCGAATGGCGTGACGGCGGCCAAGCGGGCGGGAATGCGGTGCGTCGCGATCCCGAACTCGATCACCGCGCGCCTCGACCTGAGCCACGCCGACCTGATCCTCGCCAGCCTGGCCGAGGTGACCCTCCAGCAGCTGCTCGACCGCGTCGACCCCCCGACCGAGACGTCTTAACCTATCTTGCGTGCGGATAGGGATCCTGACCGGCGGCGGTGACGCGCCTGGACTGAACGCCGCCATACGCGCGGTCGCGCGGCGAGCCTTCCAGCTCGGGCACCGTGTGAGTGGTGTGAAGAACGGCTGGGCTGGATGCCTCGAGGAGGGGCTCATCGACGAGCTCATGCCGGCGGACGTCCGCGGCATACTGCCGATGGGTGGCACGATCCTGGGCACCTCGCGCACCAACCCCGCCAAAGAAAAGGATGGCATCGCCCGCGTCATGAAGACGCTTCGCCACCACGGCGTCGACGCCCTCGTCCCGATCGGCGGCGACGACACGCTGACCGTCGCCGCGAAGCTGGCCGAGGCCGGCTTTCCAACCGTCGGCGTGCCCAAGACGATAGACAACGACCTGTCGGTGACAGAGTTCTGCATCGGATTCGACACCGCGGTCGGGGTCGTGACCGAGGCGCTCGACAGGCTTCACACGACCGCCTCTGCCCACCACCGCGTCATGGTCGTCGAGGTAATGGGCCGCGATACCGGGTGGGTTGCCCTGATGGGTGGCATCGCCGGGGGGGCGGACCTGATCATCATTCCCGAGTTCGAGCTCGCCCTGCCCGATGTGGTGGCTCATCTCTACCGCCGTCGCGGCGAGGGCAAGCTCTTCAGCATCATCGTGGTGGCCGAAGGGGCGAAGATCGCCGAGCTCGAGCGAGAGCTGGGCGGCGAGGCCGAGAAGGACGCGTTCGGCCACGTGCGTCTGGCCAAGCGAGGAATCGGTGACATCCTGGCCAGCTCGGTGGAGCGGAATACCGGGTTCGAGACCAGGGTGACGGTGCTCGGCCACCTCCAGCGAGGTGGTTCACCTACGCCGGTCGACCGGATCTGGGCCACACGACTGGGCGTCGCCGCGGTGGAGCTGATCGTGGACGGCAAGAGCGGTGTGATCCCGGTCCGGCGCAACGGCGACATCGAGGTCGTCCCGCTCACCGACGTGATCAAAGAACAGCGGCGCGTGCCCAAGGAGCTGTACGAGCTCACGCAAGTCTTCGTCTAAGGACACGCCGTCCCGCCGTAAGCGGATGCTCGAGCTGTCGGGCACCGGCGACGACGGCACCACAGGCCTTCTGGGCGGCGGCCGCGCTCCCAAGGACGATCCGCGTATCGAGGCGTTCGGCACGGTCGACGAGGCCTCGAGCGCGCTCGGCCTGGCCCGCGCCCTCTCGCCTCACGCGCGCGTCACCACTATCTGTGAGGAGCTGCAGCGTGGGCTGTACGCGGTTGGCGCGGAGCTGGGCACCAATCCTGAGGTGGACAAGACATTCGTCACGACCGGGCCGGCCCAGATCCAGCGTCTCGAGCAGATGATCAGTGAGCTCGAGTCGGAGGCCGTGATGCCCGGCGGCTTCATCTTGCCCGGCGGGACGCCGGCGTCCGGCGCGCTCGACCTGGCACGAGCCATCACGCGGAGGGCCGAGCGGCGTTGCGTGACCCTAGAGCGGGCCGGCGGCCTGCCGAATCCGGACGTCCGCCGCTGGCTGAACCGCCTGAGCCTGCTCCTCTTCGTGCTCGGTCGCTACGAAGAAAGCGTGGCCGGCAAGCGCCCTGAACCCGCCAAGAGGGCCGGCCCAGGGCGTTCTAGTTAAGCTTCGACTCAGGTGGACCCACTGACTTACGCGGCCCTCATTCTCGTCGCCCTGCTCATCGTCTTTGTCGCTCTTTCGTATCAGATATACCGCCGTGCCTTTTTGCCGCCGCGAATGACCTGGCTCGACGACTTCAGCTTTACGCCCTTCGAGTTCCAGGCCGACTACGAAGAGGTCGAGCTGGTCACCGCGGACGGCGTCAACTTCGGAGCCTGGCATTTTCGGCAGCCGGGCTCGCCGCAGACGGTGATCATCTCGGGTGGTCACAAAGGCCAGCGCCAGGGCGCGCTCGGCATAGCAGTCGCCCTCTGGCGGAAAGGTTTCAACGTCGTCCTTTATTCGTACCGAGGAATGCCCGGAAGCGACCGCGCCCCGATCACGTTCGGTATCAAGGAGGTGCTCGAGCTGCAGGCTGTCATCGCGTTCGCCCGCAAGCGCATCCCTGGTGCACGAATTGGTTTGCTCGGCTACTCGATGGGCGCCGTCGTTTCGCTGCTGGGCGCCGCGGGCGAGCCTGGCGTGCAGGCGTTGGTCCTCGACAGCCCCTTCAGTGAGCTGCGCACGTTGTTGATCGAGAACGTGAGAAGCGCGAGCAAGTTGCCCGGGACGCCGTTCGTCTGGCTCGCGGGATTGATGTTCTGGCTCCGGACGCGGTGCTGGCTTGGCGCATGCAGCCCGATCGACGTGCTCAGCTCGCTTGAGCCGCGGCCGCTGTTCTTCATCCACGGCGGAGCGGACGGGATCACCAACGTCAACCACAGCCGGCGCCTGTACGACGCGTACCGAGGTCCGCGGGAGATCTGGATCGTGCAGGGCGCCCCACACACGGGCGCGTATTTCGCGGACCGGCCGCTATACGTCGAGCGGGTCGCGGGTTTCTTTGCGCGCCATCTTGGGCTCGACGTGAGCAGCCACCTGCGATTGGTGGAAGAGGAAGAAGTCGGCTGATACCAGGCGGGTTCACCGAAGACGTATGTGATCAGCGTCTACCGGTGGGCGAGAGTGCTCGAGAGCAGGATCCCATTCGCCCAGTAATGACCGGTCGCGCCGGAGGGCAGCAGGTCGTACGTCTGCCCGGCGGCGTACGGGACGAGCTCCAAATGCATGATCGTCGAGCCGTCCAGGATGTCACCAATATTGAGAGTGCCGACCGGGCGGCCGTCCGCGGTTTTGTGCCCCGGCGAAACCAACACCTCGCGGCCGTCGGCGAGCACGAGGTGCACCACGCGATGAGTCGCTGGGGCCTCCATGCTCCCGACCTCTACCACTGGAGCGGCGACCCGCGATCCATCCGCGGCCTGGGTCCACACGATCGTCCCGACCCGAACCTCCGTGACGCGAATTAGTCCGTTCGGGCTGGCGATCAGGGCCGAGGCGGCCAGGCAGATCGGACAGTTCGGCGGACCGCTCGGCGCGCGGGAGCTCACGGTCACGACACCGTCCGCGCGAACGGTTCCCCCGACCATCTCGTAAGCCGCGCTGCCGCCCTTCGACTGGACGCGGTACTGAAACGAGTAATCAGACCCGGTCGGGGTGAGGGTCATCGCCTGGAGCAGCTTCCAGGCCCGGTAGACGACCAGCTTCTGCGCGTCGGTCAGATCCCCTGAGGGAAGGTGCTCGTGGGCGACGATCGCCGTGTACATCTCCGAGTCGGCCTTGATCTGCGGGTAAGTCGAGACGGCATTGGCCTCCTCGCCGCCCTGCCGGGCGATCGGGTAGAAATCCCGATCGCAGTACACAGGCTTGCCCACTGAATCCACCAGCGCGAACCTCAGCTGGGTCATCGTGAGCGGGGTACCCACGGCTGGTGCCGGGCTGGCCGTGCCACACGCAACCGTCAGGACGAGAAAGAGGGTGAGAGCCAGTCTCATCTCAAGGCAAGGACGCTCCAGGATGGAATTTGGTAACTGGCGGCGGAACCAAACGTACCCCACAGCCGTATTCACCTGAGGTGGGACACCAGAACGGCGAACCTATAATCGCGGGAGTGGGGGCAGCTGAAATCGTCGCTCGTGTCGCCGATTCGTTCATGCAGAACGTGGCCCGGGCGATCATCAACAAAGAAGAAGAGATCAAGCTCTGCCTCGTCACCCTGCTTTGCGAAGGGCACCTGTTGATCGAGGATGTCCCCGGGGTCGGCAAGACCATGCTCGCCAAGTCGCTGGCCCGTTCGCTCGACTGCAGCTTTCGCCGCATCCAGTTCACCCCGGATCTTTTGCCTTCTGACGTCACAGGCGTCCGGGCGTTCAACCAGAAGATCAATGACTTCGAGTTCCGACCGGGGCCTGTCTTCGCCCAGGTCGTGCTCGCGGACGAGATCAACCGGGCCAGCCCGAAGACGCAGTCCGCACTCCTGGAGGCGATGGAAGAGCGCCAGGTCACGATTGACGGAGAGACGCACGTCCTGCCCAAGCCCTTCATGGTCATGGCGACTCAAAACCCCGTCGAGTACTCGGGCACCTTCCCGCTGCCTGAGGCCCAGCTTGACCGCTTCTTGATGAAGGTCAAGCTCGGTTACCTGACGGAAAAAGAAGAGGCCAACCTGTTGAACCAGCACAAGGTCGAGTCCCCGATGGAGGAGCTGCAGCCGGTTGTTTCACCGAACGAGCTGACGGCGGCCCAGAGCGCAGTGGCCGATGTCTTCGTCAAGCCTGAGCTGCGCGAGTACATCGCGAGGCTGGTGGGTAGGACGCGCGGCAATCCCGAGGTCGCACTCGGCGCCAGCACGCGTGGCACCCTCAACCTCTTCCACGCAAGCCAGGCGCTGGCCGCGATTCAGGGCCGGGGCTTTGTGACCCCCGACGACATCAAGACGCTTGCCGAGCCGGTTCTTGCGCACCGAATCATCCTGCGGCCGAACGCCGAGATGCAGGGCCAGAGCGCGGGCAAGCTGGTGGCGGGACTGCTCGAGCGCGAGCACGTGCCTCAGATGGCCTACGACGGGTAGCGACAAACAGGTTTCCCGATGAGCAAGGTCGCCCTCGCCGGCGCGCTGGTGCTGCTCATGTTCTTCTCCTACCTGACCGGCATCAAGACCGCCTTCGTGTTCGGATACGCCCTCTCTCTCCTCTTCCTCGTCGCATGGGCCTGGCCGCGTCTCGCGATTCGGGGAGTGACGCTGCAGCGGCGCGTCGACCCCGGCACCCCAACCGTCGGGGAGGTGTACGAGGAGGAGTTCGAGGTGAGGCGAAAGGGCTGGATCCCAGCGCCGTGGGTCGAGGTCCGTGACCTCAGCCAGATCGCCGACTATCAGCCCGGGCGCGTCATCTCTCTCGGCGGCGAAATCGTGAAGTGGAGGGCGCGCGGCGTCTATCGACGGCGGGGCTGGATGGCGCTGGGGCCGACCTCTCTGCGTGTCCGCGAACCCTTTGGCCTGTTCGACCGCGAGCTCAAGGTCACGCAGCGCACGTCGATCCTGGTCTATCCGCGCGTGCGGCCGGTGCCGGACCTGATGACTCCCAGCTCGCAGCAGGTCGGTACCTCGCAGTCGCTCGGTGCGTGGGCCGACTACCCACCGGAAACGGGCGGCGTACGGGACTACGTCACAGGGGATAACTTCGGGCGCATCCACTGGCCGCTGTCGGCGAAGCACCAGCGCTTGATGTCGAAGACGTTCGAGCAGCCGCTGACCACGGACCTCTGGATCCTCCTCGACCTCGACCGAGGCGTGCATTTCGGTGACGGGGAGGAGTCGACGGTCGAGTACTCGGTGAGCCTGGCGGCGTCGATGGCCGCGCAGGTGCACAGTCGCGGCCGCCAGGTGGGTCTGATCGCCAACGACTCGCGCGGCACGGTGCTCGAGCCTCACCGCGCGGTGCGCCAGGACCGCCTGATCCTCGACTACCTCGCGGTCTGTCAGGCCGACGGTCGGACCCCGTTGACCCAGACGCTGGCATGGGATCGCATTCGCAGGCTGCCCCGCCGCGCCATCGCCGTGATCACGCCGAGCGCGGATCCAGAGTGGGTGCGCCTGCTGCAAGCGGTGCGAGGCCGCCGCTCGACCCTCATTGTGTTCTACCTGGACGTGGCCAGCTTCGGCGGGCCCGACCAGAACCCGAGCTTCGACCTCGGCCAGGACGTCGACCTGTACGTAGTGCGCAAGGGCGACGACTTCGCGCGCCTCGTGAGGACAAGGGATGCGATACGTATCGCCTGAGGGCCGGCTGGCCGGTCCGGAGGCGGCTTTCGAGAGCACGCTGGACCGGCGCGGCCTGATCTGGGGGCGCGCACGCGACGCCATGGGAGGCGGCCGGCTCTGGTCCGCCTTGTTGGTCCTTCTCCTGACATTGACGGTCGCGCGCTCGACGACGACGGTCCAGTGGGTAACGGGCATCGACGTGGTGAACGTCATCGCGGTTGTCGCGGCCCTGCTGATGGGGACCCTTGCGGTGTTGCCGGTGCGCGAGCCGATCGCACTCGGGATCGGCTTCGCTCTGTCGCCGGTCGTTGCGCTCATCGGAGCGTGGCCGCAGATGCACCTCCGTCATCCGACCGACGTGATCGGTCCTCCGCTGATAAGTGCCTGGTGGGAGCGCATCAACGACGGCAGTGCGGCGCAGGAGACATCGTTCTACCTGTTCCTCATCTGTCTGTTGATGTGGGTCACCGGCGGTTGGCTTGCCTGGTGCGTGCTCCGCTGGCGTAAACCCATGCTGGGCTTGATCCCCGGCGCAGCAGCCTTCGCGACCAACCTCCTCAACGTGCCGCAGGACCAGAACGGTTACACGCTCGCGATGCTCGTGCTGACGCTTGCGCTCCTGCTGTGGACCAACTACTCGGGCTCGATCGCCAACGCGCAGCGCGCGAACGTAAAGCTCACCGGCGACGCGCGCTGGGATTTCTGGGAGAGCGGGCTTGTCGCGATGGCCGCGTTGATCGTCCTCGGCATCATGCTGCCGCCGCTTTCGACCGTCGACCGCACCCTGGACGTCGAAACGGGCATCTTCTCCAACTGGGCGCAGCTTCAGCAGCGCCTCAGCCATCCGGGATTCTTCAGCAACGGCCGTGGCTCCGGAGTCACCGGTTTCACCGATGAGGTGAAGTTGAGCGGTCCGCTCCAGAGGACTCGGGATCCCGTGTTCACCTACACGATCGTCGGCGGCTACGCGAGCAGCGCGCGGTACTTCCGCGGCGTGAACGACACGCTTCAGCTCGCCGGCGAGTGGCGGTACCCGGCATCGAACGGAGTGCGGCAGCCAATCCTGAAGAACCAGGTTCCCGACTACGCCGAGCAATACCAGAAACTCGAGCTGGCGCAGATCGACGTCAGCAGCGTGCAGCCGCCCTCGTCAGCCGGCAACTACGCCGTCACGGTCGACTACTCCACCGCGACGGTGACCCAGCTCGAGCAATCCGGCACGACCTATCCAGATTGGCTCGCTCAGTATCGGAATACGCCCGCCACGACCTATCGGACCCCCGATGTCAACAGGAAGATCCAGACGCTTGCCCTCGAGGTCGTGAACGCGGCGGGGGCAAGGAACCCATACGACGCGGCTACCGCGATCGAGAACTTCCTGCGCGACCCGCGCAATTTCACGTACACGCTCGCGCCGCCCAAGACCCCGTCCGGCATGGATGCAATGGACTATTTCCTCTTTGTCTCGAGGAAAGGCTATTGCGAGTATTTCGCCACGGCGATGGGTGACATGCTGAGGTCGCTCGGCATACCGACACGTCTCGTCAACGGCTACGGCCCCGGCCAGTTCGACCCGAACGTCAAGAACTACGTGGTCCGCGGCGAGGATGCCCACACGTGGGTCGAGGTCTTCTTCCCCGCGCCGGCTCCAGACCAGCAGCCGTATGGCTGGATTCCCTTCGAGCCGACGCCAGACGACCTGGGCCTCTACACGCCGATACTGCGTGGCCAGACCGGCCAGAATCCGTGCCTGCGCGACGATGGCTGCGACGCCCCCATCGCTGGGATCGCCGGAGTGGGCGCGGGGTCCACCCCGACCACCAACCGCGGCGAGCGAACTGACACAGGCGGTGCTCCGGCAGGCGGGGGACTCAGGGTGGGCTCGCTCGACGCCGCGGCGCTCACCAAGATCGTCGGCGTCATCGTCGCCATCTTCCTGTTGCTGCTGGTCGCCGCCTCGAGATACCTTCGCCCGCGCACGGTGATGGCGGTATGGAGGCGGGCCCTCGCCCTGGCCAGCCTCGCCGGCGCTGAACGCCGGCCCGGCGAGACTCCGCTGGAGACCGGGCGGCGCTTACAGAGAACGTTTCCAGAGGCTTTCGAACCGGTTGGCGTGCTGGCCCGGGGTTTCGTCATCGCGGCGTACGCGCCGCCGGACATCGCGCCGTCCACGCGGGCCTCCGTGATGGAAGCATGGTCCGCGCTGCGTCCGCTCCTGCTGCGCAGGCTCCTCGCGCGTTTGCGACCTAACAGGCCGTAATTCACCTGCTCTAGGCTTCTAGCGTGGCAGCGGTCGCCGGGCGCACGTACCCGGCGGTGAAATTTGAGATCGAGCCGGGCGCGGTCGCGGCGTTCGCGGATGCCATCGGCGCCGACCCGGCTGATGGAATCCCGCCGACGTTTGCCGCGGTGTACTCGCTGGGCGTGACCGTGCCACAGCTGTTCGGCGATGACGAAGCCGCGGTTGACTTCGCGAAGCTCCTCCACGCCGAGCAGGAGTTCGAGTGGCACCGACATCCCCGCGTCGGAGAAACGGTCATCTCAACGGGACGGGTGGCCTCGGATACCAGTCGCCGCGGGATGCGCTTCGTCAACTTCGAGACGGACACGACCGACGCAAACAGCGCTCCGCTTTGTCGGTCGCGCGCGCTGTTCGTGATTCGCTCATGAGCGAACGCAAGGTGACCTTCACCAGAGAGCAGATCGCCGCCTACGCCGAGGCGTCGGGCGACCGCAACCCGATCCACCTCGACGACGACTTCGCGCGGTCCGTCGGTCTGCCAGGCTTGATCGCGCACGGCATGCTGCAGATGGGCATTGCCGCCACCGTCGCGGCTGAGGCGGCGGGTGGCCCGGATCGCCTGCGCCGCGTCTTCGTACGGTTCGCAGGCATGGTCGTGCCCGGCGACACCGTGACGTTTCGGGCCGAGCCCGCGGGGGAGGGCAAGCTCGAGTTGAGCGCGGTGAACCAGAGGGGCGAATCGGTCTTGACCAAGGCGATCGCCGAGTCTCGGCCGTGACCATGGAGTCTCGCTGACGCCCGGGCAGGAGATAGGGGGTAAGGAATGTTCGACTTGAAAGGTCGCGTCGCCGTGGTCACGGGTGCCTCGCGCGGGCTGGGCAGGCAGGACGCGCTCACCCTGGCGGGCTTGGGGGCCGACGTCGTCATCACGGACGTGCTGGTCGAGGATGACCCAAACCTCCAGCAGACCGCGGAGTCGCAGGGCAGCATGCTCGCGCAGGTTGCGGTATCACAGGGTTGGGTGCATTCGAACGCGACAGCCGATGCGATCCGCAAGATGGGGCGCAAGTCCCTCGCGATCAAGATGGACGTGACCAACCGCGAGCAGATCCGCGAGGTCTTCAAGAAGGTCGGAGACGAGTTCGGCAAGATCGACATCCTGATCAACAACGCAGCGACGCTCGACCACGCGGCTCAGATCCCCAACCAGTCCTACGAGCTGTGGGACCGTGACGTCAGGGTCAACCTGACCGGCGCGTTCAACTGCACGAAAGAGGCGTGGCCTTACCTCGTCGAGAACAAATGGGGCCGGCTGATCTTCATGTCGTCGGTCGCCGGCACGCTAGGCGGATTTGGCCAGGCGAGCTACTCCGCGACGAAGGCCGGGCTCATCGGCCTGGCCAAGACCGCGGCCCTGGAAGGCGGCCGGCACAACATCACAGCCAACGCGATCGCGCCCGGCATCATCGAGTCGGAGGCGGGTAAGGCAGCGGCGGCGAACAACCCGATGTACGAGCGGTTCAAATCGCGCACCGTCTTCAAGCGATTCGGCCAGCCCGAGGACATCGCGAACACGATCGCCTTCCTGTGCACGGAGGAGGCCGGCTACATCACAGGCGCCGTGATCGAGGTCGCCGGCGGCATCCCGCTCTTCACGGCTTGATGGGAGAGCTTGTAGACGTCAAACGCAGCGGGGGAATCGCGCGTGTCGTCATGCATCGCAAAGGCAACAACGCGATCGCCGAAGACCTGATGCAAGAGCTCGCGGCCGCCTTCAAGGAGGTCGGCGAGGATCCTTCGGTCCGCGTCGTGGTCCTGGCCTCTGAGTACGAGAAGTACTTCAGCGTCGGGGCCGACCTCACGTCTCTGGCCGGGGTCGACCGGCAGTCGCCAGACGCCACCGACCAGATCGCGCTCTTCATGAGGCGCATGAATCATCACTTCAGCGCCATCGAACGCTGCCCGAAACCGGTGATCGCGGCCATCAACGGGCACGCGCTGGGCGGCGGCAGCGAGCTCGCGCTGTGCTGCGACTTTCGGATCATGGTCGAGGATGGACGGTCGCGCATCGGCCAGACCGAGTCCTCGCTCGGCATCATCCCCGGGGCCGGCGGGACGCAGCGCCTCCCGAGGCTGATCGGCCGGGCTCGGGCCCAGCGCTACATCATCGAATCAACGCGCCTTTCGGCCACGGAAGCGGAGGCCGTCGGGTGGGTCGATCGGGCGGCGGCCCCGGATGAATTTGGGGCGGCCGTCGATGAGCTCGCCGGCCGGCTCGCAAAGGCCGCCACGTTCGCCATCGCGATGATCAAGGACGCAATTCGTCGTGGCTGGGACCTGCGCCTGGACGAGGCCCTTGAGATCGAGTCACAGAATTTCGCGCGGGCTGCCCTGAGCAGTGACGCCGCCATCGGCATCATGTCGTTCCTGAGCAAACAGGAACCTGAATTCACCGGCTCCTAGCCCGTCGAATTCTGGCCTCGTCGTTCGTCGTTGAAGAGGAGGTTGAAATGAAGTACGTGTTGCTTTTCGTCGGGACCATGGAAGACCAGGAGCGTTTCGAGAACATGCCGCCGGACCAGATGGCGGCCGGCATGAAAGAGGCTGAGCGGTGGTTCGACGAGTACAGCCGGGCAGGCAAGATCTTGGGGGGCGAGCAGCTCAAGGGGCCGCAGACCGCCACGACTGTTCGTTTCAACGACGGCAAACCCATCGTCACGGACGGCCCGTTCATCGAATCCAAGGAGATCATCGGCGGGTTCGCCGTCGTCGAGGTCAAGGATCTGGACGAGGCACCGCGAAGCTCACCGGCGCCTTGGTGCGCCTCATCGGCAACTTCGACATCGCCGAGGAGGTGGTCCAGGACAGCCTTCTGGCGGCCCTCGAGAAGTGGCCGGCCCAGGGCATCCCGGACAACCCTGGCGCATGGCTGATGACCGCGGCGCGCCGGCGCGCCATCGACCTGCTGCGCCGGGACAAGCGCTACGTGGAGAAGGTCGCGCTTCTGGAGCGGTCAATCGTGCCGTCTGACCCCTCGGAGGCTGATGACCGGCTTCGCCTGATCTTCACCTGCTGCCACCCGGCCCTCGCGCAGGAGGCGCAGGTCGCGCTCACGCTGCGGGCGGTCGCCGGCTTCACCACGCAAGAGATCGCGGCCGCATTCCTGGTCTCAGAGCCGACGATGGCGCAGCGGATCGTGCGCGCCAAACGCAAGATCGTGGAAGCGAACATCCCTTACCGAGTGCCGCAAGGCGCCGCGCTCGTGCCCCGCGTGGACGCGGTCCTCGCCGTGCTCTACCTGATGTTCAACGAGGGTTACCTGAGCCGCGGTCCGCAGGTCGTCGCGCGGCGCGACCTCGCGGAGGATGCGATGTGGCTCACGAGCCTGCTTGCGCGGCTGCTGCCAGACCAGGCGGAGGTGCTCGGGCTGATCGTGTTGATGAGGCTGCATCTGGCGCGCTCGCGCGCTCGTTTCGACGCTAGCGGCGAGATCGTCCTCTTGCCCGACCAGGACCGCGCTCTATGGGATTCAGCTGCAATTGCCCAGGCGGTTGAGGTCCTGAATCGAGCCGCGGCATTGTCGTCGCCGGGTTCCTACCAGCTGCAGGCGGCGATCGCCGCAGTGCACGCCGAGGCGCCCTCCTGGCAGGAGACGGACTGGGCCCAGATCGTCGTCCTCTACGACACGCTGCTTCGCATCACTGACACGCCGGTGATCAGGCTCAACCGCGCGGTCGCCGTAAGCCATGTCGCCGGGTCCCGGGTCGCGTTGGGCGAGGTCAACGACCTGGCCATGGCGCTGGGCGGGTACCACCTGTTCCATGCGACACGTGCCGAGCTGCTGGACGAGCTCGGGGAAAAGGTCCTCGCGCGGGAGGCACGGCTTCGCGCGCTGGAGCTCAGCTCCAACCCGGCCGAGCGCTCTCTCCTGGAGCGAAAGCTGGGCGGTCTCTAGACCGGCGCGCGCTTCCGGATAACGTCCAGCGTTTCCTCGACGCGTTTGGGATCTAACCCGACGCACCGGATGACAAGCTCTTTGGTCTCGAAGTTCGGGTAGGAGCCGACGGACACATCCGGGAACAGTGCCTCCAGCTCGCGCATCAGCGGGTAGAACCGAGCTTCGACGGCAAACGTGAAGCGCAGCTCACGCACGGTGGCGGCGGAACCGCCGGCCAGGAACTCCGGCTCGAGCTCCTCCGTGAAGATTCCCTTCATCTCCATGGGCACACCTGGAAGCACGAAGATCCGCGTCCCGTCCGCCTGGTACACCGCACCAGGCGCCATGCCTCGCCGATTCTTGAACACGTGCGCCGGTCCATCCGGAATCCGCGCCATGCGGAGGTTGCCTTCAGTGACCTCGGGCGACTCGAGCAGTCCCATCGAGTGCATGCGCTGGACGCGCCGCTCGATGCGCGCGCGCGTCTCTTCCCAGATCACGAGCTCCTTGCCGAGTGCGTCGGCGAGGGCCGGGAAGGTGCGGTCGTCGGGGGTCGGGCCGAGGCCCCCGCTGACAAAGACGTCCGTGATCTCCGCGTCCGCAAGCTCTCGCTGCACCTGGTCGATGATCTCGTGCGGTTTGTCACGGATTTGAGTCACACGCTTGACCGGGTATCCGAGTATGCGGAGGCGCTCCGCCATCCAGTGGGAGTTCGTGTCGAGCGTGAATCCGCCGACCAGCTCGTCGCCGATCGCCACGATGCTCGAGATAGGCATCGGTGACCATATAAACATGGAGCGGTTGCACGCAGTCGTGCGCGGCGACGTCCAGGGGGTGGGCTTTCGCTATTTCGTCCAGGGCAAGGCGAATCAGCTTGGATTGCGCGGCTGGGTCCGCAACAACGACGACGGCACGGTCGAGCTGGTCGCGGAGGGAGACCGCGCCCAGCTGGAAGAGCTCGCGCGCGCCCTCGAGGCGGGGCCGCGGATGGCGCGCGTCGACCGTGTGGAAACGCAGTGGTCGACCGCCACGGGCAAGCTCCAGGGCTTCGACCTCGCGTGGTGAACCACCCGCATGTGGCGGTTCGTTTAACCTATCGCTCCGCCGGAGGTGCGCCGCGTGCGCACGCGGCCGGCGCCCGAATTCCGCGGACGATCATGAGGGAGGGTTAGTGGATCCCAACACAGCGTGGTTTGGCGTGGCCGGCGGGTTGGCCGCGGTTGGATTCGCCGTGGTGCTCATCTTTCTCGTCCTCCGCCAGCCGTCGGGCAATGACCTCATGCGCCAGATCTCAGCCGCGATCCAGGAAGGCGCGGCCGCCTACCTGAACCGCCAGTACACGGTGATCGCGATCATCGGCGTGGCCATCGCGATCGTGATCGGGTTCTTCGTCAACTGGACGACCGCCGGGCTGTACATCGTCGGCGCGGTCCTGTCAGCCGCCGCCGGATACGTCGGCATGAACATCGCCGTGCGGGCGAACGTGCGCACCGCCGAAGCTGCCCGTGGCGGCCTGAACAAAGCGTTGCAGGTCGCGTTCCGCGGCGGCGCCGTCACCGGTTTCATGGTGGTTGGCCTCGGCTTGCTGGGAGTGTCCGCCGCGTACCTGGTCTTCAAGAATCCCGATGTTCTGGTGGGCCTGGCCTTCGGCGCGAGCCTCGTTTCTGTGTTCGCCCGGTTGGGTGGTGGGATCTACACCAAGGCGGCTGACGTCGGCGCGGACCTTGTGGGCAAAGTCGAGGCCGGCATCCCCGAGGACGATCCTCGCAACCCCGCAGTCATTGCGGACAACGTCGGCGACAACGTCGGTGACTGCGCGGGCATGGCGGCCGACCTCTTCGAAACGTACGCCGTGACCATGATCGCCGCGATCCTGCTCGGGTCGTTGCTCTTTCCACATCAGATCGGGTGGGTCATCTACCCCCTGCTTCTCGGCGCAGTGAGCGTCATCGGGTCGATCGCCGGGACGTTCTTCGTGCGCATCTTCAACCTGGGCTGGATCATGGGCGCCCTCTACGCGGGACTCCTTGTCGCGGTCGTCATCGCCGTCGCCGGCTTCTGGTTCGTGACCGAGTACATGAAATCCAACGGGTACTTTGCGGGTGCTGCGGCTGGTGGCGTCCACGATCCCAGCAACCTCTTCTTTGCGGGGCTGGTCGGCGTTGTGATCACGGTGCTCATCGTGGCAATCACGGAGTTCTTCACCGAGACCCGATACTGGCCGGTGCACCTGATTGCGAAGGCCTCGGTCACGGGCCACGCGACCAACATCATCGCGGGGCAGGCCATCGGCATGATGGCGACCGCGCTGCCCGTGATCGTGATCGCAACAGGCATTCTCATCAGCTATGCGCTGGGTGGCCTCTATGGAATCGCCATCGCGGCCACCGCGATGCTGTCGATGACCGGGATCATCGTTGCCATCGATTCATACGGTCCCATCACCGACAACGCAGGCGGCATCGCCGAGATGGCCAAGCTGCCCAAGGAAGTGCGTGCCGTGACTGACCCGCTCGACGCGGTCGGCAACACGACCAAGGCCGTGACCAAGGGCTACGCGATCGGCTCCGCGGGTTTGGCCGCCCTCGTCCTGTTCGCGTCCTACACGCAGGAGCTCGCCAAGGCGGGCCACCCGACCAAATTCGAGCTTTCGGATCCGGTCGTGATCTCAGGCCTCTTCCTTGGCGGCATCCTGCCGTTCCTCTTCGGCTCTCTCGCGATGCTCGCGGTCGGGCGCGCCGGCGGACTCGTCGTGGAAGAGGTGAGGCGCCAATTTCGCGAGATCCCGGGCATCCTCGAAGGCACGGGCCGTCCCGAGTACGGCACCGCGGTGCGGATCGTGACCGCGGCAGCCCAGAGGGAGATGGTGGTGCCTGGCATCATCCCGGTCGTCGCGCCGATAGCGGTTGGCTTTCTCCTGGGCCCGCGGGCGCTGGGCGGATTGTTGCTGGGTGCGATCGTCACCGGCCTGTTCCTGGCGATCCAGATGACCAGCGGTGGTGCGGCTTGGGACAACGCCAAGAAGTACATAGAGGAAGGCCACCTTGGAGGGAAGGGCTCGGAAGCCCACAAGGCCGCCGTCACCGGAGACACGGTCGGCGACCCCAACAAGGACACCGCCGGGCCTGCCATCAACCCCATGATCAAGGTCGTCAACATCATCGCGATCCTCATCGCCGCATGGGTCTCTACCAACTACCTGATCCACTAGTAGACTCGTCCCTGGGGTGGACGATTACCAAAAAGAGATCGCCGACCTCGAAACCCAGGTCGAGCAGCTAGTGGAGGCCGAGGGCGAAGCCAAGACAATCGCGGAGCTTTCGATGCAGCTCGAGATCCTGAAGGCCATTTACGCACGCGCCACCGATCTCCTGCAGCGCGGCAAGAAAGATGAGGGTCTCCGCTACGGCCTGCGCATCCAGGGTTACGGCGACTGGAACCTTGACAACGTGTACGCGTTCGTCTACGAACGTTCCGTAGAGCTCGAACCAAACGCCCACCATGCGTTCGTCGTTGGTATCAAGGCCGCCGACTTTGCGCTGATGCTCAACTCATAGGAGGAGTCCGATGGAAACCCCGCTGACGCCCCTGGAGTTCGCCCGGCGGGCACGCAAGCTATACGGCGACCGTGAGGCCGTTGTCGACGGCGACATGCGCCTGACCTACGAGGAGTTCTTCTCGGGCTGCGACCGCTGGTCGTCGGCGCTGCAGGCGATGGGCGTCGGGCAGGGCGATCGTGTCGCCTATATCGCGCCCAACACACGCGAGCAGCTCGAATCGTTCTATGCGGTGCCGCAGATCGGCGCGGTGCTGGTGCCCATCAACTACCGGCTCACGGCCGAGGATTTCGTCTACATCACGTCGCACTCCGGCGCCAAAGTTCTGTGCGTCCATCCCGACTACGTGGAGGCGGTAGAGGGCGTGCGCGATCAGCTGCGCGGCGTCGAGCAGTTCGTCGTGCTGGGCGACGCCGGCGGCCGTAAAGGCTGGCGGGAACATGACGCCGAGGTCGCGCGTGCCGAGCCTTCCTTCAAGCGCGTTGACGTAAAGGAGGACGACCTCCTTTCGCTCAACTACACAAGCGGCACCACGGCGAAGCCGAAGGGCGTGATGATCACGCACCGCAACGCGTGGATGAACGTGATGGACACGCTCGTCCACTTCCACCTCACTGTCGACGATCGCTACCTATGGACGCTGCCGATGTTTCACGCCAACGGTTGGACGTTCGTATGGATCATCACGGCTGTTGGCGGCAAGCACATCTGCCTGCCCAAGGTGGAGCCGGCGCGCGTCTTCGACCTGATTCGCGAGGAGAACGTCGGCTGGCTGTGCGCAGCGCCGACCGTTTTGATCTCGCTTGCCGGCGCGTCCAAGGAGGTCCGTGGCGAGGTGCCAGGCGGCGTTCACGTGGTAACCGCCGGTGCGCCGCCCGCCGCGGCGACTATCGAGCGCATGGAGGGCGAGTTCGGCTGGGAGGTAACGCAGGTCTACGGCCTGACCGAGACCTCGCCCTTCCTCACGATCTGCGAGCCGCGCCCAGAGCATGCCTCCAGGTCGACATCCGAGCGCGCCGTGATCAAGGCCCTGACGGGCGTCGAGATGATCGGCGCTTGCGAGCTGCGTGTCGTCGACGGCGACGGCAAGGATGTTCCGGCCGACGGCCAGACGCTGGGCGAGATCGTGGCTCGCGGCAACGTAATCATGCAGGGGTACTACAACGACCCTGAGGCGACCAAGAAGGTGATGGGCGACGGTTGGTTCCACACCGGTGACGCCGCGGTGATGCACCCGGACGGCTACGCCGAGATCCGCGACCGGATCAAGGACGTGATCATCAGCGGCGGCGAGAACATCTCCTCGATCGAGGTGGAAGGCGTGCTGCTGCGCCATCCAGCCGTCTTGGAGGCCGCGATCGTGGGGCTGCCGCACGAGAAGTGGGGCGAGGCTCCTTTCGCCTATGTCGTGCTGAAGCCGGGCGCGAGCGCCACGGAGGCGGAGCTGATCGCGTTCACGAGGGATCACCTCGCCCACTTCAAGGCGCCGCACGGAGTCACGTTCGTGGACGAGCTGCCCAAGACCGCGACCGGCAAGATCCAGAAGTTCGTGCTGAGGAAGGGCGCCGCGGCCATAGTCCGCCAGTAGGTCGTTTAAGCCCAGACCTCTGTCTTCGACCAGGCAAGGCCGTCGCGCGTGACGCGGGCCGTGACGAGCGTCCCTGGCGCCAGCGATCGCTCGTCGAAGAGCTTCACAGTCCGCGGACGGAATCGATAGACGGGGAGGTCGTCGGCGTCAGCGTCGTAGTCAGTGAATCGCCTTCCGTAAATGCGCCTCGCCCCTCGCGACGCCAAGCCGGCCGCTCCGAAAAGTTGGATCCCACGATCGGCCCGGCCCCACACCTGGTTCGAGGCGTAGACGGTCACCGCCGCGGAGCTGTTTCGCGTGAGGTTGCGTGAATGGAGGGAATCCGGGTCGGAGATCCAGACCACTTCGAAGCGGTCGCTCCACGCAAAGTACATGTGGTTGACGTGGGCTCGGCCACCAGCAGACACCGTGGCTAAAGCGCATAGGGGAGAGGCGTTCATCAGCTTGCGCGCCACGCGCTCGAGGCTTACGGATGAGAATCGACGCGAACGCCGCTCGATCGTCACGCATCTAGTCTGGCTCCCTCGGCAAGCCGAAGGTGACGGTGGGGGCGATGGTCACGATCTGCCCGTCATCGCATTTGATCAGCTGCCATCCGCTCTCATGCACCATGCGATGGTGCCGGCGACAGAGCAGGACCAGGTTGTCGAGCTCGGTCGGACCGCCGTTGATC
>VBEF01000092.1 GCA_005881275.1 Chloroflexota bacterium
GACTCAGGCGTCTCTCGAATCGCGGTGACCTGGTAGATGCGGAAGGTTTCGGCCGACTTCCCTTTCAGCTGCACACCCGGAACCAGGTCGACAGCGATGTAGTCGCGACACATCTCGTAAGTCTGCTGGCCGATGAGGACCTGGAACGCCGGCGCATGCGCGCAGAAGCGGGCGGCGGTGTTGACCGTATCGCCTAACGCGGTGTACTGAAGCCGGCTGCGCGAGCCCATGTTGCCGACGACCGCGAGACCGGAGTTGATGCCGATGCCCCAGCGAATCGGAGGCAGGCCTTTGGCGAGGAGCATCTGCTGGAGCTCCGGCGCTCGATTGATGCAGTCGTACGCGCAGCGGACAGCCAGCAATGCGTGGTTTTCCTGCGGCCGCGGCGCATTCCAGAAGGCCATGATCTCGTCGCCCACGTACTTGTCGACCGTGCCGTCCCACCTGAAGATGAGTTCGCTCAGCTGGTCGAGGTAGAGCTGCACGCACTCAGTGACATCCGCGGCGGCCATTGATTCCGACATCGACGTGAAGCCACGTATGTCGACGAACATCAGCGTGATATCGCGTCGCTCTCCGCCGCGCATGATGCCCGCGACGCCTCGGCGGTCCTTGGCCAGCTCGGCGACGATCTCGGGTTTCAGGTAGGTGCCGAACAGCGCGGTGACCTTTCGCTTCTCGCGATCTTCGTAGAGGAATCGGTAAGCGGTGACTCCCGTGTACGTCAGCCCGATGGCAAGCCAGGGATGAAAGAGATCCGGCACCCAGTTGTTGAATGACGAAAGCGCGGACATCCCCAGCGTGAACACGACCAACGCGATCGTTGTGCCGATCAATCCCCACAGCACCGTCACGCGCGCGACACCAACCCCAGTCCCGAGTCCGAGCACAAGAAGCAGAAGAAGAAGCATCCATGCCGGCTCGGCGGTGAGAAATCGCGAGGGGGCCACAGGCGTGGCAACAGCGTTCAGCAGCATCTGGGTGACGTTGGCGTGGATCTCCACACCGGCCATGGCTGCGGTGGTGTTGCTCCCGAAGCTCGTGGTCACGAGCTGCTCATCGTTGACGCCGGTGAGGCCGTAATAGCCGACGAGCACGATTTTGTCCTTGACCTTGCTCGCGTCGAAGGTGCCGTCCACGATCTTGTCGAAGCTGACGAAATGGCTGTACGCCTTGAAGTTGCCTGGAGGACCCGAGTAGTTCACCAGGACAGAACCTGAAGAGTCGACCGGCGTGCTCCACGCCTGGCCAAAACGCGCTGTCCCGCCGGCCACCGCGAGGTCTGGCCCGCTCAGGAAATCAGCCCCGAGCTGATAAGCCCGGTAGGCCGCAAACCCGAACGTATCGATCAAAGGCGTGCTGCAGGACGCCGCGGCGAAACAAGCGGGCTGAACGGCCAGCGGAATCCGCCTGACCACTCCGTCCCGGTCGAGCACGAGATCCGTGGAGGCGAGGACGACGTTGGGCAAGGGGCGGCCGCACGCGACCTGTGCGTCCGGGTTGGCGTCGGCGCACCGAAACGCTTTGAGGGGCATCTGGTCGACGCCCGTCTGCCCGACTTTCCCGCCGGCGACCTCGGACGTTCCGCCGTAGGCCAGCACAACAGGCACGGAGGCGGTCGCAAACGCGGCCGCGAGGGTCTTGTCCTCCTCTCCGCTGGGATCCGTGAACCCGATGTCAAAGGCGACCACCAGCGCTCCTGCCTTCTCCAGGTTGCGCAGCGCGTCCGCGTAGAGGTGTCGCGGCAGCGGGTACTTCTGCAGGGCCTGAATGCTCGAGTTGTCGATGCCGACGATGGTCACGCCGTCCATCGGCTTTCCCGGGTCGTACTGGTTGGCAAATCGGTCCTCCGGGTGAACCGAGATGTTCACCAGACAGCCGGTGGCGTGGGCATCGCATGTGAGCTGTTGCGTGTAGAGCCAGTACATCGAGCCCGACAGGACCAGCGCGATCAGAACAGCCACGGCCGTGCGGTACGTGTACCAGTACCGGATGTAGCGGCTCAAGGGTGGCGGGATCATATATCGAGAGATGGCAGTGCTTTGCGGCATCGCGGGATGGGTCGACAAGTCGCTGATCGATTCAAAGCTCTTCTACCCGCTATCGGTCAAGACTTCAGGTGACCGCCTGCGCTTCTACGCGACGCAGTTTCCACTTGTCGAGGTCGATTCCAGCTACTACGGAATCCCCAAGCCCGAGAACGCCGAGGCCTGGGCGGCCCAGACGCCGCCGGACTTCACGTTCGACGTCAAGTCCTTCTCGCTCTTCACCAACCACCCGACCAAGCCAATGTCTCTCCCGCCTGACATTCGGGAGCAGCTGCCCCCCAACCTGCGGGACAAGAACATCTACCTCGAGCAGATGCCGGATGAGCTCCTGGACGAGACCTGGGAGCGGTTCAGGGCTGCGGTGGAGCCATTGCGAGGGGCTGGGAAGCTGGGCGCCGTCTTCTTTCAGTTTCCGCCGTGGTTCTTGCCGTCCTCGCGCTCGCTTGCGTACGTCGAACAGGTCCAGGAGCGCATGTTCGGCCTGCCGATCGCGGTCGAGTTCCGTAAGCCCGAGTGGCTCGACGCCAGGCACGGTGACGGAACGCTGGCATTTCTGCGTTCGCGCGACATTCCATACGTTGCCGTGGATGTGCCGGAGGGCCATCGGACCAGCATGCCTTCGGTGCACGATGTCACGTCCTCGAAGCTCGCCGTGGTCCGCTTCCATGGCCGCAATCACGAGACCTGGGACCTGAAAGGCGCGCCTCCAAACGTCCGCTTCCGCTACGACTACAGCGCGGCTGAGCTGATCGAGTGGGTGCCGCGGATCAAAGAGANAGGGCTCAGTCAGGCAGGTCGCGCCGTCTGATCTCGCCCAGGGCGTGATCCATCAAGCCGCCGAAGACCGGCTCCGCGAGATGGGCGAGCCGGAGTGGAAAAACCATTGCGTCCCGCCTTGGGTAGCGTGCTGTGCGCACGATGAGGTTCGCCACCCACGACGCGGGGTACTGCCAGCCGACCGGGCGGTCGGGATCCTTGAAAAACTCCGTCCCGGCGGTCACGCCTGGGTAGACGACGCAAACTTTGACCCCGGTGCCCGAGAGCTCGCCTCGCAGCGCGTGCGACAAGCCGACGATGGCGTGCTTGGTCGCGGAATACACCGCCGAATAGGGCGCGGGTCGAAAACCTACGACCGAGGCGACGTTGATGATCACGCCGCGACGGCGCTCGAGCATCCACGGCAGCACGCTCTGGGTCGTGTTGATGACGCCCTTCAGGTTCGTGGCGATGAGCTCGTCGACCTTTTCCTCTGGCATTTCGTGCAACGCGCCGCGCCAGCCGACGCCGGCGTTGTTGACGAGGATGTCGAGGCGCTCGTGATCGCGCTTCGCGGCCGCGATGAAGGTCCGAGCAGAGGCGCGCTCGCCGACGTCGAGCAGCCTCACGTTGACCGCCGGCGAGCCGGCCGCGCGGCATCTCTCCGCGACCGCGCCCAGCCTGTCGAGGCGCCGGGCGCCCAGCTCCAGCCGCGCCCCGGCACGTGCGAAGGCGATCGCGCTGGCCGCGCCGATCCCGCTCGAGGCGCCGGTGACGACGACCACGGCTCCCTTGAGGCGCATCTGGCTAGCTTATGGGGGGCCGTAGAATCGGCTCACCGCGATGAGAGCGCTGACGTTCCAGGCCGAGGGCGACGTCAAGGTGATCGACGTGCCGAAACCGGACATCCAGGCGTCGGACGAAGCGCTGGTCAGGGTCACGCTCGGGGCTGTTTGCGGATCCGACCTCCACATCCTTCACGGACATACCCCGATGAATCCTGGCGCCGTGCTCGGCCACGAGTTTGTCGGCGTGGTGGAGGAGGTTGGCGGCGAGGTCAAGCGCTTCAAGGCCGGCGACCGCGTCGTGTCCAGCTTTTTCACCTCCTGCGGCCATTGCGTTCTGTGCCGTAAAGGTTGGTTCAACCAGTGCGTCGACAAGGCGACCTTCGGACACGGCGAATACTTTGGCGGACTCGGTGGCGGCCAGGCCGAATACGTCGTCGTGCCGAACGCGGACCACACCATGGAGCTCATTCCCGCCGGCATGCCCGACGAGCAGGCGATCTTCGTCGGCGACATCCTCGCCACCGGCTTCTTTGGTGCGGAACGCGCCGAGATCAAACCCGGGGATGTCATTGCCGTGGTCGGTGCTGGGCCCGTAGGCCTGATGGCGACCATGTGCGCGCAGCTGTTCGGGCCGGCGCGCACGTTCGTCATCGACATGGTCGACTCGCGTCTCGAGGTCGCGCAGGAGCTGGGCGGCATCCCCATCAACAGCAGGCGCGTCCATCCGGTGCAGGCGATCGAGGCCGAGACGGAGGGGATCGGCGTCGATTCGAGCATCGAGTGCGTCGGACTGCTGCCGGCGGTCGACACGGCGATCCAGTGCGTGCGGGGGGGCGGCACGATCTCGATGGTCGGAGTGCCGAGCGCCGTGCAGGGTGATTTTCCGTACATGCGCATGTGGCTCAAGTCGTTGAGCTTTCGAGCGGGCTGGTGCAACGTGCAGGCCTATATGCGTCCCTTGCTCGATCTGATCGCGGCCGGCCGTTTGCATCCGGAAACGATCATCAGCCACCGCATGAAGCTGGATCAGGCGGAAGAGGCCTACCGCATGTTCGACGCGCGGGAAGCGACGAAGATCGTCCTGACCCCGTAGACCGCGCGGAATGGGTAGCGTCAGGCCATGGAGTCCAGGGCGAGCAAGTAGCCTCTCGCGCGCTCGGTGAGCGGGTAGCGGTTCTCCAGCTCATGAAACGCCGCGCCATGGTCGCTGTGGACGAGGTGCGCGAGCTCATGCACGAGCAGGTGGTCGAGCACCCAGTCCGGCAGCCCGGCGGCCCGGCGCGCGATGCGGATCGCCCCGTCGGTGAACGTGCAGCTGCCCCACAGCTTCTCCATCTCGGCGAACCGGATCGAGCTCCAGCGCAGCTTGCCCTGGAAGTAGCGCTCGTTCAGCCGGCCCGCCCTGTCCATCAGCCGCTCGTCTGACGGGCGGGCTCGGTCCGCGCGCCGCTGCAGGCGCCGGCTCATGACCTCCGCCCAATGATCCCGTTCCGCGTGAGGCATCGACGCGGGGACGAGAAGCTCCAGAACGCCTGACCGCAGGCGGGCCGCCACCGTCCGGCGGCGCTTACGCGAGGTGATGACGCGGACTGGCAATCGGGGTTCTTCTGGGTTCGATTCCAAGACGTTTGCTCCGTTGTTTGTTGTAGCGCTGGTCGAATTTTACCGGCGTACGATTCCGCGCAACAGCATTGCCTAGAAGCCTCGTCCTCGGCAACGGAAACACGCTGGTGGGCTTCGATGCCACGTATTCGATACGCGACATCTACTACCCGCGCGTTGGAGACGCCAACCACACGATGGGCAATGTCTGCCGCGTGGGATTCTTCATCGACGGCAAGTTCGCCTGGCTCGACGCCGATGCGTGGCAGCGAAAGCTTGGGTACGCCGAAGACTCGTTGGTCAGCGACGTGACGGCGGCCCATCCCGGACTGGGCATCACCGTCAAGTTCGAGGACTACGTCGACCTCGCGCGCAACTGGTTCATCCGCAACATCAACGTGACCTCACCGGCCGGCTTCAAGGTGGGTCGCGTCTTCTTTCATTACGACTGGTTCATCGAAGGCTCCGATATCGGCAACACGGTGCTTTACGACCCCCGTCACCGCGGCGTCATCGCCTATAAAGCGAACCGGTACTTCCTCATCGGGGGCCAGTGTGACTCCGCCTTCGGGATCAGCACGTGGGCCAACGGCAAAAAGGGCAATGGGCTCGCAGGAACTTGGGTTGACGCCGAGGACGGCGTGCTGGGTAAGAATCCGATCGAGCAGGGTTCCGTCGACTGCACCATCGGATTCGACCTGGGCTCCGTCGGTCCCGACCAGCAGCGCGGCATGACTCACTGGCTCTGCATGGGCACGCGACTGAGCGAGGTCACCACCTACGGCCAGGAGCTGATCGTCGGCAAGGGCCAGGAGACATATCGAGATCGAACGCTGACCTACTGGCAGGTCTGGTCGGAGAAAGACCACCGCCACATCGACGAAGAGCTGGGCACGGACGTGACTGATCTGTACCGGCGCAGCGTGCTGACGGCGCGCTCGCATGTCGACAACCGCGGCGCGGTCATCGCCTCGACCGATTTCGACATCACAAAGTTCGCGCGTGACACCTATGCGTATGCATGGCCGCGCGACGGCGCGCTCGTCGCCAACGCGCTCGACCGGGCCGGCCACGAAGACGTGACGCGCCAGTTCTTCCTTTTCTGCCAGCAGTCGCTGGTCGAGGAGGGCTTCTTCCTGCACAAGTACACGCCCTACGGACAGCCCGGAAGCTCGTGGCTGCCATGGGTCGACTCGCACGGCGTCAGGACGCTCCCGATCCAGGAGGACGAGACCGGGCTCGTGCTGTGGTCTCTGTGGCAGCACTACCGCATCCACCGCAACCTCGACTTCGTCGTCGGGCTGTATTCGACGCTCATCGTTCCCGCGGCCGACTGGATGGTCAGCTACGTCGACCAGCGCAACGGGCTGCCCATCCCCTCATGGGATCTGTGGGAGGAGAGGTGGGGTGTGCATGCGTTCACGGTCGGGTCGGTGTGGGGTGGGCTGGATGCGGCGCGCAGTTTCGCCGACCTGTTCGGCGATGTTCGCGCCTATGGGCGCTACCGCGATGCGGCGGAGCGGCTGCGGGAGGCCTCCGATACCAACCTGTACAGCGCGGAGCTGGGCCGCTTCCCTCGCCGGATCACTGTCGAAGACGACGAGTCGGTGACGGTGGACACAGTCCTGGACAGCGCGATCTATGGGCTGTGGCGATTCGGGATGTACCCCGCGGACGACAAGAGGATCGTCGACACGATGAAGGCGATCGCCGAGCAGCTCTCCAACAAGGCGGAGTGCGGGGGCATCGCCCGCTACAGCGACGACTACTACTTCAAAGTCGAGCCGGATACCAGGTTGGTTCCCGGGAACCCGTGGTTCATGTGCACGATGTGGCTGGCGCAGTGGTACCTCGCGACGGCCAAAAACGCCGCCGATCTGCAGCCGGCGCGCGACATGATCGATTGGGCGGTGCGCCACAAGCTGCCCGGCGGCCTGCTCTCGGAGCAGCTCGACCCGCACACCGGCGCTCCTCTGTCGGTCTCACCGCTGACGTGGTCGCACGCCGAGTTCATCGCGACCGTGGATGACTACTGCAGCGCGGCGGAGCGGCTTCGTCGAACCGCCGGATAGCCAATTTCGGCGGCTTCGCCGCCACCTCCCCACAAGCGGGGAGGAGTTTGCTTCTTACAGGGGGATGTTGCCGTGCTTGCGCGGCGGCCGCTCCACCGTCTTGCGCAGACACAGCTGCAGGCCTCGGACCAGCTCGCGGCGCGTCTGGCTTGGCTCGATCACATCGTCGATGTAGCCGCGCTCGGCGGCCACGTAGGGATTCGCGAATC
>VBEF01000025.1 GCA_005881275.1 Chloroflexota bacterium
AGCTGGATCGCCTTCGCGCGCGAGAACGGCACCGTTTACCACACCTACACGGTGTCGGCGCCTGACCCGTTCGTCGCGCCGTACTTCAGCTTCTTGCTCGAGCGAACACCGAAAGCCCAACCCGACATCGCCGGCACCTTGCGGAAGGACGAATACCCGGACTGATTCCGACCGCGTCATCGACAACAGCGCGAGGCTTGGCGGACTCAATACAACGGTGCCCGCGTCAACAGTGCGCACTATCGCGCGTGCGTCACAGAAGGTTGGCTGGGCCGTCCGGCGCAGCCCGGTGGCACCAACCTCACTCGGCCAGACGCCTGGCTCATGCCTGGTTTCTTTGCCGGGTTAGCGCGCCCGCCCAGTGCTGCGCTTGGCGGGGATGGCGGCCTCGAGCAATGCCTCGACCGCTGAGCGCGTCGCCGCGGCCGCACCTCGGCGATCCTGGTCCATGCGCGCCGCAACTGCCGCGCCGTCGTAAAGCAGCAGGAGTCGTCTTCCCAGTTGTTTGGCATCGGTTGCGCCTGCGTCCTTGGCAAGATCGGTGAACAGCGTCCTGAGCCAGGTCCGGTACTCCTCGGCAACGATTTCGCTTGCATCGCCAGGGCGCGCCTCCGCCGTTGCCATGATGAACCTGCACCCGCGAAACGCCGACCCCGCCAGCAGCTCCTCAACCTCGGCGAAGATGCCAAGGATCCCCTTCCTTGGTGAGTCGTTCGCGGCCAAGATGCGAGCGATGCGCTCCTGCCTGCGTCGCATGTGCTGCTCGAGGTAGGCGCGAACGAGATCTTCCTTGCTGCCAAATGTGTTGTAGAGCGTGGCCTTCGTAACGCCGGCATGTTCAGCTATCCGGTCGACGCCAACCACGTGCACGCCTTCCGCGTAGAAGAGCTGGTCGGCGGCGGCCAACAACCGTTCCCGCGCAGATTGCCGCTGAAGAGTCTTCACAGTCATGCTTTGATCCTACTGACCGGTCTGTCTACCGATGTTTTCGAGCAGCACTTAGATCGCGGTTCGGCCGCCGTCGACAGCGATGGTTGCACCGGTGATGTAGCCGGCCTTTGGCGAGGCAAGGAAGGCGACCACTTCTGCTATCTCCTCGGCCTGGGCGGCGCGATTCAACAGCGTCGTACTTCCCAGCCTTTCAGTTCGATCCGGTGCCGCTCCGCGTGTGAACATGGGACCCGGCGCAACGGCGTTTACGCGAACGCCGCTGGGGCTGAACTCTGCCGCCCAAGCACGAGCTAACGCAGCCTGGGCCGCCTTGGTCGCCCCGTAGGCCGCTCCTCCAACCAGGCCGATTTGGCCGGCCATGCTTGCCACGTTGATGATGGAGCCGCCGCCGCGCTCGGCCATGACGGGGCCAATTGCGGCGACCAGGAAATATGCCGATCGCACATTGCTTGCGAACAACGAGTCGAATGTTGCGACATCGAGATCGGCCGTTGGTCCAAACCATGAAAACCCGGCGTTGTTGACCAGCACGTCAACGGCGCCAGCGTCTGCGGCCAGGCGAGCGATATCTCCTGGCGCCGTCAGGTCGGCAGGCACGAATCGCCCACGCCCGCCGTTGGATTCGATCTCTTGGACGGTCTCCTTTCCGCGCTGTGCGTCGCGGCCGTGCACGATCACGTAGTGGCCGTCACTCGCCAGCTTCAGTGCGATCGCTCGGCCGATACCAGATGTGGCTTCGGTCACGAGCGCGACCGGCGGCTCAAGATCGGGGTCGGGTTGCACGCTCATACAAGCTCCTTTGCCGGCGGGCCGCTTGAAGGGATACTCCCGACTCCTGCAATAGACAGACCGGTCTGTATATTTCATCTACGTTCCGGTCAGCCGAGGTAAGTCAAAGGAGTCATCCAATGCCGATGATCGACGTCTATGCCACGGGCGGTATGTTCGCGAATCCGAAGGCCCTCGCGCGTGACCTGGCCGCCGCGTTGATGAAGATCGAACAGGTTCCGGACATCCCGATGTTCCGCAAGAACACCGCGGCGTTCATCCACGATCTACCGGGCGGCGCGCTCTCGAACGTCGAAGGGGACGGCAATTACGTCAGGGTGCAGGTACTCACCAACGCAGGGGCGCTCAACCGTGACAAGCAACTCGCCGTGGTCCGCCAGTTCACCGATCTGGTCGCGGCTGCCGCCGGCGATCCCTCGCTCGCGGAGAGGACCTGGGTGCTGCTCACTGAGGCGATTGAAGGCGGGTGGGGGCTTGCTGGGCACGCCAACAGCAATGCGGAGCTAGTGGACGCCGCTCGGGCGCAGATCGCAGAGCTTCAGCGCGCGAAAGGACCCGGTGGAGGACCGGCGGCGATCTAGCGCGGTCGCGTAGGCAGGCCAGGCGACGCCGCTCTTACACCCGCGTCGATGTCCGGATTCCGGCCCGGGCGGCGAACCGCCAAGATCCATGCCACGGGTCCGAAGGTGAGGCGGCAGGTTGAAGCCGGCCTGATGAGTACGCTGCTACGAGGGAGCTGGCCGGGCAGCCGGGCGAGAGGCTTGCCAAAGGCCACCAGATCCTAGGACGTTGGGAGATGAGATGGGAAAGGTAATTGTGATGAATTGGGTGACGCTTGACGGCGTGATGCAGGGACCAGGCCGCCCGGACGAGGACACGCGGGATGGGTTTGCGCGCGGCGGCTGGGGGATCCCGTTCGGCGACGAGGCGAGCGTCGCCAAGATGGGCGAGCGGATGGGCGGGGATCGCGCGTGGCTGTTTGGGCGGCGCACCTACGAGCAGCTCCTGGCCTCCTGGAACGCCCGGAACGGCCCGTTCAAGGACGCGCTCAATAGCATTCACAAGTACGTCGCCTCGAGCAACCCTGCAACGAGGCTCGACTGGCCGAACTCGACTCTGCTCCATGGCGACATTCCGGCCGCCGTGGCGGAGCTCAAGCAGAGCTTGAACAAGAATCTCGTGATCATGGGTAGCGGCGTGCTGATCGGCTCGCTGATGGCCGCCGATTTGATCGACGAGTACCTGCTGATGATTGCTCCTCTGGTGCTGGGCACCGGACGTCGGTTGTTTCCCGGTGGTGCGCAAGCATCGCTGCGGCTGGTTGACAGCACGACCACGAGCACGGGCGTGTTGATCGCCACCTACGAGTCTGCTCGAGCATAGGAGACGAAAAATGAGGGGAGCGCGTCTGATACGCAGCCGCTCTCAAATTCGGGATTGTCGTCAGGTATCGGTCACGCGTTCAGATAACTTTGCCTCTGCGTCTAGTCGCAAACCGTCTTCAAGGATGACCGCAGCGGTAAGCGAAGGCCCCCAAGCAAGCACGGAAAGGAATTCTGCAGGCGTAACCAGCCGGCGTTCGAATGCCTCGTGCCTCGGATCCCAGCGATCCAGCTCAACCCTGGCCCATAGCCGCGCCTGGTAAAAACTCTGAGGCCCATCAGGGTGCTCCAAATCGTCGACCCGTTGACATCCCAGATAACGGGAGCCGATTACTCGGGCACAAGCCTCCTCAGCAACCTCGCGGGTCAGGCATTGCTCGAGCGTTTCGCCCGGCATGAGACCACCGCCAGGAAGATTCCAATAGGGCGTGACGCCGTCAACGTCGTGGCTGCAGATCAAAAGGATTTCGCCTTCCTTCGTGAAGCAAATGCCGTATGCCTGGTCGACATGATCGAGCTCAGGAAGAAATGGCGGGTCGAACCACGTGGCGGTCCATGGGCGTGGTTGATCGTGGGTCTCCACGAGTCGTGGAGTTGGTTCCAAGCTCTTGTCGGGCAAAGTTGCCCGGAAACCTCGAGCCATCGATGTCAGCGTAACCGTGGCCAGCGGAGGTTCTGCCACTGACCCGGACCGATGGTGGCACCCATACATAGGCGACGTGATGCGGCTGTCATCGCCACCGGCAAAATGGTTCGGGAGGCGGTTCCTGTTGACCGCCTTGAACCGGGAAGTCAGGTTTCGACAGACTTATACGGGGTTTATGACGTTCCAGGCGTTCTCAAAGCAGCGAGGAGACTGACCCGCTCAGTCTCCCTCGCAATCAATTCGATCAAGCCGCCGCTTTGTCGCCCTGGCCGCAGCGAGTTGCCTCGGAGGGGCAATGAGGCGGAGATCCACGGTGAAAAGGGAGTGCGACGACGGACGAAAGAAGGAGCGCCAGCAGACGGACCGGCATCGATCGGCGCTCATCGGAGCGAAGGTCGAGGGACTTCCAGCGGGTCCCCGAAATAGGGCCTGCCGCTGCGCATTTCGCGCCCGAGCGCAGGGATAACCTCCGCCGCCTTGAATATCGCCGCAGACTGCTAAATCGTCGCGCACGGATCTAGCAACTTCGATGGCATGACTCGCTGCTGATGCCAGCGGCGGGATCGCATCAGTCAGACGCTCCGGCGGAGGTAGTCTAATCGCGTCCGTGATGGGCGCGAACTTCGTCGGACGGCAAGTCGAGCTGGCACTGTTGGAGGCAGCGTGCGCGAAGGCCATCACTGACGACCGACCTGCCGCTGCCCTGATCACGGGTCTACCGGGCTCGGGTAAGACTCGCTTGTTGACTGAGGTGCGCAACCGGGAGCGCTCGACCCATCAGCTGAACATCACCGGGTACGAGTCCGCCACCCAGGTGCCGATGGCCGCAGCCGCCGATCTACTTCGCGGCCTCGGCAAGGTAAGCGGCGCGGGAGAGATGCTCCAGGAGTTTCTCTTTGCCCCCGAACCGACCGTCGATCGTTCGCTCGAACCACTGCGTTTGATGGAGGCCGCCCGCCGCGCGCTTCTAGGGCTGGACGGATCGGTCTTGCTGATCGTGGACGATGTCCAGTGGGTCGACGACCTCTCGCTGGGACTTTGTTCCTACCTGATCCGCTCGGCCGAAGCGGAGCAGAAAGGGTTTGCCGTCATCGCCGCGGGCAGGCCTGCCAGCGCCGGCGCGGCCTGGCAAGACACCTTGATCAAAGAATTGGGTGCGGACCGAGTGTCGACTTTGGACCTCGGCCCGCTGGAACGCGATGAAGGCGTACAGCTGATCCGGCAGCTGGCCCCAAAGCTCGACGCACAGCGAGCGACCGAGCTGTGGGCGCAGGCAAAAGGGTCGCCTTTCTGGCTTGGCATCCTCGCCGGCGGTGGCGGCGAGCATGACCTTGCCGGCCACATGGCGACGAAACTCCGTGGACTCGGCCGAGACGCCAGCCGACTTCTCGCGCTCCTTGCCGTCGCCACACGTCCACTGGCCGTCTCGGAGCTGGAGGCAATCATCGGATGGGACCAACCTAGGGCCGAGCGGGCGATGTCAGAGCTCGAGCGGTCGGGTCTCATGGTCATACAGGGTGTCGCCGTCGGCCTCGCCCATGACCTGATTCGCGCGGCGGCCATGTCCCAGGTATCGACACAGGGTCGCCGCGAGCTGCATGCCCAGATCGCCACCTTTCTCGAACGCCAGGCCGCATCTGATGTGCAGCTGCTGCATGAAGCACTCGTTCACCGCCGCGAAGCGGACCTTGACGCAAACGAGCTGGCGCTGCGCGTCCTTCAATCCCCGCGACGCAGGCTTCTCGGCCGGGACGGCCTTCAAGAGCTGGCGCGAATCGCGGACGCGAGCGGACTGTCCGAGCCGCTCGCGGTCGCCCTCCGCCTGGCGGTAGCGCTGCTGGCGACTGAGCTGGGTGAGCAGCAGGTTGCGCTTGATCGGTGGACGTCGCTGGCCTCCAGCGTCGCCGACCCCACCCTCCGCGCTACCGCGTACCTTGCCGCCTCCCGCGCCGCCTCTCAGATCATTGATCGCAAGGAGGAGGCGTTTCCCCTCCTCGACCGCGCCGCCCATGAAGCCAGTGATGACCCCGTGCTGGAGGTCGAGATCGAATCACATCGCGGAAGGCTGCTCCAGGTTGTGAAGCATCGTGGGGAAGAGGGTCGAGCGGCGACGTTTCTGGCAGCGGATAAGGCTCGAATCCTTTGGGGCAACCCACCGGTCGAAATCACGCCCCGCGAACGCAACGCATATGTGGCTGCATTGCAGGCGGCGTTCGATTCCTCAATGGTCGAAGAGGATGGAGCTTCGCTGTTACGCCTTGCCGAAGAGATGGCGCAGGTGGCCGGCGGCTCGGAGGAAGGCCCGATCTGGGCCGCCCACAACCGCTCCGACGCACTCATGTTCGCCGGCCGTGTTGGCGAGGGCCTCGAGAGCGCGCGACGGGCCTGGACTCAAGCCCGCGAGCGGGTGTTGCCGATGCCCACCCTCTCAGCTGGGCCGACCCTGGTAAGCAAGTTGCTGGATGTCGGTCGACTCGACGAGGCAGATGAGGTCATCTCGGAATGCCTCGACCTGGAGAGACGGCTGGCGGGTAGCGCGGAGCGTCTGGCGATAGGCAAGGTCGGCATATGGTCGATCCACGATCTGCGTCACCAGATCTGGTTGTCTCGAGGCGACTGGCGCGATGCGGTCGCCAGCCTCGAGCAGGAGCTAAAGCTCGAATCAGATCCCCACTTCCGCATTGCCCTTCACTGGCATGTGCTCGTCTGGTTGGCGAGGTGTGGTGACCGAACGGACAGCGCTGACATTGACCGGCACTTCGCCGCGGGCCACAAGGACGCCCTCGACGGGGGCTGCAGGCGGTGTGCTCGCGAGCTGTCGTTGCGAGCGGCCGAGGCATTGGTTCGTGTGGGGCGCACTGAAGAGGCGGAAAAGGAGCTGCATGTCTGGGACGAGGCCGGCCGTGGACGCCAGGCCCACTTCGACCACGCGCTCTGGCGGAGACACGTGGCCGCCCTGATCGCGTTGGCCCGAGATGACAAGAGTGGAGTTGCGGAGTTGGATGCGGTCCTCGCGGAGAGAAGCCGCGTAGGCCTGGTCAGCTCCTTGATCTGGAACCGTTTGGACCTCGGTGGAGCCTTGATAGGAAGCGACAGCCGGCGGGCGGCGGAAGAGTTCCGGCAAGCCGGCGACGCCGCCGCCGCCGTGGGTGCGTCCACTGAGAAACAGCTCGCCGAACTCGGGCTCCGCCGTCTTGGCGTCCGCACCTGGCGACGGGGTCAGGCCCGAGCCGGAGAAAATCCGCTGGACAGGCTGAGCCAGCGAGAGAGGGAGATCGGGACGCTGATCGCGGCCGGCCACAGCAACCCTGAGATTGCGAGCAGGCTGTTTCTATCGCGTAAGACGGTGGAACGACACGTGTCCAACATCCTGGCCAGGACAGGTGCTCGCAACCGGACCGACCTGGCCCGGCAGCTGAGCAGCAGGACCTAAGCAGACCTCCAGCTCAGGAATGAGGGAGCTCACCGATGAACGCTCGAGCCTTCCCGCCGATCCTGGGTACATCACGACCACATGCCCCACGAAGTGCGCAGAGGTCGAAAAAACTGGAGGTCAAGTCAGATGCAGAACGTCAATACCTTGATCAACCGTCCCGTTCGGACCGGAACCGCGGCCGCCGGAGGCCTGCTGGCCTTCGTGGCCGGGGCTTTGCTCGCCGTCAGCGCACCCGCAGTGCTCTCCACGCTCTCCACCAGCCACAGCTCCAACGTCACATTTTCGGCTCCGGCCGTCGGCGCTGAGCAGATCGCGCACAACCGGTCCGAGATGAACCTTGGCGTTGCACCGTCGGCGGGCGCCGAGCAGATCGCTCACAACCGATCCGAGCAAAACTTCGGCGGGTGACCGCTCCGTAGCGGTGGCGAGGTCGATTCGTGCCTCGCCACCGCTTCACTCAGCAGGCAGAGCTAAGCTCGCGCTTGTGAGTGGGACCGTCAAACGCCAACGCCATGAGTCTCGGATCGAAGCGATCATCGAGCGAATTCGAGACATACCAGCCGGTCACGTCCAGACCTACGGCGACCTCGACTCGATCGCGCCCCGCCTCGTGGGCCGCATCCTGGCCACGACGCACGACGACCTTCCGTGGTTTCGAGTCGTGAGAGCTGACGGCACCATCCCGAAAGGCACGGCCCACCGCGATCTCCTGATCCAGGACGGCGTGCCGATGCGCGGCGATCGGGTCGACCTCGAGCGGGCGCGCGCCTGACCCACCTTCCGTTGGGTGGGAATGGAAGGCGAGGCTCGGCCTGTTATCTGTTCACCCGATGGTCGACATGACGACAGACACGGCGCAGCTACGGGGGAGAGTCAGCCGAAGCCAGGCGTTCTGGATCGTGGCGGCGATATTCGGGCTGTTCCTGTTCGCCGCGGCCGCCCCCTCGCCGCTTTACGCCGTCTATGCAGCAAGCTGGCACTTCTCGGCGATCGAGCTCACCGAGGTCTTTGCGGTGTACGCGATCGCACTCCTCATTGCGCTTCTGTTCACCGGGTCATTGTCTGATTCGCTGGGCCGCCGTCCAGTGGTCCTCGCGGCGCTCGTGATCCAGATCGCCAGCATGTTGATGTTCATCTTCGCCTCGAGCGTCGGGTGGTTATTTGCCGCGCGAATCGCCCAGGGCATCGGCACCGGTGTCGTGACGAGCGCACTCGCAGCGTCGTTCGTCGACCTCCAGCCGCCTGAACGCCCGACCCTTGCCTCGACCGTGAACAGCGCCACGCCGATCCTCGGCCTCGCACTCGGCGCGCTGGCGTCGGCCGCGATCGTGCAGTACGCCCCGGATCCTCTTCACCTCATCTACTGGTTGATGCTCGCCGGCTTTGCCGTGTCGGTCGTGGCGGTCGTTTTGATTCCTGAGCCTGCAACGAAACGTCGAGAGCTTCGACTGTTGCCTCGCGTAGGTGTCGAGCCGGCGACGAGACCCGCCTTCTTCGCGGCCCTGCCCAGCCTAATTGCGGGCTGGGGCGTCGCCGGGTTCTATCTCTCGCTGGGTCCGAGCCTGGCCCTGCAGCTCGCCGCGTCGCACAATCGAACTCTCGGCGGGCTGGCGATCGCACTTCTCGCCGGTATTGGCGCCGTCTGCGTGATCGCGGTTCGTACGTGGCAGGCAGCCAGGGCGATGAGGTTCGGGGCTGTGGCCCTGGCCGCCGGGCTGGCCCTCACCGTCGCCGCGGTTGCGCTCAAAGCGCCGCTCCTGTTCTTTGGCGGCACCGCGGCGACCGGCATCGGATTCGGAGTCGCCTGGCTTGGCGTGGTGCGAAGCCTTGTCGGGCTCGCCTCGCCGACCGGCCGCGGTGCGCTCCTCGCCGCCATCTTCATCGTGGCGTACCTCGCCTTTGCGCTGCCCGCCGTGGTGGCGGGTTACGCGGTGACCCGGGTCGGTCTCCACGACGCCGCGCTCTGGTATGGAGTCGCGGTCGAGGTCCTCGCCCTGGCCGGCGTGGCGGGAACTCTGCTGATCAACCGCCCAGCCAGGTAGCCGCCTCTTGACTCGGTCAGTCGGTGATAGGCGGCGCAAGCATCGCTGGAACCACGCCCGCATCGCTTCGCGCGTGTGCCTCGATCCCCCGAGCGATGTGTCACCGATGAACCGAACCTCGAAACTCTCCGCCAGCAACGAGACGATCGCCTCGTAGTCGTGGGCGTTCATTGCGGCCCACGCCTTCTTGTATCGGTCTCTGACGATGGTGCGGTACATGAGCAGGCACTCTCCTGGTGAACGTTGGATGAGGCTTACGATGGCTTGATCACGGACGCCACGATCAAGGGAACGGCCGTCAGCCCACAGGCGGGAATCTTCGCCCTCGGCACGGCCTCTCACAGCTATGTCGAGTTCGCCGTCCGGAGCGGGATGGAGGAGAGAGGGTTCGTCTCGGCGATAGCAAGCCTCCGCGAGCCGCGTACGACGATGGGCGGCGTCAACCTCGTTGCGGGGTTTCGGCCGGAGCTCTGGCGAGCAGTCGCCGGCGATTCCTCACCACGTGGGGTCGAGGGCTTCAACCACGACGTTGTCGGGCCGGGCGACTATCGGATGCCCGCCAAGCAGAACGATGCGGTGCTGTGGATCTCGGGGAGCGAATACGACGTCGTGTTCGACGTGGCGAGGCAGGCGATCGCTGCGCTGGAACCGTTGGCGCAGGTTGCCGACGAAACGTCGAGCTGGCCCTACCACCATGATCGCGACCTCACCGGATTTATCGACGGAAGCGAGAATCCCAGCCTGATCGACGCGCCTGAGATCGCGCTCATCCCCGAGGGCAGTCCCGGTGCTGGGGGTTCGATCCTGCTGCTTCAGAAGTGGACGCATGACGCGGCCGCGTGGGAGTCACAGCCGATCCCGGCCCAGGAAAAAGTCATCGGGCGCACGAAGGTCGACAGCGTCGAACTCCAGGACCGGCCGAAGGATTCGCACGCGGCGCGCACCGACCAGGATCAGTTCGGAAAGATCTTTCGACGCAACATGCCTTTCGGCACCGTGACCGACCACGGGACCATGTTCGTCGGCTTCAGCTCCGAACAGCGGCGCCTTGTCGCGATGCTGGAAAACATGGCCGGCAAGGCGGATGGCATGCGCGACCGCCTCACATATTTCGCGCGCGCCACGACGGGTTCTTACTACTTCGTCCCTTCGCTACAAGACCTAAGACGTTTCGCGTCCGCAGGAGCCTAGCGCGACAGCCGTCGTTCGAGGTTTGGCCAGGAGATGCCAGTCATGAGCACAGTCGCTGAACAAGTCAAGAAGGTTCCCCCTGCGGTCCGCCCGACGCTGCAGGCGGCGATCCGGATGGTGAGGGAGATCGCGCCCCGAGCCGACGAGATCGTTTACGCGATGGAGTCCCCGCGCTCCACGCGCATGGTGTGGAAGCACGTCCGTTTCGCAGTCGATGGCAAGAACGTCGTCGGGATAGGCACCTTGCCGGACCACGTGAACATCTGGTTCTACCGCGGCCGGGAACTCGATGACGGTCGCGGCATTCTGCAAGGCACCGGGAAGGACACGCGGTTCATCAATCTGCGCACGCCGGCCGTCGCCGAAAGCGCCCAGCTCAAAAAGCTCACCCGCGGGGCCTTCAAGCTGGCCCGCGGAGGATCTATGACGGAGTAAGCACTCGCGACTGGCCGCTGGCCACGGTCGTGATCGTACCGTCGGATAGGCGGATCACCCTGACGCGGCCTGTCACGTCGGGATCCATGCAGTCACAGTAAGCATCCGCAACGTAGAGCAGGTTTCCGCTTCGCATCGCGAGGCCATACGGGTAGCCAAGCGTCGCTCTCGACGCTGATCCGCTGTCGCCGGCGTGGCCCACGGAGCCGATCCCGGCCTGAGTGGTGATGATCCCCCTGGCGTCGATACGACGGATTCGGTGGTTGTTCGAATCGGAGAAGTAGAGGTTTCCACTGGAATCGAACGCAATCCCACTGGGATCGTTGAGCTGAGCGTTGGTGGCCGGACCGCCATCGCCTGAGTAGCCGCACTTGCCCGTTCCCGCGACTACTGCAACGGACTGATCTCGCTTAATTCGAAGAATGCGACAACCCCCGCCCGGGTTCTGGATGGTTTGACCGATGTACTTGGAGCTTGGGCTGCGGTCGCTGACGTAAAGGTCGCCCGTTGTGTCGAATGCCAGGTAGCCGGGGACGACGGTTGGAGGAGCTATCCCCGCGATGCTGACCACGTGACCCGAGCCGTCTGGTTGGATCGCATGCACGTCCCCGGCGAAGTCCCCCACGTACAGGACTCCGGAGGCGTCGAACGCAATACCGAGGGGCAAGTTGAAGTTCGAACCAGCGCCATGGATTGTCGCCACAGTCGTTAGCATCCCGTCGCTGTCGACGCGACGAATCGTCCCACCCAGGTTGTCGGCGATGTACAGATTGCCTTGCTGGTCCAGCGTGAGTCCCGCCGGCCCAAAGATGTTGGACTTGGTCGCGCGACCCTCGTAAGCCGATCCTCCGCCTGCGACCGTCAGAAGGCTGCCGTCACCCTGCAGCCGGTATACGCGATTGCCCACGTAGTCCGAAACGTAGACCGTGCCGTCCGGCGCGACCGCGATTCCTTCCGGAGAAATCAGTCTCGCCCCAGATGCCTGCTGAGCACGACCGAGGTGATTGCTCGGTATGTTGCGGGAGTAGACGACACCTGCCACCAATGCGATGGTCACGATGGCGGCGACGGAACGCGAGGTCAACGGACCGAACCGAAGGGACGGTCTGCGAGCGGGCCTGGCTTGGTTGTGCTCCATCGGCACCGCGGGCATCGCCGCGATACCGCGGTTGATGCGCGATTTGACGGTGCCAATCGGGATGCCGGCGATCGCCGCGACCTCGTCCAGGGGCAGGTCGAGGTAGTAATGAAGCACCAGCACCTCGCGATGCTCCGGGGAAAGCTTCCGCAGCGCTGACCTCACATCCGCGCCGCGCACGATCGCGTCCTCGAAATCAGCGCCGCCCAATCCCAGCGACAGGTCAACACGCAACACCGACCACCATCGGCCTCGAGCGATGGTTCGGCACTGGTTGGCGACGATGCCGAGAAACCACGGCCGCATCTCTGTGCCCGGCCGGAGGTTGTTCAGCTTGCGCCACGCGCGCACGGCCGCCTCCTGGACCGCGTCCTCCGCCGCCTGACGGTCATGGAGCATTCCGTAACCGAGCCGAAACGCATGGTCGATGAGGGGGCCGACCAGCTCGTCGAACGCGGACCGGTCCCCGTTCTTCGCCCGGTTGATCAGGTCAGCGCCGGCCGTAGCTGTCATGCACTTACACCACTTACGTCCTCGGTCAGCCCGGAAGTTCCAAACGTCCTGCCGGGAACTGTCGTCGCGCGTCACAGCGTATCCACTGCCAGAGCCGGCGCACGCCGGAGATCAAGGAGGCAGAGATGCAAACAGCTCAGACGATGCGACGACCCTCGCTGTCGGCGACCACGATCGTGATGCTCGCCGCGGTGCTCATCGCCTTCGTCCTCGGAGGTTTCGGTGGCTACGCGGTCAAGGCCGTCACGAGCCCCGGGTCGGTCGCGTCCCGTGCCGCGGCTGCCTGTCCGACCGGGATGCATGCGGTGGTCTGGTATACGGCCAAGACCTGGGCGTGCCAGGCGGATTCGTAGGGGTGACTCCGGCGGCGTCCTACAGTGGAGCGGGTGAAAGTCACCCCCGCTCCGCCGCCGGTCGCGCCCGAACGCCCGCACGTGCTCGAAGCGCATGGAGACCGTCGCGTCGATCCCTACTACTGGCTCCGGGAGAAGCAGAACCCGGACGTGGTCGCCTACCTGGAAGCCGAGAACGCCTTCGCCGATGACGTCATGGCGGACGCCGCCGAGCTGCAAGACAAGCTCTATCACGAGATCATCGGCCGGATCCAGGAGACCGACACCTCGGCACCGACCTACTTCAAGGGCTGGTGGCAGTACACGCGCACTGTGGAAGGGCTGGATTATGAGATCTACTGCCGGCGCCTCGGTTCGATGGACGCCGCGGAGGAAGTCATCCTCGACGCCAACGATTTGGCGCGAGGTCACGAGTACTTCGAGCTCGGCTACGTCGAGCGAAGCCCCGACGAGAACCTCGTCGCCTACGCGATGGATGTGAACGGCTCAGAGGTGCACGAGCTTCGTTTCCGAGATCTCACCACAGGCCGCGATCTCGATGACGTGGTGCACGGCGTCTATTACGGCGCTGCCTGGTCGGCCGACAGCGAGATGTTCTTCTACGTCAAGCCTGATGCGGCGGTGCGTCCCTACCAGGTCTGGCGGCACAGGCTCGGGACGTCACCCGACGACGATGTCCTGGTCATCCAGGAGGACGACGAGCGCTTCGAGTTGAACGTTGAGCTTTCGAAGAGCGAGCGCTACATCTTCATCACCGCCTCGAGCCAGGTGACCAGCGAGTGCCGCTTCCTGGCCAGCGACAGGCCCGAGGATGACCCCACCCTCATCGCAGCACGCCGCGCGGACGTCGAATACTCCGTGGAGCATCACGAAGACCGCTTCCTGATTCTCACCAACGAAGGCGCGACGAACTTCAGATTGATGGCCGCGCCGGTGTCCAGCCCAGGCAGGGATTCGTGGACCGAAGTTGTGCCTGAGCGATCCGGCGTACGTCTCAACTTGACGGACGTGCACAAAGGGCACGTCGTGCTCGGCCAGCGCTCGGACGGGTTGGAGCGGCTCGAGGTGTTGGACATCGCAACCGGTGACATTCACGTTGTCGAGCAGCCCGATGTCGCTTACACGGCGTTTCCCGGCGGGAGTCCGACCTACGACAGTCGTGTCATGCGCTTCTTCTACACCTCGCTCACGGCTCCATGGTCGGCCGTCGATTACGACATGGGGACGCGGGAGCGCACGATCGTCAAGGAACAGCCGGTGCGCGGCGGTTACAAACGGGAGGATTACGTCAGCGAGCGGTTGTGGGCGACGGCGCCCGATGGCGTCGACATTCCAATTTCGTTGGTCTTCAAGCGGGGTATGCGCCGCGACGGCTCACCGCTCCTGCTCTACGGCTACGGCGCGTACGAACACTCGAACGACCCGATGTTCGACCCCGCGCGCCTGAGTCTTCTCGACCGCGGTTTCGTCTTCGCCATCGCGCACGTGCGTGGTGGGGGCGAGATGGGGAGGGAGTGGTATGAGGACGGCAGGCTGCTCCACAAACGCAACACGTTTGACGATTTCATCGCGTGCGCCGACCATCTGGTCGCAGCCGGCTACACGATGCCGGCAAAGCTGGCGATCCGCGGCCGGAGCGCCGGCGGCCTTCTCATCGGGGCTGTTCTGAATCAGCGCCCGGAATTGTTCGCATGCGCGGTGGCCCAGGTTCCGTTCGTCGACGCGCTCACGACCATGCTCGACGACAAGCTGCCGCTGACCGTCAACGAGTACGACGAGTGGGGCAACCCCGCCGAACCGGAGTTTTACAGCTACATCAAGAGCTATTCGCCCTACGACAACGTGCGCCCAACCGCGTATCCGGCGCTGCTCGTGATGGGTGGGCTTAACGACCCTCGCGTCTCGTACTGGGAGCCGGCGAAGTGGGTCGCCCGGCTTAGGACGTTGAACCGGGGCGAGCGGCCGATCGTCCTCAAGACGCAGATGGGAGCGGGCCACATGGGACCGTCCGGCCGCTACGAGTCATGGCGTGAGGAGGCTTTCGTCATGGCGTTTGTCGTCACGCAGCTTGGCCTTGACGGGTAAGCACGGGCGGGCGTAATCTAGCTGGCCTGCACACCCGCCCGGGTGTGTCCACTGAAACAGGAGCCGGTTCATTGGCAGGCATCGGATTGGTCGTCTTCACCGCAACGGGTGATGCACGCCTGCCCTTAACCGCGCATTGACGCTGGTCTGGTAACGAAGCTCTAGAAACCAGAAGTCAAACCAGGACCGTGCGGTTGTTGGGCACCGCCACGGTCCTTTTTGTTTGTCATTTCGAGGTTTTTAGGAGTCAGCGATGAGCAGTCCAGCGATCGAGATCCGGGGGGTGAGAAAAGCGTTTCGCCGCCGCGAGCGCGAATCCGGTGCGCCCTGGTGGCGGCGCGGCTGGAAGGACAAGGTCGCTCTTCATGAGCTCGACCTCACGGTCGAGCCGGGCGGCGTCACAGGCATCCTCGGCCCCAACGGAAGCGGCAAATCGACGCTGATCCGCATCCTGGGCACGCTCCTGACCCCAGACGCAGGCACCGCGAAGGTGTTCGGATGCGACGTCGTCACCGACGCGCTCCAGGTGCGCCGGCACGTCAATCGCGTTTCGGTCGAAGCCGCCTTCTTCAAAGAGCTGAGCCCCTGGGAGAACATGGTCTACGCCTCGCGCCTCTACGGGAACACCTCCCGCCAGACCCGTCGGCGCGTGATCGAGATCCTTGACCTGCTCGGCCTGTCGAAGGACGTGGTCGATCAGCCGATGAAGCAGCTTTCACGTGGCCAGCAGCAGAAGGTGGCAATCGCGCGCAGCTTCCTCACGGCGCCCTCACTGCTCTTGATGGACGAGCCGACCACCGGCCTGGACCCGCGTTCGAAGAAGGAGGTCCAGGCCGTGCTGGACACGCTGCGTGCGGAGCGCGAGATCACCGTCCTCCTCTGTACGCACGACATGGACGAAGCGGCCGCGTTGTGCGACCGCGTGCTGATGCTTGATGGCGGCCACGTTCTCGCCGACGGCACGCCCGATGAGCTTTGCGCTCGACACGGCGCGGGCACACTCGAGGACGTCTTCATGCAGATGACCGGCAAGACACTGGAGGCCGACGAGGCGGAGGAGGTGACCCTGTGATCGGGGTGCGCGGGTCTGAGATGAGCGCCTTGTTCGGCTTTGCCGAGCGGCAGCTGTACGTCTACAAGCGGTACTGGGTCTGGGAGGTTGTTTGGCTCTTCTACAGCATCGTCAGCGTGCTGTCGATCGGCTTCCTGGCCTCGGGCCTCAGCTCGCTGGGCGCCGGCGGGGGCTCTTTCGACCTGCGCAAGGCGCAGCTTTACCTGCTCATCGGCGCGTTGCTGTGGGGCTACCTGTCGTTGGTTTTCATGGAAGCCGCGTACGCGATCGCCTGGGAGCGGTGGGAGGGGACCATCGAGTACACCTTTATGGCGCCGGTGCGCCGGGTGACCCACCTGATGGGGATCTGTCTTTTCGCAATCGTGTACGGCCTCGGCCGCACGTTCATTGTGCTGCTCGTCGCCATTGCGATCTTCGATATCGACTTCTCGCACGCCGACATCGCCGGTGCGCTTGTCGTCCTCGCGGCGTCGATGGCACCTCTCATTGGACTTGCGATCCTGACCTCGGTCCTGCCCCTGCTTTCACCCCAGAAGGGCGAGCAGATGTCGTTCGCCGTCCAGGGCTTCATGCTGCTCGTCTCCGGCGTGTACTACCCCCTGACTGTGCTGCCCTGGCCGCTCGAGCTTGCGGGGTACGCGAGCCCGCTGACCTACGCCCTGGCCGGCATGCGAAGCAGCTTGCTCCAGGGAGCCACCGCGGCTGACCAGCTGCCGACCGTCGCCATCCTGCTGGGCATGGGCGTCGTGCTGATCCCGCTCGGTTTTGCGGTCTTCACCTGGGCGGAGAGGCGGGCCAAGCGACTCGGCCTGCTCAAGCGCAGCGGGTAAAGGTAAGTAAGCAGCTGCGGCTCGCCGTCTTGCGTGTGACCAAACTAATGTTCGTCGCTATCATCTTCCAACCCTGGATCTAGGGGCTGGATTGGCTCCAGACACAACATGCTGGGTTCAGGCCTTGGAAGGACCGTTTCGGCCTCTCTAGATCTTGTGGTAAAGGTATTGACAGGCTTAACCGGCGTCGTTACTCTTCGCGGCGAATCGCGGTGATCAGTGGGGAGAAGTGGTGAATCCGGCAGACATGGAACCATACGTCGCACCCTACGTCCAGGTAAAGCACGCCATACACCTTCTCTACGCCACTTCTCCCCGCAGCCGCGATGACGTGGACATAAGCGTCAACCACCGTTTCGACAAGAACGGCAATCGCCTGCCACTCGAACTCCACGGCTGCGGCTGCAGCCTCTGCGCCCGCCGCGAGCGGCGCTTGCTCAACTTCTGGGAGGCCAGATGAGTGTTCACCGGAGCGCATCGGGTCAAGGTGGACGACAAGGGGCGGCTGGCGATCCCGGCTCCGTTTCGGAAACAGCTCCGCGAGGGAAGTTTTGTATCAGTGAGCCAGGACAACGTGCTCGCGATCTATCCACCGGACCTCTGGGCCGCGCTCGGCGAAGAGCTGCGCAGCCCGCTTCCGGGACCGGACCAGCGCGCTTTGGCGCGAACCCTTTATCCACTTTCGGATCCGTTCGAGCCAGATGGCCAGGGACGGATCAGCCTGCAGCCCGAACAGCGTCGATTGGCGGGGATCGAGACGCCCTCGACGGTCGTGGTGATCGGAGCCGGGCCGAGGGTGGAAATCTGGCCCGAGGCCCGATGGGACAGCTACAGCGCCGACGCGCAAGGACGCTTCACAGAATTCGCTGACAGGGTGATCTCCGGACATTAGTCCGCACGTTCCAGCACTTTCACAAGAGGTAATAGAGCTGCTCCAGCCCCGGTCAGGGGCGGTCGCGATCGACTGCACCCTGGGGCAGGCGGGCCACGCCCGCCAGATCCTGCAGAGGATCACACCCGGCGGCCGGCTGCTGGGGATCGACCGCGATCCCTCGGCGCTCCGGGCCGCGCGGGAGCTACTGGTCCCGTTTGGCGATTCAGCGGTGGTCGTTCACGGAAGGTTTTCCGAGCTTGGCGAGCTGGCTGCAAAAAACGGTTTCAGCCCAGCGGACCTGATCCTCTTCGACTTCGGTCTTTCCAGTACGCAGATCGACGACCCGAGTCGCGGATTCAGCTTCCGCGCCGACGGCCCGCTCGACATGCGAATGGACCCCGACGCAAAGCTCACCGCGGCGCAGATCGTCAATGACGACGACGTGGCCGAGATCGAGCGCATCTTGCAGAAGTACGGCGAGGAACGTTGGGCCCGCCGGATCGCACAGTTCATAGTGGCGCGCCGCCCGCTGCGCTCCACCCGCGATCTGGCGCAAGCCGTCGAAGCCGCCGTACCGCGTCGCGCCTGGCCGCGAGACATCCACGTCGCGACCCGGACTTTTCAGGCGCTCCGAATCGCGGTCAACGACGAGCTCGGCGAGATCGAGACAGGACTTCGAGCAGCTCTATCGACACTTAAGCCCGGTGGTCGTATGGCGACGATCAGCTTCCATTCCCTGGAAGACCGCTTGGTCAAGTCATTCTTCAACGTCGAGTCCAAAGACTGTATCTGCCCACCCCAGCAGCCAGTCTGCACCTGCGGCCACCGGGCATCCCTCCGCATCGTCACCCGGCATCTCGTGCGGCCCTCCGATGAGGAAGTGGCCGCCAACCCCCGCGCCCGGTCCGCCCGCCTCCGGGTCGCGGAAAAGCTCCCGATCTGAAATCACAAGTCCTGGTGGCCGGCCCAACCCCTCCGGCCACCAGGCATTTTTGGCCAACCAACAGCAAAGGATGAAGTTCACGTCTTGACATCGACCCGCATATTGGCCCGACGGCGCCTCGGCACGGCCGGCGCCACGCCGCACGTCACCGCCCAACCGCGGCGGCGACGGCGCACGCGCGGCTTCGTCCAGGTTGCCAGCACGGTCGCGGCCGAAAGGCTGCGGCTGAACATGTTCGGTCACGCCTATGTGGGCGTGGGCGCTCTCGTGATCGCCATCCTCTTCTACCTCGCGCTCGCGGCGCAGATCACGCAGTCCTCGTACGACATCAGCCGGCTGCAGGATCAGCAGCGCCAGCTCATCGCGGAGCAGGACCAGCTGCGCTACCAGGAGGTCACCCTCCACGCCCCGGCCCAGGTCCAGCAGCAAGCGGCCCAGAGTGGAATGCAGCGACTTGTCCCGTCGAACTTTGTCGTGGGCCCACCGGTTGCCATCGACCTCACCGCGCCGCTGGGCGGTTCGCCCGCCGATACGACACCGTTGTGGATGCGCGCCGTGGCGACCGTCGTCAATGCGGTAGGCGGAACCCGCGACGTCATGGCGGCCACCAAACACTAGTGAGCACCAGGGCCCTCGCTTCGAGGCGCCCCGGACGAATCGAGCGCGTCGGATCGGCGCGCCTGCGCGTCGTTTCGATGCTCGTGGTCGCGGCGATCCTCGCCGGCATGGTGTGGTCGCGGCTCGCGTACTGGCAGGTATTCGAGCACGGCAAGCTCGCCATGCAGGCACAGGCCCAGTACCGCGAGCTGGTCGAATTGCCGGCGCTGCGCGGCGCGATCTTCGATCGCAACCTGACCCAGCTTGTAGTCAACACGACCGTCTATTCCGCATTCATCTCTCCCGATCAGGTCGCATCGGCCGACCGTGACCGCGTCGCAACGGGACTGGCTTCTGTCCTTGGCGTGGACAAGGCCAACGTGATGACGACGCTGGCGTCGAAGTCCAAGTTCGCCTATGTCCAGAGGCGCTTACCGAAAGCGAAGGCCGATCAACTTCGCGCTCTGAAGCTTCCGGGCGTCGGTCTGCAGGAGGAGACGCAGCGGGCCTACCTACCCGGCATCGCGTCGGGAACGACGCTGGCCGCCAACCTGCTTGGTTTTGTCGATTGGAGCGGCAAGGGCAATTACGGACTCGAGGAGAAATACCAACAGGTCCTCGCCGGCACCCCCGGCTATATCTCGAGCTACCGTGACCTCGCCAATCGCGAGATCGTCCTTGGCTCGCATACGCACCAGGACCCGATCAACGGCCAGGATCTGGTGCTTTCGGTCGACGCGAACATCCAGTACGCAGCCGAGCAGGCGTTGGCCGACGGTGTGAAGCGAGACAACGCCGAGAGCGGCAGCGTGCTGATCATGGACCCGAACACAGGTGGCATCGTCGCCTGGGCCGACTATCCGAGCTACAACGCCAACGACTTCAACCACACTGACTCTGCACTCTTCAAGGACAGCGTGGCCGGTACGGTGTACGAGCCAGGCTCGGTGATGAAGGTCGTGACCCTGTCCGGCGCCATCAACGCCGGCGCGATCGCCCCCAACACGGTGATCAACGACCCCGGCGTGATCAGCGTCGGCGGTTACCGCATCTACGACTGGGACCGGCGCAACCACGGCAACGTCGACTACACGTCGGTACTCGCGCACTCGTGGAACGTCGGCGCCATAAAAGCGATGCAGGCGGAGGGCCATGCCGCCTTCTACAACAACCTGCAGGCGTTCGGGCTCACGAAGCCGAGCGGCATCGACGTCGGAGGTGAGAGCTGCCTGCTCCCACCGGCCGCGGAAAAGATGAGCGATTCGCAGTACGCGACGGCGTCGTTCGGGCAGGGCATCGACGTCAACATGGTCCAGATGCTCGCCGCGATCAACGTGGTCGCCAACGGCGGCAAGTACGCACCTCCGCACGTGGTCGAGCGCGTTGGAACGCACATCAACCCGCTGCTGCTCCAGCCTCAGCGCCAGGCGATCTCACCCGACACCGCTGCCAAGATGACCGAGATGATGAAGCAGGTCGTCCAGAAGGGTTCGGGATGGACTTCCCGCATCAAGGGGTTCGAGCTCAACCAGGCAGGCAAGACCGGGACGTCGCAGATACCGGTCAACGGGCAGTACACGCAGGACGTGTGGACTTCGTTCGTCGGCTTCCTGCCGGCGCAGCATCCAAAGTTCACGATGTTGGTCGTGATCCGCAAGCCGCACTATCCCGGGAGCGACGGCGACTGGACCTTGAATGACGGCTATATGACCGCCGAGCCGATCTGGAAGACGATCGCGCAGTCGATCGTGGTCGACTGGCACATAACACCTGATCCGCACTAGCTCCCGGATAGTCCGGACTATCCGGGGATCTCGCGAGGGTAGAAGCCGCAAAGTCCGGACTATCCGGAGGTTTCGCCCCGCCGCCGATGCCGCGAAACATGCAGCGGACCTCGGAGCCGCGACACTTTAGGCATGAGGTTGAGCCTCCTCGAGATCCTCGAGGTCACCGGCGGGGGCGAAGTCGGGGGCACGCAGGTGGGTGAGACGTTCTCGACGTTTCACACCGACTCGCGCGAGGTCAAGCAGGGTGGCGTCTTTTTCGCGCTGAGGGGCGCGGAGAAGGACGGGCATCAGTTCGTTGGCGACGCGGTCGCGCGAGGCGCCGCCGCGGTCGTGGTGGACCGCCGCACCGAGATTCCGTCAGGCGTGGTCGAGGTTCTGGTGCCTGACACGTGGCACGCTCTGTACGCGCTGGCCGGGCACGCCCTGAGACGGGTGCAGCCCCTGGTCGTTGCGGTTACAGGCAGCAACGGCAAGACCTCGACGAAGGAGATGGTGGCCGCCGTCCTTTCGCGTCATTTCAACGTGCTTCGGACGCAGGGCAACCTCAACACCGAGACCGGCGTTCCCCTGACCATCCTGAGCCTGGAGCCGCACCACTCGGCCCTGGTGCTCGAGATGGGTATGCAGCGTGCGGGCGACATCGCGCGTCTGGCCGCTCTGGCGAAACCAGTGATCGGAATAGTCACCAACGTCGGAATCGTCCATATCGAGTACTTCAGCTCACGCGAGGAGCTCGCCCGCGCCAAGGGTGAGCTGGTGGCCGCACTGCCTGAAGAAGGACTTGCCGTGCTGAATGCGGACAACGAGTTCTTTCCGCTGCTCGCCCAGATGACGACCGCGGGCATCGCGAGCTTCGGTCAGGAGCGAGGCGACTACCGCGTCGACCAATATGAGGCGCTCAGCGGCGGCGGATCCCAATTCTCGGTCGGAGGCGTCGCCGTGCGGCTGTCGATCCGCGGCCGCCACCAGGCCCTCAACGCAGCTGCCGCTCTCGCCGCGTGCGAGTTCGCCGGGGTCAGTCTCGCGGCCGGCGCGGAGGCCCTGGCCGAAGTGCAGGTCGAGCACCGGCTGCAGGAGGTGAGCACCCCCGCGGGCTACACGATCATCGACGACGCGTACAACGCGAGCCCGGAGTCCATGCTCGCGGCGTTCGAGACCGTCGCGGCCGGGCCCAAAGGCGGCCGCCTGCTCGCGGTCCTCGGCGAGATGCGTGAGCTGGGCAGCCTGTCGGACGAGGCGCACCGGCGGGTCGGACTACGAGCGGCAGAGATCTTCGATGCGATCTGTGTGGTGCAGGGCGACCACGCGCGGATGCTGGCTGAGGCGTCGGGTGCCGAGCTGGTGCCCGATCGCGCGGCCGCGGCGGAGTGGGTCCGGCGCACAGCCGCGCCCGGTGATCGGGTCCTGGTCAAAGCCTCGCATGGAGTGCGGCTCGACGAGCTCGTCAAGGAACTGACGGCGGCTTGATCCTCGACCTGGGGACAGTCGTTCTCTCTATGTCTCTCGCGCTGATCCTGTACCCGAATTTCATCCGGACGCTCCGGGAGCGGAAATCCCGGCAGGTGATCCAGGCCGAGCTTCCCGAGTCCCACCAGCGGAAGGCCGGCACCCCAACCGGCGGCGGAATCCTGTTTGTCGCTCTGGCTGTTATCGCGGGTCTTGCGGCCATCGCGGCGGGACATCCGGGTGCCCTGCCGTCCGTGGCGGGGCTCGTCGCCGGCGGCCTGCTCGGTGTGACGGACGACCTGCAAAAGCTGCGCCGCGGTGCGATCGGCATCCCCGCCCGCCTGAAGCTGCCGATCCAGGTCGTGCTAGCCGTTCCGGTCGCATGGCTTGCCACGGTTTCGGGCGCGCCGCAGCTCTTTTTGCCGGCCGCCCAGTGGCTCGTGTTTCCCCTTGCGGTGGTGGCCATTGTGGCCACGGCCAACGCTGTGAACATCACCGACGGGATGGACGGGCTCGCCGGCGGCTTGTCGTTCATAGCGATCGCCGCCATCGTGCTGCTCCTGCCCGGAGCATCCGCCGGCGAGAAGGCGGTGGCCCTGACGTTGTGCGGCGGACTGGTGGCGTTCCTCGTGTTCAACAGGTATCCCGCGCGAGTCTTCATGGGCGACACTGGCGCACTCGCAATCGGTTTTGCCCTGGCCGCGATGGCGATCCAGCAAGGCCTGCTGCTGCTTCTGCCGATCGTGGCTCTTGTGTTTCTGCTGGAGACGCTGTCTGTCATCATTCAGGTGGCTTACTTCAAAGCCAGCGGCGGACGCCGCGTTTTCACCATGACCCCGATCCACTACACGTTCCACCACGAGGGTTGGTCTGAGAACCGCATCGCTCTGTCGTTCTGGGGCGCGGGTCTCATCTCCGCGCTGGCCGCGGTCGCTCTCGTGAAGCTGGTTATGTGAGCGCCCTCGTGGTTGGCGCGGCGCGCAGCGGCGTCGCGCTCGCGCTGCACCTCACCGCGCGGGGTGAGCAGGTGCGCGTGGTCGATCGCAAGCCCGAAGCCGAGCTCTTGTCAACGATCGCGCAGATGCCATCGAGCGTCGAGCTGCGCCTTGGCGGCTATGACGACGCCGTGCTCGAAGGCGTCGACATCGTCTACGCCAGCCCGGGGGTGCCCTGGGATTCCGAGCTGCTCAACCAGGCGCGCGCCAAAGGCATCCCCGTATCGAGTGAGATCGACCTGTTTCTCAAGCTGTGCAAGGGAACCGTCGTCGGAATCACGGGGACGAACGGGAAGACCACGACGACCGCGCTCACCGGCGAAGTGCTCTCGGCCGGCGAGCGGCCGGTGATCGTCGGCGGCAACATCGGAGACACGGTGCTCGACCGCGTGGAGGACATCACTGCTGAGCACTGGGTCGTGCTAGAGCTCTCGAGCTTCCAGCTCGAGTCCGTCGAGCGGCCTCACCTGCACGTCGGTGTGATCCTCAACATCACGCCGGACCACCTCGACCGCCACCACACGCTCGATCGCTATATGGATCTCAAGGCACGAGCCATCGAGTTCGCCGAGCCGGATGACTACGCCGTCCTCAACTCTCGAGACGAGCTGGTGCGCGGGCTCGCATCACGCACGCGTGGACGGGTCGTTTGGTTCGACCAGCACCAGCCTCTGCCGCCGATGTCTCTGCCCGGACGTCACAACATGGAGAACGCCCTCGCCGCGGCGGCCGTAGGGCGCATCGCCGGGTTGAGCGACGAGACCATCAACGCTGCGATCCGTTCGTTCAAGGGCGTCGAGCACCGGCTTGAACTGGTCGGTGAATGGGCTGGCGTGCGTTGGTTCAACGATTCGAAGGCGACCAATCCCGACGCGGGCCGAGTTGCGCTGAATGCCTTTCCAGGCGCACCGGTGATCTTGATCGCGGGTGGGTACGGCGGCGGATTCGATCTTCGCGAGTGGGTAGCGGACGTGCTCGCGCATGCCGAGGCGGTGGTCCTGATCGGCGCGTCTGCGGATGACCTGGCTGAGGCCCTGCGGGATCATCCGAACGTCCTCCGCGCCCAATCGCTCGAGGAGGCCGTGTCGATCGCGGCCGGTCTTGCGCGCCAGGGCGGCGTCGTGCTGTTGAGCCCCGCCTACAAGAGCTTTGACATGTTCAAGGACTTCGAGGACCGCGGCAACCAGTTCAAAGAGCTGGTCCGCCGACGGTTTGCAGCGTGAGCACGGCTGCTCAATCCAGGCCGCAGCCGGACCGGCTGCTGCTTTTCACCACGGTTCTCCTGTGCGCGGGCGGGTTGATCATGGTCACGAGCGCCAGCGTCGCCTTCGCCTACAACCAGCACCAGTCCACCTTCTATTACGCGGAGCGTCAGGCCGCGTGGTTGCTGATCGGATTCGTCGCGCTGTTCGTACTGGCTCGGATCGACTACCGGCGGATCCGGCCGCTCGCTCCGGCGGGCGCCGTCGCTGCGGCGCTTTTGATGCTATTGGTCCTCATCCCACACCTCGGGGTCAGCGTCAACGGGGCGCGCCGTTGGTTCGACGCCGGGCCGCTCGGCACATTTCAGCCGTCGGAGCTGGGGAAGCTCGCCTTCGCCGTTTTCATCGCACACTGGATCGACCGCAACTCGCACCGCATGGGCCAATTCCAGCAGGTCTTCGTGCCGTTTGCGGCGATGCTTGCCGGCGTCCTTGTCCTCCTGATGCTGGAGCGCGACCTCGGCACGGCGATCGTCACCGTCGGCATCTTTCTCAGCGCCTTCTGGGCCGGCGGCGGCCGCCTGCGCCACATCATCCTGCTCGTCGCTGGCCTCGGCCTGGGATTCATCGCCGTCACCCTGCTCGAGCCGTACCGGATGGCACGGCTCACGGCGTTCAAGAATCCGTGGGCCGATCCTCTTGGCGCCGGCTTCCAGGCCACGCAGTCGCTTTACGGGCTCGCGTCAGGGGGCATCTTCGGGGTGGGCATTGGTCACTCGATCGAGAAGTACGGCTGGCTGCCGGAGGCGCACACCGACTTCATCTTCGCCATCGTCGGCGAGGAGACCGGCTTGATCGGAACGACCCTGATCATGCTGGGGTTTCTCGTCTTTGGCATCCGGGGCTACCGCGCGTCGCTACGCGCGCCGGACAGGTTCGGCATGGCGCTCGCCGCCTCGATCACGACCTGGGTGACGTTCGAGGCCTTCCTCAACATGGCCACCGTGACCAACACGCTGCCCATCACCGGCGTCCCTCTGCCATTTTTCAGCTATGGAGGAACCGCGCTCGCGACGACGCTGGCCGCGGTCGGCCTGTTGCTGAGCATCGCGCGCCGCGGGTCAGGTTCGGCGTTGCGGAACAATCGACAGTCAGATGAGACTTTTGATCGCGGGAGGCGGAACCGGCGGACACCTGTTTCCGGCGCTCGCGGTCGCGCGAGCGTTCCGCGCTGAGGAGCCGGACGGTGGTGTCTTGCTGGTCGGCCGTATGGGTGGCCCCGAGGAGCGCCTCGTCCCTGCGGCAGGCTTCGATCTCCGGACCGTCCGAGTGCGCGGGCTCGATCGTGACGCGGTGTGGAAGAACGTCGCGCTGCCGGCGCTCATACCGTTGGCGCTTCGCTCAGCCCTGCGCATCGTCGACGAGTTTCGCCCGGACGTCGTGCTCGGCATGGGTGGCTACGTGATGGCGCCCGCGGTGGCGGCCGCACGCATGCGCCGCATTCCTTATGTCCTGCATGAGAAGGATGTGAGGCCGGGGCTGGCGACCCGCTACTTCGCGGCAGGCGCGGCCACGGTGTGCACAACGCTGCCTGGAACCGAGAGCCGCTTGCGCGACGTTCGCGTGGTGCTGACCGGCGTTCCTCTGCGCGACGGCTTCACGCCGCGCACACCCGGCGTGCCGCCGCGCAGGCTGCTCGTGACCGGCGGAAGCCAGGGCGCGCGCAAGCTGAACCTTGCGGTGTGGTCGGCCCTGGACAGGCTGTGCGCGAGATTCGAAGAGGTGGTTCATGTCGCGGGCCAGCAAGGCGCGGAGGGGATCGCCGAGCATGCGCGCGACGGGTACACCGCGGTTGCCTTCGCCGACGATATGCCGAAGCTGATGGGTCGCGCCGACCTGATCGTCAGTCGCGCCGGCGTCGGAACCATCGCCGAGGCGGCGGCGGTCGGTCTGCCCATGGTCTTGATCCCCGGCACGTTTGGCGGCGGGCACCAGGAGGAGAACGCGGCCGCGATGGTCGCCGCCGGGGCCGCGGTCAGCATCGCCGATGACGACCTCACGGGTGACAGCCTGGTAAAAGCGATCGAGGGCCTCGACTCCGATCGACTCCGCGCCATGGCTAAGGCATCCGCCGCCGCAGGACGCCGAGACGCGGCTCAGCGCGTTCTGGCGGTGCTGCGCGAGGTCGCAAGGCGGTGAGAGTGCACCTGATGGGCGTGGGCGGGGCCGGAGTCTCAGCGCTGGCAAAGGTCTTTCTGGCGCGCGGCGACGATGTCAGCGGCTGCGACATCAAGGAATCGGAAACGACGAGCGAGCTCGAGGAGGCGGGCGTGAGGTTCCTCCTCGGACACGATCCCGAGCATGTCCTCGGCCAGGACCTGCTCGTCTACAGCGGCGCGGTCAAGAGGTCACCTGAGCTCGACGCGGCGCGCGCGATGGGCCTCAAGGTGCTGAGCCGCGCCGAGATGCTGGCCCAGCTGATCAACGAAACCGACTCGATCGCCGTCGCGGGCACCGCCGGCAAAACGACTGTCACGCACATGCTCGGGCATATCCTGGTCACGGCCGGGTACGACCCGACGGTCCTGGTCGGCGACGGATCAAGCGCCCGGTCGGGTCGGTCGGAGTGGCTGATCGCCGAGACCGACGAATCGGACGGCACGCTCACCCTCCACCATCCGCAGCGCGCGATCGTCACCAACATCGAGCTCGACCACCCAGATCACTTTCGCGACGTCAGCGCGGTGCGCGATCTGTTTCAGTGGTTCGTCGAGGGGCTGCCCGAGAGCGGGTTGGCCCTCTTGTGCGCAGACGACGACCTGGCGCGCGAGCTCAAACCGCGGGCGCGCAAGGTCACGTATGGGTTCCGCCATGACGCCACCTATCGCTGCGAGCCTGTGCGTCCGTTTCCGATCTATCGGGGAGTCGACCTGCTCGGCCACGTCAACCTGCGGCAGCCTGGGCGCCACAACATTCAGAACGCAACAGCCGCAGCCGCGATGGCGCTCGAGCTCGGCGTCGGTTTCAGCGACGTCGCCGGAGCGCTGCAGACCTTTCCCGGCGCGCACCGGCGCATGGAGTTCCTGGGGGTTTTTCAGGGCGCGGCGGTGTACGACGATTACGCGCACCATCCAACGAAGGTTCGCGCGACGATCGAGGCGGCGCGCGAGCTGCGCCACCGCCGCCTCGTCGTGGTCTTCCAGCCGCATCGGTACTCCCGCTTGAGCGCGCTGATGCACGACTTCGCGCGCGCGTTCACCGGCGCGGACCGGGTATACGTGCTCGACGTCTACAGCGCCGGGGAGGACAACGTCTCCGGCGTTCGCGCGTCCGACCTCGCGCATCAAATTCCGCATGGCATCTACGTCGGCGATTTCACCAAGGCGAAGGAAGCGCTGGAGGAGATCGTCGGCCCCGATGACCTGGTCCTCCTCATGGGCGCCGGCGATATCAAAAAGTTGGGCGATGACCTGGCGCACAAGATCTAACGTCGCCTGGCTGCGCGAGCTGCCGGGCGTGAAAGAAGGCGAGCCCCTTGCGTCTCGGACCTCGTTTGGCATCGGGGGTCCCGCCGAGTTCTTTTTCGAGTTGGGTCGCGCGGAAGCCATCGAGAAAGCCATCGACGGCTGCAGCTCGCGAGAAATTCCTTATCTGCTGCTGGGGGCCGGAACCAACCTGCTAGTCGCGGACCGTGGCGTCGATGGCCTGGTCGTGCGCATCGTGAATCGCGACCACGAGATCGAAGGCACCCGCGTGCGCGCGGGCGCAGGCCTGAAGATGATGCGGCTGGCCCGCATCGTCGCCGACGCCAACCTCCGCGGCTTCGAGTTTGCGATCGGGGTGCCCGGCACGGTGGGCGGCGCCGTCTACCAGGACGCAGGGTGCTGGGACAGGGAGATTCGCGAGGTGCTCGTCGAGGTCGAAGGTTATGTGCCGGGCGCCGGCAAGCAAACCTGGAAACCGGACGCGCTGGAGCTTGGCTATCGCACGTCGGCGCTGCGCGATGGTGCGCTCCGGGGAGCACTCGTGGTCAGCGCAACCGTGCAGCTGGCGCGCGGTGATGGGGAGGAGGCCAGGCAGCTGATGGCCAGGCTCACCCGCGAGCGGAATGAGACGCAGCCCATCAAGACCAAGAACTGCGGCAGCGTGTTCAAGAACCCGCCGGGCGATTCTGCGGGCCGGCTGGTTCAGGCTGCGGGACTGAAAGGGGCGCGCGAGGGGGCTGCGGTCGTATCGAGCCTGCATGGCAACTTCATCATCAACGAGGGTGGCGCGACTGCCGCCGACGTCCGCCGGCTTATCGAGCGCGTGATGGCGGAGGTCAAGCGTCGATTTGGAATCCAGCTCGAACCGGAGGTCGAGATGGTGGGACGCTGGAAGTGAAGCTCGCCGTGCTGAGGGGAGGGAAGTCCGCGGAGCGAGAAGTCTCGCTGCGCTCGGGTGAGCAGGTGGCTAAAGCGCTGGGCCGCCGCGGCCACGACGTCACCCCAGTTGATCTCGACGCGAGCACGTGGGACGTCCTGCGCGACGGCGATTTCGATTGTGTGTTCAACGCACTTCACGGCCGGTTTGGCGAGGACGGCACCGTCCAGGGAATGCTCGAGCTGCTCGGTCTGGCCTATACGGGTTCGGGCGTGCTCGCCTCCGCGCTATGCATGGACAAGTCGCGGGCAGGCAAGATCCTGGGCGCGATCGGGCTTCACGTGCCCGAGTTCGAGGAGCTCGAAATCAAGGAAGGCGTGGCCGCCGACGTGGTGGAGCGCGTTGTATCGCGCTTCGGCCTGCCGCTCGTCATAAAGCCTGCGCGCGAGGGATCGACGATCGGCCTCACGATCGCCAAAGACGCGGACGCGGTCGCCAGCGGGCTTGTGCTGGCGGGCCGTTACGACAGACGCGTTCTCGTGCAGCGGTTCGCCGCGGGGACCGAGATCACGATCGGCGTCCTTGCGACACCCGACCTTCAGGTCTTGCCGACACTGGAGATCGTCAGCGAGAACCCTGTGTACGACTACGACGCGAAGTACACGGCCGGCAAATCGCACCACATCATCCCGGCCCGTATCCCCGAGGCAGCGCGCAAGGCAGCCTCTGAAACCGCGGCGCGCGCTTTCACGGAGCTCGGTTGCTCCGGCATGGCGCGGGTCGACATCATCGTCGGCGCGGATGGCACGCCGTGGGTGCTCGAGGTCAACACCGTGCCTGGCTTGACCGAGCTGTCACTCCTTCCGGACGCGGCGCGCGCGGCGGGCGTCGCGTTCGATGAGGTTTGCCAGCGCCTGGTCGACCACGCCGTTGGTCGGCATCGACGTCACGTCGGGCCGGCGGCTGTATGAAGTTCCGCCGCCGGAGCTCCGTACTCCCTCGTGCGCCGTGGCCCAACGGGCTGGAGCGCACCGAGCCTCTGCGTGGACAGCTGTGGACGCGATCGGAGCGGGCGCTTCGCGAACCGGACGTGCACTGGGCGCGCAAGGTCATCGCCGCCGCCGCGGCCGGCATCGAGATCGCCGTGCTGGTCTACCTGTGGTTCGGCCCGGCCCTGACGCTGCACAACGTGCAGGTGATCGGCGCGCGCCACATGACGTCGAGCCAGATCGCCCACGCCGCCGGACTGTCGGGTGACGGGTCGGTCATCTCGGTCGATGGAGAGATGGCGAAGCAGCGCCTGCTCAACCAGGTGTGGATTCGCTCGGCGAAGGTGATGCCGCAGCTGCCGGGAACCGTCTTGGTGCAGGTCAGCGAGTGGGAGCCCGTGGCGTCATATCACGCAGGCCCGTCGACCAAGCTCTATCTCCTTTCGAGTCAAGCGATAGTCCTCGGCACGACCACAAGCACAGCCGGGCTGGTCGACGTGCAAGGTCCGACCGGGAGCGACCCGCGGGTGGGGGACCGCGCGCTCGACGCTCAGCTGCTGACCGCCCTGGTGAACATGCAGCGAGCGTTTCCGACTTTGTTCGGTCAGGACGTCGCGGGATTCATCTTCGACTCGTGCGGGTCTCTCACATTGGTGGCCAAGAAGGGTTGGAAGGTTTACTTCGGCCGGGTGCTGACGCCCGAGGAGTTCGGCACCTTGCGCGACAAGCTGACTGCGTTGAAGGCGCTCGCGCGCGACGTCAACTACAGCTCGCCTGACCTCGATTACGTCAACGTCATGAACCCTGCCGAGCCGGCCGTTGGCTTCAAATCGCGGCCGGCGGCCGCAGCGCCGCCGACTCCGAATCCATGCAAGTAATCGTCATCGCGGTCGCTTTCGCGATCCTTCAATAACTTCGGCGCCATCCGCCGCCACTACCTGTAGTCGCGAAACCACCCAGCGGCCAGGTAAGTCAGGTAGACCAGTCCGTAGACGATCACGCCGACAATGCCGATTGTTCCGAGCCGCACGCCAATTTCAGCCGTTGTCTGGCGGGCTGCCGCGATTGCTGCTCGCTCCATGGCATACACGGTCTTCTTCGTGGTTGAGCAGCGGCTGCGTTCTCGCTTAGAAATTGCTCAGAAGGATTCAGTCTGGCCCTCTGGGCAAGCCGAAGGTGACAGTTGGGGCGATGGTCACGGTCTGCCCCGTCATCGCATTTGATCAGCTGCCATCCGCTCTCATGCACCATGCGACGGTGCCGGCGACAGAGCAGGACTCGAAGGCGCCGCCTGGAGCATGAGAATAATATACGAACAGACGTATGAAAGGCAAGTAGAATTTACAGGCTAATCGCAACGTGATCCGAGCCACCAGGCCCGGTCCCCACACCCTCTTCATTGTCCTTTTCTCTGCGAGTCACCACTACTCCTAGATAAGGTTCTTGCCCGACCCACAAAATCTAGCCCCGCAACGCGCCGGGAGCCGATATAATCCCGCCAACCCGCCCGCACCACCAAATCGTTCCAGGAGGCGTTCCAGCACAGTTTTGTCACGGCGGAAGAAAACCGTCGGTCTCGACCTGGGCACATCCCGAGTCGCGGTCGTCATAGCAGAGTCTGACGAGCCGGGCACCCCGGTGACCATCCTCGGCGTGGGCGAAAGCCCGTCCGACGGCCTGCGCAAAGGCGTCGTGGTCAACCTTGAAAAAACCATCGCCGCGATTCAGGCCGCCACCGTCGCGGCGGAGCGCATGGCCGGCCAGCGCATCGAGTCGGTCGTCGTCTCCCTCGGCGGCACACACACATGGAGCCAGAACTCCACCGGCGTCGTCGCCGTCGCGAATCCCGATCACGAGATCGGCGATGACGACGTGCAGCGCGTCGTCGAAGCAAGCAGGGCGATCAGCGTCGCGAGCGACCGCCAGGTCATCCATGTCATCCCCCGTGCCTACACCGTCGACGGCCAGGACGGGGTGCGGGACGCCGTGGGCATGACCGGTCACCGCCTCGAGGTCGAGACCAACATCCTCACCGGCGCGCAGACCGCCGTCCAGAACGTGATCAAGTGCGTCCACGGGGCCGGCTTCGACGTCGAAGACGTCGTGTGCGCAGGGCTCGGCGCGGGCGAGGGAGTGCTGACCGCGCAGGAGATCGAGCTGGGCGTCTGTCTGGTGGAGATCGGCGCGGGCACCACGAACGTCGTTGTCTACAACGAAGGCAGCGCGAGGCATCTCGCCGTTCTGCCCGTTGGCGGCAACCACGTCACCAGCGATATCGCCATCGGTCTCCGCACGACCCTCGACGAGGCCGAGAACCTGAAGCTGAACTACGGCCACGCGCTGGCCGATGTGATCGACCACGCGGAGAAGGTCGAGGTCCGGCAGGTCGGCGGTGACAGGATCCAGGCGCTGCCGCGACGCTTCCTCGCCGAGATCATCGGCCCGCGCATGCAGGAGATCTTCCAGATGGCGCGCGAGGAGGTTCGCAAGACCGGCTTCGACCAGCTGCTCCCAGCTGGCGTGGTGGTCGCGGGCGGCGGTTCACGACTGATGGGCACGACGGATGCCGCCCAGGCGGTGTTCAACACTTCGGCCCGACTCGGCCAGCCTCTCGGCTTGACCGGCCTCGCGGACAAAGCGCACGGACCGTCGTTCGCAGTGGCGGCTGGGTTGGTGAAGTGGGGGGCGCGCTCTCGCGCGATCTACGGCAACACGCGCCAGCCCGTCACGTTCGGCAACACGTATCAAAAAACAGTGAGGTGGCTGCGCGATTTTTTCTAGAGAACACACCAAAAGTCAATTGGAGCTCGCCATGGCCAAATCCAGAACCAAGGAGGACCACGTCATCCCTATGAAAGAGAGCGAGTTGCACGAAGGGCGAGCCCGGATCAAGGTCGTCGGCTGCGGTGGCGGCGGCGGTAACGCCGTCAACCGAATGATCTCCAAGGCGCTCAAGGTCCAGTTCATCGCCGTCAACACCGACAAGCAGGCGCTGGAGCGCTGCCAGGCCGACGTCAAAGTCCAGATCGGCAACAAGGTCACGCGAGGCCTGGGCGCGGGCGGCGACTGGACCCGCGGTCGCGACGCCGCCGACGAGAGCCGGACCGAGCTGACAGCGGTGGTCCAGGAATCGGACATGGTATTCATCACCGCTGGAATGGGAGGCGGCACCGGGACCGGCTCCGCCGCCATCGTGGCGGAGCTGGCGAAGGAAGCCGGCGCTCTCACGATCGGCGTGGTCACGAGGCCGTTCTCGTTCGAAGGCCGCATCCGTAACGACACCGCCGAGGAAGGCATCAAAGCCCTTCGGGGCCAGGTCGACGCGCTGATCGTGATCCCCAACGACCGGTTGGCGCAGGTTGCCAGCTCGAAGACCACCCTCGAGGAAGCCTTCAGGATGGCCGACGATGTTCTGCGCCAGGGCGTGCAGGGCATCTCCGACCTGGTGACTCAGCCCGGTGTGATCAATCTCGACTTCGCCGACGTGAAGGCGATCATGGAGAACGCGGGCGAGGCTCTGATGGGCATCGGCCATGGCGCGGGCGACTCGCGGGCCGAGGACGCCGCCAAGCAGGCGGTCTCCAGCCCGCTGCTCGAGACGTCGATCGACGGCGCCAAAGGCATCCTCTTCAACATCACCGCCGGCAAGGACATCACCCTGCAGGAGGTGCAGCGAGCAGCCGAGATCGTGCGAGCGGCGGCCGACCCCGGCGCCAACATCATCTTCGGCGTCGTTCGCGACGACACGATGGCGGGCGAGATCAAGATCACGGTCATCGCCACCGGTTTCGGCGGCAAGACACAGCAGGAAGCCAGGCAGGAGACGCAGCGTCGTACGATCGAGCGGCCCGAGTTCGGACTCGAAGAGCTCGGCGACATCAACATCCCAGCGTTCCTGCGCAACAGGATGTAAGTCAAGAGGAGCTTATTTGCGTTGCCCGTACTGCGGTCATCACGACCTGAAGGTGGTCGACTCCCGCGACTCGGAGATCGGGGAGGCGATTCGCCGGAGGCGCGAGTGCCTGCAGTGCGGGCAGCGCTTTACCACCTACGAACGGATTGAAACCGTTCCGTTCTTCGTCACCAAGAAAGACGGTCGGCGTGAGGACTTCGATCCCCAGAAGCTCTTCAACGGCCTGAAGAAGGCGACCGAGAAGCGCGACATCTCGCCGGAGCGGCTGCGCGCAATCGTCGATGACATCGAGGCCGAGCTCCGGCGGTCGGGGCGCGTCGAGATCCCAAGCCAGGAGATCGGGGAGATGGTGATGGAACGCCTGCGCGACCTGGACGAGGTCGCCTACATCCGTTTCGCGTCCGTCTATCGCGAGTTCATGGACCTCCAGCAGGTCAAACGCGAGATCGAGCAGGTACTAAGCTCCCGGCGTTCGTAATCTCTTCGCCGTGAAGACGATCCCGGCGGCGCTGCACATACCCGAGCTGGCTGACGAACCAGGTCTGGTTCACGGCTTTTCGACCACCTTGCTTGGCTCGGTTGGCCTGACGCACGCGCCGGACCGGGAACCAGTCCTGGCCTCGCGTCGGAGCTTCCTCGAGGTCCTCGGCCTGGAGCACCGCACACTGACCACGGCGGGCGCGATCCATGGAGCGGCGGTGGCTCGCGTCGATGAGCCGGTCGACCTTATTGACGACGTCGATGCGCTCATGACCGACCGCACCGACGTGGTCCTCTTCACGACCCACGCGGACTGCTACCCGATCGTGCTCTGGGATCCGGAGAAGAACGTCGCCGGACTGGTCCACGCCGGATGGCGCGGCACCAAAAAAGGGGTGGCGGCTGCTGCCGTCGGCTCAATGCGCCAGGAGTACGGCTGCCGCCACATCCGGGCGGGCATCGGGCCTGGCATCTGCGGCCGCTGCTATCAAGTCGGTGATGATGTGGCGTCGCAGTTCGAGCGCCGCTTCGTGCGGCCGGATGATGGAGGCAAGTTCCTCCTCGACCTTGGGGCGGCCAATCGCAACCAGCTCGAGGAAGCAGGCGTCGATGCCGTGTACGACATTGGGATGTGCACGAAGGAGAGCTACCTCTTTCCGTCCCACCGCCGGCATCCGGACGGCAAGCGGTTTGGCGCGATCGTCGCCGTTCGGTGAGCGTCGCAGAGCGGCTTGCCGAGGTGCGCGAGCGCATCGCCCGCACAGGCCGTCATCCCAACGACGTCACCATCGTCGCGGTCACCAAGGGCTTCGGTCCCGACGTCTGCCGCGAGGCGCTGGACGCCGGGCTGCGCATCCTCGGCGAGAACCGAGTTCAAGAGGCGCTGACCAAGATAGAGGTCGTCCAGGGCGCGGAGTGGCACCTCATCGGGCACCTTCAGACGAACAAGGTTCGCCAGGCGACCGGCCGCTTCGAGCTGATTCAGTCCGTCGCCTCGCTCCATCTGGCCGAAGCGCTCGCCCGCGTGGATCCCACCCAGAAGGTGCTGATCGAGGTCAATGTGAGCCGTGAGCCGCAGAAGAGCGGCGTCGATCCGGCCCAGGCCAATGACTTGATCGACGAGGCGGCCACGCTGCTCGAGGTGCGCGGCCTGATGGGGATGGGTCCGGCCGATCGCGACCCGAGATCTGCCTTCGAGGAGCTGCGTGCGCTGCGGGCCGGAGCTGAGCAGCGGCTTGGAAAATCTCTCCCTATCCTTTCTATTGGTATGAGCGGAGACTTCGAAGCGGCCGTCGCCGCCGGCAGCACCATGGTTCGGTTGGGCCAGGCCCTGTTCGGGCCGCGGACGGCCGTCTGATGGCATTCATCGTGAGCCTGCTTGTCTTCCTGCTCCAGGCTTTCCTGGTCGTGGTCCTTGTCCGCATCGTGTTTTCCTGGATCAGCCCGTACCCGACCAACGCGGTCTCGCGGCTTGCATTCCAGCTGACGGAACCCGTGCTGGCGCCGATTCGACGGAGGCTTCCGCCGATGTCGGGCATCGACCTCTCGCCGCTGGTGGTGTGGCTGGTCGCGATCATCCTCATCTCAGTTCTCCGCACCGTCGGCAGGTAGAATCGGAGTTCACTCGGCGCCGACGGAGACAGGTAGGCCCGTCTGAGCGGTCGACAGAGAGCCAGGCAAGGTGAGAGCCGGGTGGCCGATGACGGAGCCGAGATCACTCCCGAGCCGTAACCCAACGAGGGTCCGAGGTGATGGCCTCGGGAATCTGGGTGGTACCGCGGGTCTTTGTGGGGACTCGTCCCAGGGATAGGCAAATACGTATCTCTGTGGAGTGAGAGTGTTCGAAAAAGTCGACCAACGCGTCAGCTTCCCTGAGCTGGAGGTCCAGCTCATGAAGCGCTGGAAGGACGAAGGCACCTTCCAGCAGTCTCTCGATCTCCGCGAGGGGCGACCGCGTTTCGTCTTCTACGAAGGCCCGCCCACCGCGAACGGCAAGCCCGCCACGCACCACATCCTTGCCCGCGCGTTCAAGGATCTATTCGGCCGCTACAAGACGATGCGGGGGTTCTACGTCGAGCGTAAGGCCGGCTGGGACACGCATGGGCTGCCTGTCGAGATCGAGGTCGAGAAGAAGCTCAACATCTCGGGCAAGTTCGCAATCGAGAACGAGATCGGCGTCGAGCGGTTCAACGAACTCTGCCGGCAGAGCGTCTATGAGTACGTCGAAGACTGGGTCGCATTCAGCGAGCGCATGGCATTCTGGCAGGACTACGAGCACGCGTACTGGACGCTGACCTCTGAGTACATCCAGTCGGTGTGGTGGGCGCTCAGCGAGATGTGGAAGCAGAACCTCGTCTACAAGGGCTTTCGCGTCGCGCCGTACTGTTCGCGATGCGCGACGCCGCTGTCGAGCCATGAGCTCTCGCTCGGCTACCGCGACAACGTGCCCGACCCGAGCGTCTACATCCGGTTCCGGTTGAAGAACGACCCCAAAACGTCGATCCTCGCCTGGACGACCACCCCCTGGACGCTGCCCGGCAACGTCGCGCTCGCGGTCGACAACGACATCGACTACATCAAGGTGAAGGAGGGGGACGAGTACCTCATCCTGGCCGAGGCCCGGCTGACGGTGCTCCAAGAGCCGCCGCAGGTGGTGGAGCGGATGAAAGGCAGCGACCTCGTCGGGCTCGAGTACGAACCGCTGTATCCCTACTCGGTCCCGGAAGAGGGCAAGGCGCACTACGTGGTCGATGCGGACTTCGTCTCCACGGAAGAGGGCACGGGCGTCGTGCACACCTCGGCGCTGTACGGCGTCGACGACCTGCGCCTATGTCAAGAAAAGGGCATCCCGTTCAAGCACACCGTCGGCCTCGATGGAAAGTTCCTGCCCTACGTCGAGAAGTTCGCGGGACTGCACGTGAAGGAAGCCGACCCCGTGATCATCGACGACCTGAAGGACCGCGGGCTTCTCTACAAGGCGGAGACGACCCTCCACACCTACCCCTTCTGCTGGCGCTGCGGCACCCCGCTGATCTACTACGCGCTCGATGCCTGGTACATCCGCACGACCGAACGCAAGGAGCAATTGCTCGCCAACAACAACACCACCCACTGGGTGCCCGACCACATCAGGACCGGCCGGATGGGCGACTGGCTCGAGAACAACATCGACTGGCAGTTCTCCCGCAGCCGCTACTGGGGCACGCCTGTGCCGATCTGGATCTGCGAAGGCTGCGACGAGCAGCGCATCGTCAGCTCGGCGGCGGAGATCGGGCTGGACGACAAGGCAGACCTTCACCGGCCCTACATCGATGCGGTCACCCTTGAGTGCGAGAAATGCGAGGGGGTGATGAAGCGGGTCCCGGAGGTGATGGACAGATGGTTCGACTCCGGGTCGATGCCGTTCGCCCAGCGCGGTTACCCCCGCAACGGCAAGGAGCTCTTCGAGGAAACGTTCCCCGCCGATTTCATCTCCGAGGCCGTCGACCAGACCCGCGGTTGGTTCTACACGCTGCTCGCGATCTCCACGCTTCTGTTCAACCAGAACTCGTACCGCAACGTGATCTGTCTCGGCCACGTCGTCGACCCGAAAGGGAAGAAGGCCTCGAAGTCGCGTGGCAACGTGCTCGACCCGAACTACCTGTTCGACAACTTCGGCTCGGATGCCGTGCGCTGGTACTTCTACACCTCGACCCAGATCGGGGAGAACTACCGCACCGGCGACGCGGCCTTGAAGGAAACGGTGCAGCAGTTCTTCATCCCGCTGTGGAACTGCTACTCCTTCTTCGTCACGTATGCGCGGCTGGACAACTTCGACCCCGCCCAGCCTCAGGTGCCGGTCCGTGAGAGGCACGTCCTCGATCGCTGGCTGCTGTCGAAGCTCAGCGGACTGGTCGCATCGGTCGCCGGCGGTCTCGACGCCTACGAACCGGTCGAGCCGGCCCGCCGCATCCACCGTTTCGTCGACGATCTGTCCAACTGGTACATCCGCCGCTCGCGCAGGCGCTTCTGGAAGTCGCAGTCAGACCGGGACAAGGCCGCCGCGTACCAGACCCTGTACCAGGCTCTGCGCACCGTGTCCGAGCTGATGGCTCCATTCGCCCCATTCGTGTCCGACGCCATGTATCGCAACCTCTCGGAAGGCAAGTCGGTCCACCTGGCCGACTTCCCCGTCCCCGTGGCGCCGGAGGACCCCCAGGTCGAAGCCGACATGGCAAGAGCCAGGCAGGGCGTCGAGGCGGGGCTCGCCGCCCGAGACGCAGCGAGGCTGAAGGTGCGCCAGCCGCTCGCGAGCATCGCGCTCCCCGGCGATCCGATGCCGGAGGAAATCGCCGCGATCGTGCGCGATGAGCTGAACGTCAAGAGCATCACGTTCGGGGCACCCGAGGTGAAGCTCGACACGGTGATCACGGAGGAGCTGAAGCTCGAGGGGTTGGCGCGCGAGGTCGTGCGCGCGATCCAGGACCGGCGCAAGAAGGCCGGCCTCAACGTCGAGGACCGGATCCACACGCGTTACGACGCGGATGGCATGCTCGTGCGAGCCATCGAGCGTCATGGCGACTACATCAAGTCGGAAACGCTTTCCGTCACGTTGAGCCCGGGGCGAGACGACGGATTTGACGGTGAGCAGATGATGCTGGAAGGAGAGCAGATCTGGATCGGACTCAAACGAAACTGACAAACCCGCGCATCCTCTTCATCACCGGGGCGATTCTGGTCTTCGTCCTCGATCGGGTGACCAAGAGTCTTGTCAACGCGCAGATCCCTTTCGGCACGGAGGTCTCGCTGATCGATCACGTCATCGGTGTCACCAACGTCCGTAACTCGGGTGCGGCGTTTGGCTTTGCACCCGCCGGCGCGACTTTTTTTCTGGTCGCGTCAGTGGTGGTTTCGATCGGTCTGGTGGTCTACGTCGCGCGCAATCCGATCAGCGACTGGACCAGCGTGGTCCTCGGCCTGATCCTGGGTGGGACTCTGGGCAACGGATTCGACCGAGTCACGAATGGCACCGTCACCGACTTCATCAACGTCCATTTCTGGCCCGTCTTCAACGTCGCGGACGCGGCGATCTCAACGGGCGTGGTGCTGATGATCGCGGGCTACCTCCTACGACGAAGTCCGACAAGCTGATCGCGTCGTCGCCGGCCCCGAGGCTCGATCGCTTCCTCGCCGAGCAGGCTCCAGAACTCAGCCGGTCGGCGGCGGCGCGGCTGATCAAAGGCCACCTGGTCCTCGTCAACGGCCACCCGGCCGACCCCGCGGACCGCGTTGCCGCCGGGGACGTAGTCGAGTTTGAGATTCCCGAGGCCTACGTCGTGGTGGCCGGGGCGGAGGAGATACCGCTCGACGTCGTCTACGAGGACGAAGACATCGCGGTCGTCAACAAGCCCGCCGGGATGGTCGTCCATCCGGCGCCAGGGCACCACACCGGCACCCTGGTCCATGCCCTTCTCGGCCGCGGCGGCGCCTGGTCGGCGGTCGGCGGCGCGGCGCGGCCTGGCGTCGTCCATCGCCTTGACAAAGGGACCTCGGGGTTGATCGTCGTCGCGCGCAACGATGTGAGCCACCGGAGGCTTTCGGGCCAGCTCAAGGACCGGTCCTTGAGCCGGACTTACCTCGCCATCGCCCAAGGCCGGATCAAGGACGATGCCGGCGAGCTCGAGGGTCCGATTGGAAGGCATCCGCGAGAGCGCAAGCGCATGGCGGTGGTCGCCGGCGGCCGTTACGCACGGACGCGGTACCAGGTCGTCGAGAGGAAGCGGACCCATACCCTTTTGCGCTGTGACCTCGACACCGGCCGAACGCACCAGATCCGTGTCCACCTCGCCGCGCTCGGCCACCCGGTGGCCGGCGACATCGAATACGGAGGCCAGGAGCAGGGCCTCGGGCGGCCGATGCTTCACGCATGGCGGCTGCGGCTTCGCCATCCCCGCACCGGCGCCGCGATGAACTTCGAAGCGGCGCCGCCGGAAGACTTCACCGCATTCTGGGACTCGCTCGCTTGAAGCGCGGCCTCCTGATCGTCATCTCCGGCCCGTCGGGGGTGGGGAAGGACACGCTGATCCGGCGGCTGCTCGAGGTCGACAAGAACCTCGTCTACTCGGTGTCAGGGACGACGCGGCAACCGCGACCCGGCGAAAAGCCCGATGACAACTACACGTTTCTGACGCGGGAGCAGTTCGAGGCGCTGATTGCGGGGGACGCCTTCCTCGAGCACGCAACCTACAACGGCCACCTGTACGGCACATTCCGCGACCGCGTCGAGCGCGCCCGCAGCGAGGGCCGCGACGTCGTGCTGAAGATCGATGTCCAGGGCGCGGAGCAGGTGCGCCGGCTGATGCCGGACGCGGTGTTCATCTTCGTCGTCGCGCCTTCTGAGCAAGAGCTGGAGCGGCGTCAGGTGGAGAGAGGCAGCGAGTCGCCGCAGGATCTGGCGTCCCGGCGGCAGATCGCCGGACGCGAGATGACATACGCGGCGGAGTACGAGCACGTGGTGACGAATGACGACGTCGAGCGTGCGGTCGGCGAGATCCGTCAGATCATCGAAGACGCCCGGCGGCGCGTAACTTAGCCCCATGCCGCTGGATCCGACGCCCGTCCCCAACGAACTCCGTGGGATGCGTATCGCCCTGTTGATCTCGGGCGGAATCGCCGCGTACAAGGTGGTGGACCTGGCTTCCGCGCTGACCCAGGCGGGAGCTCGGGTGCGCGTGGCGATGACCTCGTCGGCCATGCGCTTTGTCGGGCCGCCGACGTTTCAAGGCGTCACCGGCAATCCCGTCGCCACCGGCATGTGGGCTGCGGACGGCTCGCCCGAGCCGCACGTGTTTCTCGGCGATTGGGCGCAGGTCATCCTCGTCGCGCCCGCGACGGCCAATGTCATCGGTCGTCTGGCAAGCGGTCGCTCGGACGATATCGTCACGGCCACGCTGCTCGCCGCGCGCAGCCCGGTCGTCGTCGCCCCCGCGATGAACGACGCTATGTGGGCCAAGCCGGCTGTCCAGGAAAACGTGACCACGCTGCGCCGCCGCGGCGTGACAGTGGTCGAACCGGAGACAGGCCACCTCGCGAGCGGGCACGAGGGTGCGGGCCGGCTGGCAGGGGCGTCGACGGTCTTCAACGCGATGGTGCACGCAATTCGCTCGCGTTATGACCTCGCCGGGCGGCGCGTCGTCGTCACGGCGGGCGGCACGCGCGAACCGATCGACCCGGTCCGATTCATCAGCAACTACTCCAGCGGCAAGATGGGCTTCGCGCTCGCGGCGGCGGCGGCCGACCGTGGGGCTCGCGTGACGCTGGTGACCACGGCGAGCCATCCCGAGCATCACGGCATCGACGTGCAGCGAGTCGATATGGCGGAAGAGATGCTCGCCGAGCTGCGCTCTCAGCTGCGCGGCGCGGACCTGCTTCTGATGGCTGCCGCAGTGGGTGACTTCAAGCCGGCCAGGACCGCCGGGCACAAGATCAGGCGCGAAGAAACGCCCAGCCTCAACCTGGAGCTCGAGCCGATACCCGACCTCGTGGCCACCCTCGCCCGCGATCCCGAGCTCAACATGGTGTTTCGCGTCGGCTTTGCAGCGGAAGACTCGAAGCTCGATGCAAAGGCGATTGAGAAGATGAAGCGGAAGGGATTGCAGGCGATCGTGGCGAACGACATCTCCCGTCGCGACATCGGCTTCGGCAGCGAGTACAACGCGGGCGTGCTGCTCTTCGCCGATGGTTCGCGCCACGAGCTCGAGAAGGCGACCAAGCGCGAGATGAGCGACAAGATCCTGGACCTCGTGTTGCCGCATTTGAAGCGCTAATTGACCCTTTACGCCGAGGTGGCGGTGGAAGCCGCCCGGGGGATCGCCCGCGAGAGCTACACCTACCTGGTACCCGATGGCATGGATGTTGTGCCCGGGCATCGCGTCACGGTGCCGTTTGGCCAGCGCAGCAGCTACGGGTTCGTGGTCTCGATGGGGACGGACGACCCGGGGGTCGAGACGAAACCGATCGCGACCGCAGGCAGCGAGCCGCTGCTCCTGCCCCATCAGGTCGCGCTCGCGCGCCTGGTCGCGGACCACTACTGGCTGCCGCTGATCGAATGCATCCGCGCGATGCTGCCGCCGCGTGTCCGCGGCACGGGGTCCGCGGGTTCGGGCGTGTCGACCCGCCAGCGCCGGCACAGCCGCCTTCTCGAGCTGGTGACAGGCCTTGCCGAGCCGAGCGAGGAGGTGACGCTCACCGATGAGCAGCGCGCGGCCCTGGAGGTGATCGCAGCAAACCCAGTGACGCTTCTCCACGGCGTCATCGCGAGCGGGAAGACGGAGGTCTACCTGGCCGCCGCTGAGCGCGCGCTGGGCGCGGGGCTGAGGGTCCTTCTGCTCGTGCCCGAGATCTCGTTGACCCCGCAGCTGGTCCAGCGGGTGCGGTCGCGTTTGAACGCCCCGGTCGCGTTGCTGCAGTCGCAGCTCACGGAGCTCGAGCGCGCGCAGCAGTGGTGGCGCGTCAGGCGAGGCGAGGCGCACGTGGTGTTGGGCAGCCGGTCAGCCGTGTTCGCGCCGATCCCCCGCCTCGGCCTGATCTGCCTGGACGAGGAGGGCTCCGCGACCTACAAGCAGGAGCGCACGCCGCGGTACGAAACGGGTTGGGTCGCGAGGCGCCTTGCCTCGGTGACCGGGGCCCGGCTGGTGATGGGCTCTGCGACACCGAGCGTCGCGACGTACCACCAGGCAGCCGGCGGCGAGGTCGCCCTGGCCGAGCTCAGAAGGCGGGTGCGCGGCCATGACGCAGAGGTCGAGCTGGTCGACATGCGCGACGAAGCCGCCGAAGGAAATCGCCAGCCGCTTTCGAGCCGGCTGGTGGAGGCGGTTACGCGCACCCTCGACAACGAAGAGCAGACGATCCTCTACCTGAATCGCCGCGGCCTCGCGACGTATGTGATGTGTCGCGACTGCGGACGCTCGGTGCAGTGCCTCGGATGTTCTGTCGCGCTGGTCCAGCACGCCGAGATCGAAGGGTTGGTGTGCCACTACTGCGGCTACGCCCGGCAGATGCCCTCCGTGTGCGACCACTGCGGAAGCCGCAACATCCGCGCGCTCGGCATGGGCACACAGCGGCTCGAGGGCATGGTCAGGAAGCTCTGGCCGCAGGCCCGTGTCCTGCGTCTGGACAGCGACGCCGCGCGTGGGCCCGACTCCTACTTTCAAATCTGGGAGACGTTCAACGAACACCGTGCTGACATCCTGGTCGGCACGCAGCTCGTGACGAGAGGGCTCGACGTGCCAACCGTGACGTGCGTCGGGGTGGTCGACGCAGATCTGCCCTTGCACTTCCCCGACTATCGCTCCGCGGAGAACACGTTCTCGCTCGTTGCACAGGTCGCCGGCCGGGCGGGCCGTGATGGGCGTCAGTCGCGAGTGATCGTGCAGACCAGCAACCCCGAGCACTACAGCCTGCAGTGCGCGGCGAAGGGTGACTACGAAGGGTTCTATGAGGCCGAGCTGCCGGCGCGCAAAGCGTTCGTCTTCCCACCCTTCGCCGACCTGGCAGTCCTGACCCGGACCGACCGCGAGGACGCTCGCGCGGCGGCGTCAGCGCGCGAGGCAGCAGAGTCCATCGCATCCGGATTGTTGAAGGACGGGATCGACGGCATCCGAGTCATGGGCCCTTCGCCCGCTTTCATCCATCGCTTGCGGGGTGAGTACCGCTGGCAGGTCACGCTGAAAGGAGATGGCCTCGAACGTGCCCGGCACCTGTCGCCGCGCGGCAGGGGATGGAGCTACGACATCGATCCGGTCAGCTAGGGAGAGACCGATTTGAGAGCCGGTCCGGTTCCAGGCCTTCCGGGGCTAGGACGAGATCGAGGGCCGCGACGTCATGCCCCACTCTCGCTGGGTCGTCTAACGCACCCTACCGAGGTTGGGTTTTCGCACCTCCCGGGTAGAATCGAGTTCGTGGTTCGGCCAATTCTCACCTTTGAAAATCCAGTCCTTCGCGAGAAAGCGAAGAAAGTCCCGCGCGTCGACGCGTCCATCCAGCGCCTCCTGGATGATCTGACCGAGACCATGCTCGATGCTCCGGGCGCCGGGCTGGCGGCCAACCAGATCGGCGTGGCGCTGCGGGTCTGCGTCGTCAAAGGCGACGACAAGCAGATCTGGGGCCTCGTCAATCCGGAGATCGTCAAGAAGGAAGGCGTCCAGACCGGCTACGAGGGCTGTTTGAGCTACCCGGGCTGGGTGGGTGAGGTGGAGCGGGCCGAGATCGTTGTGGTGAAGGGCCGCAACCGCCACGGCAAAGAGATCAGGGTCAAGTCATCCGGCTTCACGGCTCGCGCTTTCCAGCACGAGCTCGACCATCTCGACGGTGTGCTCTTCACCGACAAGCTCACCAGCCTCGACTCGCTTCGGCGCGTCGAAGAGCTGATCGGTGAGGAGAAGGAAGAGGCCGTCGCCGCGGCCTCGGGGTAACGTCCTTCTACAGGATCGCCTTCGCCGGTACGTCGGGGTTCGCCGTGCCGTCGCTTCGAGCTCTTCACGCCGCGGGTCATGAGATCTTGCTCGTGGTCACGCAGCCAGACCGGCCGGCGAACCGCGGGATGAAGATCACGCCGCCGGCTGTGAAGGTCGCGGCGGAGGAGTTGGGTTTGCCCGTCTATCAACCCGAGAGGATTCGCGATCCGGAAGCGGTTGAGCGACTTCGCGCCCTCGCTCCGGACCTCCTGGTCGTGGTCGCGTATGGGCAGATCATTCCGCGTTCCGTGCTTTCGATTCCCCGCCTGGGCGCGATCAACGTGCACGCCTCGCTCTTGCCCCGGCATCGCGGCGCGGCGCCGGTTGCACGCGCCATCCTCGCCGGCGATCGGGAGACCGGAGTGTCGATCATGAGGATGGATGAGCAGCTCGACCACGGTCCCGTCCTGGCGAATGCGGCGACACCGATCGGGGATCGCGAGGATGCCGGCTCACTCACGAAGCGGTTGGCCGAAATGGGGGCGGATCTCCTGGCCGAGACCGTGGAGAAATTCGACGAGCTCGCGGCGCAGGAACAGGACCATGCCCAGGCGACGGTCGCTTCCAAGTTGAAGAGGGAAGAGGGGCAGCTCGAGTGGGAGATGGGAGCGAAGGAGATCGATCGTCGCGTGAGGGGACTCCAGCCATGGCCCGGCGCTACTCTGCCGACCGCGCGAGGTCGGGTGAAGGTGTTGAGCGGGCACCTCGCAGGCGATCGCTACGTGCCCGACGTCGTGCAGCTGCCGGGCAAGAAGCCCGCGCCCGCGAAGCAGGTCCTCGGCGATGCCTGATCGGGACGACAAAGACCGGGACGTCGCGGTCAACCGCCGCGCCTACCACGACTACTTCATCGATGAGAAGTACGAAGCGGGGGTGATGCTCACCGGGACGGAGGTGAAGTCGATCCGGAACGGACGGGCCAACCTTCGCGATGGTTTCGTGCGAATCGACAACGGCGAGGCGTGGCTGGAGAACGTTCACATCTCGCCTTATGCTCAGGGCAATGTCATGAACCATGACCCGCTGCGTCCGCGCAAGCTCTTGCTGCACCGCAAGCAGATCTCGAGCCTGATCGGCAAGGTGAAGCAGAAGGGTTACACGCTCATCCCTCTGCGCATTTACTTCACCCGCAACCATGCCAAGGTCGAGGTCGGCCTGGCCAGAGGCAAGCGCCAGTTCGACAAGCGCGAGGCGATCGCGGAAAGGGACGCCAAGAGAGAAATCGCGCGAGCCGTGCGGCGCGGCTGAGAAGTTGGCGTGAGGATCGACCATTTGGGCTCGAATGGCTGAATCAACCCGCCGAAGACGTGACCATTTGGGCCCGAATGGCTGACGCCGTGGATGCCAAAACGGACTAGTCGCGCAACTCGTCAGCGAGCATGTCCATGAGCAGCCCGTCGTGCCACTCGCCGGCCGGGCCGCGCTCGTACTGGCGCATGAACCCCACCGGCTTGAAACCGACCCTCTCATAGGCCTTGATCGCGCGCGAGTTATGCGCGGCCGGGTCGATCGTGAGCCGGTGATGGCCGCGCTTGTTGATCAGGAATCGCGCCAGGGTCCTGATCGCATCCGGCCCGTGGCCTTTGCCCTGCCACCTCGACCGGATGGAGATGTCAATCGCCGCATACCGGTACATCGGGTCGGCTTCCTCATAACACTGGATATAGCCGATCGTCTCGCCGTCGAACTCGATGAGGAAGTGGGATTCGCCCTCCGGAATCTCGATCGTCTCTCGCACGGACTTGGTCGGGTCGCCCCACCACCGGGCCACCTCAGGGTCGCTGAAAATCTCCATGAGCTTGGCCTCGTCGTCCGCTCGAACGGGACGCAGCGTGACCTGCGTCCCCGCGAGAACCTCTTCGATCAAGCGGCGAGGTTGATGCCGATCGCGCGCAGTCGCTTGTTCAGCGATTCGAACGCGTATGTGAGGATCTCGCTTTCCGTGTGTCCGTACTCGGTGATGTAGCGAGGGTCGGGCGGGTCGAGCGTGCCCGAGATCAGCGGCAAGCACTCCACCAGCGTCTTCTGGATGAGCGGCGCAAAGCGCTGTGGATCTTCGCGCACGGCTTCCTGCAGCACCTTGATCCCGAAGTTGACGTGGCGCGACTCGTCGCGCGCGATGGCAGTGAAGCCGCGATAGAAGCCGCGATCCGTGAGGCTCTGCTCGCGCATGGCCTCCAGCTCAAAGCGCTGTCCGGTGAGCGCGATGGTCGCCTCGACGACGATGTGATACAGGGTCACGCCCTCTACGAACGCGTCGAAGTCCTTGGGGTTACTGGCCAGGCGCTGAGCCGCCGAGGGCAGCCGCTCATAAAAGAGGATGTTGTAACCCTCGTTCGCCTCGGGCCGGATCTCGGTCAGCAGCTCTCCCAGGCTCTTGGCGCCGGTGCCTACGACGTCGTGCCACCACCGCTGGAAGAAAACGGTGTGCCGCGCCTCGTCCACCATCTGGGTGGAAAGAAAGATCTCGATCTCTGGAGTGGGCGCCGCCCATACGAACGGGGCAAGGGTCGAAGTCACCCGCTCCTCGCCGTTGAAGAAAAGGCGGTGGGACCAGAGGGTCGCCTTCCTGTCCAGCTCGTTTGACTCCAACCAGTCCTGGCGGTCGAGGCTGAAGTCGAGATCGCCCACCGACCACTGCTGAGACTCCCATCGCCGGTAGAGGTCCATGTAGCTCGGCATGTTCTCGATACCCCGGTCGATGAACGACAGCACGTCGTCAATCCGGATGTCGCCGAGCTCGCTGAGGCTCGCCCGCCCGATGTGTTCGAGGTCGACCGCCATGATCCGGCGCTCATTAGACCAGAAGGCGGTCGGCTGCCACGCGATCGTCGGGGCGGAGGCCACGACCTCGTCCTTCGGCCAGTGGGAAGGTGAGCCCCGTCCTGGGTTTCCGTCTGGGGGCGGCCGGGTAAGATCTGAACTGCACCAGGTTCAGCTTCGTGGGGGCGTCCGGTCTCGACGGGGCAGTTGAGCTTCGGGATTGCGAGCCGAGAGCCGCGAGCGTTACAGCGCAGCGTTTACAAACGCCAAGAACAGACCAGCTTTCGCCCTCGCTGCGTAAGCAGTAAGGACTGAAGCCCCGGGACGCTGATCCCGGGCGTCGCCCTCGGTCAATCCGGCGGACCGGGGAACGGCGTTACATAGACCGGATCGCTACCGCAGGGGCGCCACGGCCCTGAGGTAGGACAGTCACCGCGGCTGGCAGAAGCGGATCCCGTCGGGAGGAGCCGCCAAGCGAGATCAAACTCCCGGACACGCTCGTAGAAATCTCGGAGGAAGCTGCTTCGGACGCGGGTTCAACTCCCGCCGCCTCCACCAAGTCTCGCTAGTCATTCTTCGAGTGCGGGAACCAGCGCTCCTTGTACGAGCTCCGTGCGCCGGCGAAACCAGGCCGCGACTCTGCCCCAAAGAGACCCATGAGGACGCAAATCACCGACAGGGTCACGAGCGCCAATGGCAGCGCCCACGCGTCCATGGCTGGAGCGTACGACGGTCAATCCGACATGTCGAGGCCTTGCCGAATCGGATCGAGGCCCGAATAACCTTGGGCATTTCGGGGTAAGACACTTGCGTGAGCAATAGTTTCAACGACTTCAACCAGGCCCTCATCAAGGACCTTCGAGCCAACGGCGGCCGGGCCTCCGGTGGCCCGTTCAAGGGCGGCGACGTCCTGATCCTGACCACCACAGGAGCCAAGACGGGCGAGACCCGCGAGAACCCCTTGGCGTTCTCCCAGGACGACGGCAATTACGTAGTCGTCGCTTCGAAGGGCGGTGCCCCGATCAACCCGGCGTGGTACCACAATCTTCGCGCCAACCCGATCGTCAAGGTCGAGGCCCTGGGCGAGACCTTCAAAGCCCGAGCCTCCGTCGTCGACGACGAGGAGGACTACGAGCGCCTCTACCGGGAGCACGCGAGGAAGATGCCCGGATTCAACGAATACCGCCAGCGAACCAGCCGGAAGATCCCGGTCATCGTGCTCGAGCGGGCCGGTTCGGAACACGCCGCTTAACTGGTTCCAGCCGCCGGACAACCGGAGTAACCTTCGCCGGGTGCCTGACTTGAGTCACCTTTGGCAGCGTTTCGTGCTCGCCAGCGCGCTGATTTTTGGCCTGCTGCTTGGGGTGGCGGCGACCGTTTTCGGCTACAGCAACACAGGCCAGGTCGCGGTCGGATGGTCCGTATTTCGGTTGGACGGCGTCCCTCTGTGGACGGTCGCCCTCGTCCCGCTGGCGCTGGTGCTGGTCACCGGCACCGTCTATCACTGGTTCAACAGCCTCCACCACTTCACCGAGCACATGCGCCACCGCAAGCGCGTCCATGAGCTCGAGGCCGAGGTGACGTCGCTCCGGGCGCACCTCGATAGGCTCCTCGAGATGCCCGACCAGTCGTTGTCTCGGTTTCCGGCCAAACAGCTCAGCATCGAGACGATCTCGGAACCGGCGCCGGATCTCCCTGAACCGGTGGCCTCCAACGGCGACGCCTCGCCGGCCAAAAAGGCGCGCAAGCGCGTCTCCTTGACGACGATCTCAGACCCGGAGCCCGCCACCGCCTCCGTCCCCAGGAATGGGGAGGAGACCGCGCCCCGCGAAGAAAAACCCGCGGAGGCCTGATGGGCGACGCGTATCGTCGGGATATCAGTGATCGTCGCCGCGCCGGCCGTCTGGTCGTACCGTCCGAGCAGGCCCCCGCTGACCGGACCCTGCTCGAACGCAGCGCGATCGAAGAACTCAGCCACCACGCCGATCCCTGGCGCGTGTTGCGCATTCTCTCCGAGTTCGTGGAGGGGTTTGACGCCCTAAACGACGTGGGTCCCGCGGTCACGGTCTTCGGCTCGGCTCGGGCGAAGGACGACGATCCCTACTACAAAGCGGGCGAGCAGCTGGGCAAAGCGCTGGCCGACCGCGGCTTTGCCGTCATCACAGGTGGCGGTCCCGGAATCATGGAGGCGGTCAACAAGGGCTGCCACGATGCCGGCGGCCTGTCGGTTGGCTGCAACATCGAGCTGCCTCACGAGCAGTCGCTGAACAAGTACGTCGACCTCGGCGTCGAGTTCCGCTACTTCTTCGTCCGCAAGAACATGTTCGTCAAGTACGCGCGAGGATTCGTCATCTTCCCCGGCGGCTTCGGCACGCTCGACGAGCTGTTTGAATCGCTGACGCTGGCCCAGACCGGCAAGATCGAGCACTTCCCGATCGTGCTTTTCGGTTCGCCCTACTGGAAGGGTCTGCTGGGATGGCTGGAGGAACACGTCCTCGCGGGGGGCGCGATCGCCCCGGACGACCTGAAGCTGATGACGCTCACCGACGACCCGGAAGAGGCCGCCGAAATGGCCACGCGCCCGCTGCCCGTGCATATCGACGAGCCGCGCGAACAGACCGGCGAACCGAAGGCAGACGCGCGATAACTTCGCTCGACTTCTATTTTCTGACCGACGGCGGCCAGGTCGCCGACGCCGTCGCCCAGCGCCTCGCCACCTTCCTGGATGGCGCGACCAGATCGCTGGATGTCGCCATCTATGACCTGCGGTTGGAGGATTCGCCCGGCAACACGCTCTTCAACTCGTTTCAGGCCGCGGTCCAAAGAGGCGTCGCGGTCCGACTCATCTTCAACGAAGACCACGCCCTGGCCATCCCTGTGCCGCCACCACCTGAGATCGACTGGTCGTTCGTACATCGATTGGAATCGGTCGGAGTGCAGGTGAAGCCGATACCCGGTGTGCCGGACCTGATGCACCACAAGTACGTCGTGCGCGATGCCGGCGGGGCTGTGGCATCGGTGTTGACAGGTTCGACCAACTGGACCAACGATTCGTGGAACCGTGAAGAGAACGTCATGTTCACCGTCGCGTCGAGCGAGGTCGCGGGTGGATACGCGGCGAACTTCCAGGGCTTGTGGGACAAGCCGATCGTGGCGCTGTCCGGCCGCGTCTCGTTGCTCTGGTCTGCGTTGGCCGACGGAACACGCGTCCGCCCCTACTTCTGTCCCGGCCGCAGCCTGAAGCTCGTCCACGCGATGTCGCGGTCGATCGCGTCGGCGCAGAAACGCATTCGCGTTTGCTCGCCGGTGATCACGTCGGGCCCGATCCTGGGCACGCTGGCCGAGGTGGTCGAACAGGCAAAGGTGGATATCGCCGGTGTGTACGATGCGACCCAGATGGACGAGGTTCAGCGCCAGTGGGGAGCGCAGGGGGGCGCCACCTGGAAGATCGCGGCCTTTCACACCATCATCGGCGCCGCTCGGTTCGGATCCAAGCGTTCCACGCCTTACGCGAAAGGCACCGTCCATGATTTCATGCACGCGAAGATCCTGGTCGCGGATGACTATGTCTATATCGGCAGCTTCAATCTCTCGCACAGCGGCGAGAGCAACGCGGAGAACGTGATTCAGATCGAGAGCGCTGAGGTGGCCGACATTTGCGCCGCCTACATCGATCGCGTCGCAGCCCGTTACGGGGCGCCTCCCCCAGCGGTGGCGTAGCGCGCTGACCCGGCCCCGGATTTTGTGGATCGTGGCCGCGGTGGTTGCCATCCTCGCGATCACCCTGCTGTGGGCGGTGCCGAGGCTCCAGCCCGCGACCGGGACGCTCGTCGTCGTCGCCGCGGGACGATCGGCAACGTCGCTCACCGACGGCACGTTGATGCTCCAGCGAAATGCGCGGCGACGTGGAGCGCGTCAACGTCACCGTCACGGCCGGCCAGGTCGAGCCGCTGCTGCTCGGCATCGAGTCGGGCAACCTCATTCCGGGCGCCGTCTACGCCGGCAACGACGAGGTCAACCTCGGCTTGGGCGAGCTCGCAGGCAAGTTTGTCCCCATGCCCGGCTTCGACCTCATCGATCACGCAAATCGAGCCTTCAATTCCTCCACCACTGCAGGCAAGGACGTGGTCATCGCGGCATTCCACACCACGTGCCACGAAACATGTCCGCTGTACACCGCCCTCTTCCTCCAGCTGGCAAAGCGAGTGCCCCCCACCGTGACGCTGGCCGAGGTCACGACCGATCCAGACGTGGATTCGGCCGCCGTCCTTTCGGAGTACAGGAACCGGATTGGCGCGACCTGGGAGTTCGCGACCGGGACTCGTGAAAAGGTGGCCTCGTTCTGGAAGGCGTTTGGCGTCGAGCTCGCGAGCGGCGACACGCACACGTCAACCCTCGCGCTGCTCGACCGGCATGGATACATCCGACTCGTGTATCGCGGCGCGCCCAGCATCGGGAACGACATCCCGCCCGCCCTTGTCTCCTCGCTGAGTGCCCAAGGTTTGCGACAGCTCGCCTCGGGCGGCGACGGGTGGGGCGCGCCGGACGTGCTTCAGGCGCTGCTCACGATCGCCGGTCCGGAAGCGTCGCCCCAGCCGGCCGGCGGCAAGGCGCCGAGCTTCAACCTCGCCTCGACGGGCGGTGGCACTGTCAGCCTGGCGTCGCTCGCCGGCAAGTCGCTCGTGATCAATTTCTGGCGGAGCGACTGCCCGCCCTGCCGGGCGGAGTTGCCTTTGCTGCAGCAGCGAGTCGGGGCACAGTCGGGGGCGCGGCTCGTGCTGATCAATTGGGGCGAGAGCGCCGACCTGGCACGGTCGTTTCTCGTCCGCAACGGAATCCAGGGGGACGCGTTGCTCGACGTCGATCTGACCACGGGCCGGTCGTACGGGATCGCGGCATTGCCGACGACGATCTTCGTCCGGGCCGACGGCACCATCGACCGGCGCCAGGTTGGCCAGATCGACGAGCGCGTGCTCGCCTCGGAGTTGTCCAGGCTGATCACTCAGTAGACTGGCCGACGGATGGTGTCGATCGGCTTATTTAGGCGTGTCGCGTTTCTGACCGCCTTCTTCGCCTACCTCCAGATCGCGCTCGGCGGCGTGGTGCGAGTGACCGGATCGGGTCTTGGCTGCCCAGACTGGCCGCTCTGTCACGGGCGTCCTTATCCCGCGGCCGACGTCCACTCGATCATCGAGTACTCGCACCGGACCGTCGGAGTTATCACCGGGATTCTCCTCATCGCGACGGTCGCGCTGGCATGGGTTGTCTTCCGCAATCAGCGCCCGCTGTTGGCGTGGCTCGCGACCGCCTCGCTCATCGCGATCGCGGCCGAAGGCGCCCTCGGCGGTGTGGTCGTCGCGAACGAGCTTGCGCCCTGGTTGGTCGTGGTCCACCTGGGGCTGGCCATGATCATCCTCGGCTTTCTCCTCGCCACCGCGGTGATGTCGTTGCCCGCAACAGCGGGAGTCCAGGGCCGTTCCGTGCGCCGTCTGGCTGGAATCGCCGCCGCGGCGACGTATGGGCTGATGCTCACCGGTTCCACGGTCGTCGCAAGCTCGGCCGACGAAGGTTGTCACGCCTGGCCGCTTTGTGGCAACGGCTTCGCGTTGAGCTTCACGGGGGCGGACGCGTTCTCGATGCTTCACCGCGGCTCTGTCCTGTTGATCGGCGCCCTGCTCGTGTACGTGCTCATCGCCGCCCTGGGGGAGGTGTCGTTGCGGCCGATTGCGATCCCAACGATCATCGTGCTCGCGCTGCAAGTCGCGGTTGGAGCGGGTGCGGCCCTGACCGAATCGGCACTGTTCAACGGCCTGCACGTCGCCATCGCCACCCTCGTGTGGGCGGGCATGCTGTCGATCGCGCTCATGACCCTTCCCCGCGCCGATCGCGAGCGTTCGATGTCCAGGCTCGCGGTGGAGAAGCGACCCGCGTGAGCCTCGCCCCGGCCCTGCCTCGCGCACGCGGACTTACGAGTGTGGCTCGCGACTACATCAGCCTGCTCAAGCTTCGCGTGGTGTTGTTGCTCGATGCGACGGCGGTGGGCGTGATGGTGCCCGCGGCGCACGGGCATCCTCGCGTGGGTGCTGTGCTGGCGGTGCTCGTGGGCGGGACGCTTGCCGCCGGCGGAGCGCACGCGATCAACTGCTGGTTCGACCGCGATATCGATGCGGCGATGAACCGGACACGCCGCAGGCCCCTGCCCGACGGCCGCATTCCGGCGTGGCACGCGCTCGCGCTCGGGATCGTTCTCGTGGGTCTCTCGGTCATCGTGTTGTGGGCCGGAGCCAACCTGCTCGCCGCCGTGCTGGCGCTGGTTGGCGCGTTGCTGTACGTCTTTGTCTACACGATCTGGCTGAAGCGATCGACGCCGCAAAACATCGTCATCGGCGGCGCTGCCGGCGCTGTGCCGCCGCTCGTCGGCTGGGCCGGCGCGACCGGGCATCTCGACCTGACCGCCCTGTCGCTCTTCGCGGTCATCTTCTTCTGGACGCCGCCGCATTTCTGGGCGCTTGCGCAGCTGATCAAGAGCGACTACGCGCGTGCCAACATCCCGATGCTGCCGGTGGTCGCGGGCGAGAGGTCAGCCAAGCGGCAGACCGTCGTTTACGCCGCTTTGACCTTGCTGGTGAGCCTCGTGCCGTTCTTCACCGGATCAGCGGGCAGCGTCTACCTGGCCGGCGCGATCGTGCTTGGTGTGGGGCTGGTCGCCATCTCCGTGCTCGACCTAGAAGGCCGACGGTGGACGAGGCGGCTGTGGACCTATTCGATGGTCTACGTCGCGCTCCTGTTCACGGTCTTTGCCGTCTCGCCATTCGTTCCCTGACAGATTGGAGATAGTCCGCCTCCACCTGGCCCGCATCGACGCGTTCAACCACATGCCGGTCCATGGATTCGTGATCAAGCACCCGCGCGCCGGCGCGATCCTGGTCGACACCGGCGTGGGTTGGCCGACCGAGCTGGTCGACGAATGGAAGGTCGTGAACCGCCACGCCGCCGACGCGCTGGCCGAGCACGACCTCAGTCCGGCCGACGTGAGGATCGTGATCAACAGTCACCTTCACTTCGATCACTGCGGGCAGAACGCCGTCTTCAAGCACGCGCCGTTCTACATCCAGCGTTCGGAGCTCGCGCGCGCCCGCAGAGAGGACGACACCACGTCGGAGTGGTTCGACTTCGCCGGGGCGCGCTTCGAGCTGCTCGACGGCGACGCGCAGATCGCGGACGGCGTGCGCGTGGTGGCCACGCCTGGGCACACGGTTGGCCACCAGAGCGTCTTCGTCGACATCGACGACGGCGCGGCGGTGATGATCGGAGACGCGGCTTACACCTCCGACATCTATCGAGAGGCGGACAAGGCCGACCTCAGCGAGTGGCCGGGTCAGCATGCCAACCGTCGCGACTGGTCCCGCTCGCTGAGGAAGGTCCACGCGATGCGGCCCCGCGAGGTCCACTTCTGCCATGACACCCGCGTCGTGAGATGAAGTTCGGACCGCTGGTCGACGCCGCGTGGCTGCATGAGCACATCGCGGATCCCGACGTCCGTGTGATCGACTTTCGCTGGTATATCCATGGTCGCCTCGGTCGCGACGAGTACCTCGGTGGCCATATCCCTGGCGCCGTGTTTGTCGACCTGGATGACGTCACAGGGGAGGAAGGGGCGGGCAGGCATCCGCTGCCTTCGGCTGCGCGCTTCGAAGAGGCAATGAGGACAGCCGGTGTGGATACCGACACAAGAGTTGTCGCCTACGACGACGTCGGTGGCGCGGTGGCCTCGCGACTCTGGTTCCTGCTCGGCCATTTCGGCCATAGAGGGCAGGCCGTTCTCGACGGCGGGCTGCGGGCGTGGGGCGGACCCCTCGAGGCTGAAGTCACGAAAGTCGCACGCGGGCGGTTCCGGGCGCATCAGCCCGACCAAGGCCGTGTCCTCGACTTCGAGCAGGTTCGGGAACTGCGTGGCGTGCCGCTCATCGACGCGCGAGCCGGCGAGCGGTATCGCGGCGAGACCGAGCCGGTCGATCCGAAAGCCGGGCACATTCCGGGAGCGGTCAGCGCTCCGTTCGCCGAGAACCTCGACCCGGACAGCCGTTTCAAATCCGCGGATGAGCTGCGCAGGCGATACCAAGCCCTCGGGGCCGAGAACGGCGCGGTTTTCTACTGCGGTTCGGGCGTCAATGCGACGCATCACCTTCTGGCGATGGAGATCGCGGGACTTCCCGGCGCGCGCCTCTACGCGGGAGCGTGGAGCGACTGGTCGCGACGCGATGCTCCTGTGGCCACCGGCTCGGAACCTTAAAGTTATCGACGCCATGATCCTCAAAGGAAAGCGGATTCTCATCGCGGGGATGTCAGATCGGCGCAGCATCGGTTTTTCCATTGCCCAGGAGGCGCAGCGCGAGGGCGCCGAGATCCTGCTCACAAGCTTCGGACGGATGATGAGCATCACGCAGATGACCGCCAAGAAGCTCGACCCTGTGCCCGAAATCCTCGAGATGGATGTCAGCAAACCCGACGACATCGCGAATGCTTTCAAGGAAACGGAGAAACGGTGGGACCGCCTGGATGGGCTCGTGCATTCGGTTGCGTACGCTCCAGCCGATGCGTTGGGAGGCCAATTCCTCAACACTCCGTGGGAAAGCGTCGCGACGGCGCTTCAAGTCAGCGCTTTTTCGTTTAAGGAGATGGCCCGAGGATTTCTTCCGCTGATGCGAGAGAACGGTGGATCGCTGGTCACGCTGGATTTCGACAATTCAACCAACGCGTGGCCGAAATACGACTGGATGGGCGTCTCCAAGGCCGCCCTCGAGTCAGTAACTCGATATCTGGCGCGAGACCTCGGCCGTTACAAGATTCGCGTCAATGCTGTTTGCGCGGGACCGCTGGCGACGCTCGCCGCGAGCGGCATCCCCGGCTTCAAGGATTTCGAAGAGGTATGGGAAAAAAGGGCTCCGCTCGGCTGGAGTCTGCAGGACAGATCTCCGGTCGGTAGGGCGGTCACCGTCCTCCTCTCCGACTTCCTCGACATGACCACCGGCGAGCTCCTGCACGTCGACGGCGGGTACCACGCGATGGGGACTGAACTGCCTCCTTCTGATTAGCCCTAGATGTTGTGTTTGCCTGGGGACAAGCGCGCAACATCGTGTTAGGCTCTTCCAAATCCTGGTGTGGCGGGCCCACCGCCACGACAGCCAAAACGGGAGGAATGCAGTTTGCGGGAGTGCCTGGTGATCTACGTAGACGCCGCGCTCGACAGGCACGGCCGGGCCGGATGTGGCCTGGCCGTTTTTGTTAGAGGGCGGGCGGTCTACACCGAGTCGTTCGGCTTTTCGCATATGGGTGGCTCGGCTCAGCTGGAGGCGCACGTGTGCGCGGGCGCGCTCGATCTTGCCGCCGCGCGCTGGCCTTATCACCGTGTGATCGTGCGCACGGATTGCGCTCCAGTGGTCCGCAGCCGAATGCCGTCGAGCGATAGCTTTCGCATCGCAGTGCACGAAGTTCGCGAACGATGCCGGCGCGGTTGGCGCGTAGTTCGTTATGTAAGCCGTAAAGCAAATCCTGCACATGAATTGGCACGTGAGGGATTGAAGAGCCTCTCCAAGCAACAGATCCTCGCCGCCGCCTAAACCCGTCACGGAAATTGAATCGGGCGCAGCTAATATGGCTTCGCCCGATTTTCTTTCTTGCACAGGGGAGTTGACATGGCACCCGAGGAAGCACAGCCAAATGCGCCGCGTCGTCGCGGACGTCCACCCGGATCAAAAACAACTCGAACCAGACGCCGGCCGACCGGCGGCGGCGATATTGTGGCCCAGCTCAATTCGATGGTGGCGGAGCTGATCAAGAAGAACCGACTGCTTCAGCGACAGGTGACGAAGTTGACGGAGCGTGCCGGTAAGTCGTCGACGAGCAAGGGTGTGGAGCGCGGATTGCGCACGATCTCACGGCGCGTGCAGCGTGCGCTCGGCTCGACAAAGAGGCGCGTCAAAACGGCACCGACAAACGGCCGGCGACGCAAGACCGCGACGCGGAAGCGCCGGTCCTCCTAAGCTCTCGCCGGCTCCATGTGTTTGGCGATGCGGTAAGCGTCCACGATGCTGAATACATACAGCGCACCCGGCCCGAGCTCGAGGGGTACGCCGAGCGATAGTCCGATCACGGTCGCGTCCAGGCCCAGGTCGAAAAGCTGGAAGCCCACGATCCCGACGATGAAGCCGAATCCCTTGAGGTTGTGGCCCAGGTAAAAGTGGCCGCAACCCGGGATGATCGCCAGGGCCGCCGCTGCCCACGGGTTCTTGCGCTGCATCGCCATTGGCCGGTAGTACGCGCCTGACGCGGGCGACCCGCATCGGGGACATGGCGCGCTCGGGTTGGTGAGCAGCGCCCCGCAGCGCCCGCAGAGAACCTCGGATGCCATCCCCTTTCAGTTTGCCAAGTTTGCTAGCTTCCTAACCGTGGATCTCGGCTTCACGCCCGACGAGGAGTCCTTCCGACAAGAGGTCCGAGGCTGGCTCGACAGCAACCTGCCTCCTGAGTGGCGCCACGGCGCCGCAGGCGGCTACCGCGAGGAAGAGGAGACCGAGGTCCAGCGCGGGTGGCAGCGGCGCCTGTACGAGGGAGGCTGGCTGAACCTCGGCTGGCCGAAGGTCGCCGGAGGTCGTGGCGCCACGCCCGTAATGCAGGCGATCTACCAGGAGGAGATGACCAAGGCCGGCGCGCCCGGCATCCTCGGTCGTCTCGGCGTGACCTTGCTCGCGCCGACCCTCGTCGCACACGGGACCGACTGGCAGAAGGAGACGTACATCGAAAAGATCCTCAGCGGCGAGCTTATCTTCTGCCAGGGCTTCAGCGAGCCGGACGCCGGCAGCGACCTCGCGGGTTTGCGTACGCGAGCCGAGCGTCGCGACGGCAAGTGGGTCCTCAGCGGACAGAAGACCTGGTCGAGCGGTGCCCACTATTCAGACAAGAGCTTTCTGCTGGCGCGGACAGATCCGGCGGCCGAGCCGCATCGCGGCATCGGGTTCTTTCTCGTCGACATGAAGCAACCCGGAGTGGAGGTGCGGCGGATCAAGCAGATGACCGGCGGTGGCGAGTTCTGCGAGATATTCCTTTCCGGAGCGGTGGTCGAGGAGCGTGACCTCGTCGGACAGCCTGGCGATGGCTGGAAGATCGCGATGACGGTGTTCGGCTTCGAGCGAGGTGGCCTCGCCCAGGCGGCGCGCTTCGAGCGCGCTGTCGCCGAGCTGGCGGCCCTCGCGCGTGAGCGGGGCGCCGGATCCGACGCCGCGACGCGGCAGCGTATCGCCCAGGCGCAGATCGAGGCGCATGTCTTCCGCCTGATCGGCCTCCGCAGCCTCACCAAGGCGCAGCACGGCCACGCGCCGGGTCCGGAAGCCAGCGTCACGAAGCTCTACTGGAGCGAGATGGACAAGCGCCTGCAGGAAGCAGCCGTTGGGGTCGAGGGGATGTACGGCGCGCTGGCGCCCGAATCCGCTCTCGCGATCGACGACGGGCGATGGCAATACGGCTGGATGTGGGCGCAGGCCGAGACCATCTACGCGGGCTCTTCCGAGATCCAGCGCAACATCATCGCCGAGCGCGTACTGGGGCTCCCGCGCGGCAGATGAGCACGACAGCGTGGGTCATCGACCGGCTCAAGTCGCGTATTGGCGTCGACGGGCCTGAGGTGACCGCGCCCGTGGAGGCGGGACATGTGAGGCGGTTTGCCGAGGCAATCGGCGAATACTTCGCGCCTGTGCTTATCGGTGACCAGATCACCGCAAAAGGCCGCGTCGTCGACGTGTATGACAAGGCTGGTTCGACCGGGAACATGCTCTTCATCCTGTTCGAGACTGATTACACAAATCAGCACGGCGAGCTCGTCGCTCGCTTGCGCGGAACGATGATCCGCAGATGATGAGCTTGCAGGTCGGCCAGGAGATTCCCGAGCTGGTCAAGCATCCGACGACGCGCCAGCTCGTGCAGTACGCCGGCGCGCAAGGCGACTTCTACGAGATCCATTACGACCAGGCGTACGCGAAAAGCGTTGGGCTGCCGGGGGTGATCCTCCATGGCCTGCTGAAGGCAGCGTTTCTTGGCCAGCTCATCAGCGACTGGCTGGAGGAGCGCGGCAGGCTCAAGACGTTCGAGGTCAGCTACCGCGGGATCGACATGCCGGGTCAGCCATATCGGTGCCGGGGACGGGTCACGAAGGTCGAAGGCGACGAGGTCGAGATCGAGGTCTGGGGCGAGGACGAGGACGGCAAGCGGACCACGCTGGGCTCGGCTACGGTGCAGATGGGTGCCTGATGTTCTCCCTGTACCTCGTGCTGAAGTTCATCCACATCCTCGCGGCGGTCACGGCGGTTGGTTCGAACCTCACCTACGGCGTGTGGAACGCTCGCTCGCAGTCTGATCCGGCGCATCTCGGTTTCGCGCTCAAAGGCATCAAGTTCATCGACGACCGAATCGCCAATCCCGCTTATGGCGTGCTGCTGCTGACCGGCCTGTTGATGGTTTTCCTCGGACACTGGTCCATCACGTCTCTGTGGATCATCCTGGCCCTGCTGCTGTTCGCAGGGGTCGTCGTGGTGGCGGTCGCCTTCTACTCGCCGCTGCTTGCGAAGTTGATTCAGTTGGTCGACGCCGGAGAGACAAGCTCCTCAGACTTTGCGCGGCTCGCTCGCCGGAACCAGATGCTGGGCCCGGCCATCGGCCTGCTCGTGGTCTTGATCCTGATCATGATGGTCTTCAAGCCGGCTCTGTAAATCCAGAGCAGAAGCAGCACGGACGCGTCGATCACGCAGTAGCCGCCGGCGATCACTGATGGCGGGTTGCCGGACGGGATGTGGGTCCAGGGCGCAACCGGCATCCAGTACCAGTTGCCGAAAGAAGTGCCGCATATCTCGAGCTCGCTGACGATGATGAAAATCGCCGCGAACAGCGGCCACCGCGGCGAGCGCAGGAGGAAGTACGCGAACACGGGGAGGCAGAGCGCTCCCTGCACATCGACACGCCCGGTGACGGCGGGCAGCACGGTGACGCCCGCGAGGGCCCACCCTCCGGCTGCCGCCAGGACGAAGTACGCGACGCGTCGACCGTGACGCATGACCACGGGCGTTTGCGCCGCGAGCAGCCCAAACAGGTAAACGATGCCGTGTCCTGGCGGGACGAACAGTGGAAGGTTGCCAAGCCGGTAGCGGTAGACGCCCCAGACCAGGGACCCGACTATCTCGAAGCAGGTGGCCACGGCGACGCAGGTCCAGACCTGAGCGCGCTGCTCGCGCGGCGCCTTGAGGGCGGCGAGATAGAGAACCGAAAAGGTCATGGCGCCGAGCAGGTACTGCTGCCACGGCTCCGTGATGCGGCTGTCGGCGAACAACCCGATCGGGGTGTACGTAAGGAGGTAGGCCTGAAGCCAATACGGCCGCAGGCCTACCAGCGCGCGTGCTACTTGATCGTGCCCCGCTCGTCGATCAGGCTGCCCTGGAGCGTCCATCCGGTGCCGTTCCAGGTTATGACCTGCTCCTGCATGATCGGGAAGTGGTCGGACGAAGTGGTCTTGACCTTGACGCCGGGAAGGAGGAATGGGTTCGTCTCGTTCAGGCGGTTGGCCGCGATGTCGATGACGTTCTTCCGCGTCATGTTCTGGCCGGCCTGCTTCAGCACGTCGACCATCGTGTATGCGACCGCGACGCCGTAGATGTTGAAGCCGTCGTTGGGCTTGCAGGTTGTGCAGCTCGCGATGACCGTCTTGTAGAGCTTCATGCCTTCGTCGCTGTCCCACTGCGGGTCGGTAGGGTCCTTGAGGTAAGCGACGCTGGTCACGTTCTTCAACGCCGCGCCGGCGGTCTTGGCCAGCCCCATGTAGACCTGCGGGTTGGAAACCGAGTTGAGGTAGATCGTCGGCTCCCAGTGCAGCAGAGTGACCGTGACGAGCGACTTGATCGTGAATCCGGGCGTGGCGAAGATGAACAGCGTGTCGGCGCCAGAGGCCTTCAGCTTCGTGAGCTGCGCCGCGGTGTTGGCCGCTGTGACGTCGTAGCTCTCCTTGGCCACGATCATCGACGCCTTCGAGCCAAGACCGTCTTCCAGGCCCTTCAAATAGTCCTGGCCGTAGTCGTCATTCTGGTAGAGCACGCCGATCTTCGCGGCGGAGTGGCTCTTCAGCACGTCGGCGGCATAGATCCGAGACTCGCCCTGGTATGGCGGCTGCCAGCCGAGCGTCCACCCGTTGGTGCTGAAATCCTTGTTGAAGGTCGTGGCGCCCGTGGCGACGAACATCTGGGGCACCTTCTTGCTGTTCAGGTAATCGCGCACAGAAACCTGGGCCTGCGTGCCCAGGCCGCTGAACATGGCAAAGACCTGGTCCTGCTCGACGAGCTGCTTGGTCAGCGGCACGGTCTGTGCCGGGTTGTAGGCGTCGTCCAGGATCTTGAAGTTGATCTTGCGGCCGTTGACGCCGCCCTGGCCGTTGATGTACGTGAAGTAGGCAAGCTCCGCGTTCCCGATCGTGCCGTACGCGGCGGCCGCGCCCGACTGCGCGATCGTGTTGCCCAACAGGATCGAGTCGCTTGTGATGCCGATATCGGTCTGCGGAGCGCTGTTCGCGGAGCCTCCGCAGGCGGCCAGGGTGACGAGGAAGACCGCTACCGCGGCTAGCCGAGGCGCCTTTTGTTCCATTGAAAACCCTCCCGCTTTAATGAACAGCTATTTAAACAGTCTGGGGGTCCGGCGGCATCTGTCCAGTCTCCCGATCGCCTGCCCCGCGGAGCCGCCGGTTCAGCGCGGAGTAACCCGAGTTGACGAGGCCGACGATGCCGTTGGGCGCGAACATCATGATCAGGATCAGGACCGCGCCGTAGGAGACGGCCGGGCCCGCGTTCTTCACGGTCGATCTGATCTGGTCTGGGATCCAATCCTGGCTGGGCACCCACTGGTTCGACTCGATCGGCAGGAAGTAGGCAAAGATGGCGCCCAGCAGCGGTCCCGGAATCGATGCCAGGCCCCCCACAACGGCACCGACAAGCAGCTGGATAGAGAGCGAAACAGGGAAGGTATCCGGGCTGATGAAGCCCGTGGCGAGGCCGAAGAGCGATCCGGCCGTGCCGGCGTAAAAGGCCGAAATGGCGAAAGCCAGCGTCTTGTAGCCGGCGATGTTGACGCCTGACGCGGCGGCCGCCACCTCGCCGTCGCGGATCGCCCGCATGGCGCGTCCCGGTCGGTGGCGGACGAGGTTCCACGCCAGCCAGAAGAGCAGGAGCGCGCAGAAGAGAGAGAGGTAGTAGATCCACTGGTCGCTGGTCATCCTCGTACCGGTGATGAAGGCGAACACGTCTTGCGCAAATTGCGGCGGATCGGGTTGCAGGACAAGAATTCCCTGCACGCCCCCGGTCAGCGCCGCCGGACGTTTGATGATGCTCGGGGTGACCACCGCCAGCGCGAAGGTGGCCAGGGCGAGGTAGAGGGCGGACAGCCGCAGGGACGGAATGCCGAAAAGGAACCCGACCAGCCCGGTCAGGAGAGCCGCAATCGGGATCGTGATCAGGTAATCGAGCTTGTAGTGATGGGCGAGGATGGCCGACGTGTACGCGCCCAAGGCCATGAACGCGCCGTGGCCCAGCGAAAGCTGCCCGTTGTAGCCGACCAGGATGTTGAGTCCCATGATGGCAATCGCCAGCACGAGCGCCTGCGTCCACAGGCTCGTCTGGAAGCTGCTGATCACCGTTGGGAAGCCCAGGAAGAAAAGGAAGGCGACGCCGACCAGCCAGTAGCGCGGCGGGGCGGTGCGGAGGCGGGCCATTTATACCCGGCGCACGCGAGCGCGGCCGAAAAGACCGTTGGGCTTGATCACGAGCACGGCCACGATGATCGCCAGGCCGACCGCGAGCTGGAGGTCGCCCCCGACGAACGGCAGATAGGCACCTGCGAGGTTGACCGTCACGCCAACGATCACACCGCCGACGACCGCGCCCAGCGGGCTCTCGATGCCGCCAAGGACCGCGGCGGCGAAGGCGTAGATGATGATCGACTGCATCATGTTCGGCTCGAGCAGCAGGATCGGTGCGACCATCAGCCCAGACACCGCTCCGACCGCCGATGCGAGGCCCCAACCCAGGGCCAGCATCCAGCTCACCTGGACCCCGAGCAGACGGCTTGCCTCCGGGTGATGAGCGGCGGCGCGCATCGTCAGGCCGACGGTGGTGCGCTGGAGCAGGAGGTAGACCGCCAGCAGCACGAGCCCGGAAACCACGATGACGCCGAGGTCGCGATAGCTGACGAAAACGCCCAGGATGTCGGCGCTCTGGGCGGAGAAAGGGCTGGGAAACGAGCGGGGCACGTAGCCGAAGACAAAACCAGCGAGCCCGTTGAGGAGCGTCGCGAGACCGAGCGTGATGATGACCAGGGTCAAGATCGGCGCCCGTTCTACCGGCTTGATGACGATGCGCTGGATGACTATCCCGCCTCCAAACGCGAGGACCAGCGTCACCGGGAACACGATCCAGTAGCTCATGCCGCGACTGATCAGGGCGTAGGCGACGAAGGTCGCCAGCATCGCCATCTCCCCCTGGGCGAAGTTGACGAGGCCCATCGCGTTGTAGATGAGGACAAGCGCCAGCGCCAGGCTCGCGAAGATGCCGCCCGCGGCGATGCCGGTGACGAGCTGCTGCAGAAATTCCTGCATCAGGAGGGGGGTGACACTCTAGTAGCCGAGGTAGGAACGGCGGACTGACTCGTTGCCCTGCAGCTCGGCGCTTTCGCCATGCACAGCAACTCGGCCGACTTCGAGCACGTAGGCAGTGCTCGACAGATCGAGGGCGATCCGCGCGTTCTGCTCGACGAGCAGCACCGTGACGCGACTGCTCTCATTGATCGAGCGGATTATCTGGAAGATAGATCGCACCACAATTGGGGCCAGGCCAAGGGAGGGTTCATCGAGCAGCATGAGGCGAGGTTTCATGAGCAGGGCGCGTGCGAGGGCGAGCATCTGCTGCTCGCCGCCGGACAGTGTGCTTGCGGATAGCCGGCGCCGCTCCTTGAGCACCGGGAAGTATTCGAAGACACGGTCGTAGTCCTTGCGGACCTCGGGGCCATCGCGACGCAGGTGAGAGCCGAGCTTGAGGTTCTCGTCGACAGTCAGCTCAGTGCAGATGCCACGGCCCTCGGGAACGTGCGCGATGCCTCGACGCACGATCTCCTCGGTGGACATTCGCCGCAGCGAGCGACCGTTGAAGCGGATATCGCCGCTCCACCGCACGCCGCCCGTGATCGCGCGCAACGTCGTCGTCTTGCCCGCGCCGTTCGCGCCCAGGACCGAGACGACCGCGCCTTCTTCGACGGACATCGACACACCGTGGAGGACCGATGTCGGACCGTAGCCGGCGTGGACGTTGTCGAGCTCGAGGAGGGCACTCATGCTGCGCCGAGATATGCCTCGATCACGGCCGGGTTGCGCTGCACCTCAGCCGGCGTGCCTTCCGCGATCTTCTTGCCGAAGTCGAGAACCACGACTCGGTCTGAGATGCCCATCACGAACGCCATGTGGTGCTCGACCAGCAGCATGGTCACGCCAAGATCTTTGTGCACGCGCCGCAGCAGCCCCGACATGTTGTCGACCTCTTCATGACTGATGCCGCCGGCGGGCTCGTCAAGAAGCAGGAGTCGGGGCTTCGAGACCAGCGCTCGGGCAAGCTCGACCCGCTTCTGCGACCCGAATGGAAGCGCCGCGATGGGGCGCAACGCGTGCGCGCCGAGTCCGACGAAATCGATCATCCCCAGCGCTCGCTTGCGCGACGCGGCTTCCGCTGTCACCGCTCCCGGGAGAGGCACGGAAGCCTGCAGCCAGCCGCTCCTGGTCTGGGTGTGATCGCCGACAAGGACGTTGTCGAGGACTGTCATCGAGCGAAAGAGGGCCACGTTCTGAAATGTTCGCGCGAGACCGCGGCGGATCACCTGGTGCGGCCGGATCGAGAGCACAGGTTGACCGTCGATGAGAACGGTGCCGTTGCTCGGCCGGTACACGCGCGTGATGACGTTGAACAGGGTCGTCTTGCCGGCGCCGTTGGGACCGATAAGTGCGACCACCTGCCCCGCCTCGACTTCGAAAGAAACGCGATCCAGGGCCACCACCCCACCGAAGCGGACGCTCAGGTCGCGAACTTCGAGAAGTGATGACACTCTGCCGAAGTCTAAGTTCGGCCGGGCCCGCTGACTACGGGGGAGTCCTTACGAACTAGTCGCTTGGCTTGGGCATCTCATGTGAATCGTCCGGTGGGGTCGGCTCCGGATAACCCCAGTCGCCTTTGCCGGGCCCCCATTCCACGGGCGCCGCATACGCAGGCTCTTCGACCGCGGGCGCCGGTTCCGGCTCCGAGGGCGCCACAGCTTCTTCCGGGGTTGCGGGCGGCGCTGGCCAAACGCGCCGCATGCTGTCTTCCCAGGCCGATGCGTCCGGTTGCCGGGGCTCGCCGACCGGCGCGGTGCCGAAGCCGGCGGAATAGTCCGGGCGCGTCGCCCGGTGCACGACCGCCGCGGCGGGCATCCTTTGCGGGCGCGGCCGTCTCAAAACGCTGAACAGCCAGTAGAAAAGGGACAGCGCGATCGCAAGGCCGCCCGTTATCGGAAGGAAGACAAAAGGCGGGCTCGTGATGACATCGATACCGTTGAGAGTCTTCGCCACCGGACTTGCCGTTGGAGTAAACGCGATGGTCGGCTCCGCGGTGGGGGATGGCGACTCGATCGGTGAAGGCGAAGGCGACGGCGAGGTCTGCGGCGCATCGAGCGTGAAGATCGCGCAGGGGCTCGGGGGGACGCTGGCGCAAAGCTTATGCGCCCCCGGCCCGTCGCCCGCGAACGTCTTGACCCTTGTGTTGAAGCTCCCGCTGGCGTCTGCCGTGGCCGAGCCCGCGACCTTGCTGGCCTGGTCCCAGTAGAGGGTCGTCTGCTGGTTCGGCAGGAACTGGCCGCCGCTCACATTGATCACCGTGGTCGCCGGGCCGGCGGTCACATCAAGAGAAAGGAATGCGTTGGTGGGGATGGGTGACGGGGATGGGGAGGGAGACGGTGACGGCGACGAAATCGGAGAAGGCGACGAGGAGGAAGCTGGCGACGCGGATGGGGATGGTGTATCTGCTGTGAGCAGCAGCCAGATGGGCACGGCGACCAGGAGCCGGAGAAAACGCATGAAGCCGGGGAACGATACCAGAGGCAGCTTGGTTACACCGGCGGCCAGGGTATCGACCATGCCGAGCTCGGCTCGGGAAACCGCCAGCGAGGGTCAAGCACTGCGCGCAGCCGCCGCTTGAGGACTCGCATCTCCGCCTGGCTGACCAGTCCCTGCATCGTCTTGCCCAATCCGCCGCGCTCCACCTCGACCAGTGTGCGCTCGACGTCGCCGCACAGGTCGCCCGGCAGAGGCTCGCCCGAGAAGTCCCAGATCACCGTGCGCAGCTTCTGGTCGACGTGAAACGTGAGGCCGTGGTCGATGACCCATACCTTGTCTGTGGCATCGAACAGGCAGTGGCCGGATTTGCGGTCCGCGTTGTTCGCGATCACGTCGAACAGGGCGACGCGGATCCAGGTGTCGCTGCGCGAGCTGCTCTCGCCGAGGAAGTGGCGCGCGTCGGCCTCGATGAACAGCTGCATGGCGCCCACACCGTGGGGCGCCTTCTCCCGGACCACGGTCGGCGGGATGTTCGGCCAGCCGAGTACCTTGCTCAGCTCGTACGCGGCAACCTCGCGCTGATAGAGGGTGCCGGCCTCGAAGTCCCAGAGCGGTGACTCGCCACGGGCGGGCTTGTAGACGGCGCGGAGTCCTGACGGCGGGTGAGGTCCAAGGCGCGTCAGAAATGTGTAGTTCGAGGCGTCGTGCAGCAAGCCCTCGACCTTGACCTCGGGCAGCTCCTGGAGCAGGTGCTCGGCGCCTTCAGAAGATGGGGCGTGCACCGTTCATGACCGGGCACGGGTGGCCGGCAGGGTCCATCGGCAGACCGCACCTCGGGCAAAGCGGCCTGCCTGCGGACAACACCGACTCGGCCTGTTTGGAGAATGCGATGACCTGATCATGCCTCAGCCAGAAGCGCACGCTCGGCGAATCGTCGTCCGGCGGAGCTTCAGTCGACTCGCCCACCGCCCCCTGGCTGGCGACCAGGACGAACATCTGGCGCGCCTCGTGGTAGCCCAGGCCCATCTCCCCGATCTGCCACTCGGGTTCACCCGACACCTGGCCGGTCGGCGATTCGTCGGCGGCGCCCTCAGGCCCTTCGATCTGCTGGGCTTCGAGCATCTGATGGAGCCGCAGGATGAGCGCCTGGAGCTGGGACTTCTCGCAGCCCAGCGTCAGGGTCCGCCCCGAGCCTGTGGCGAGGAGAAAAAATCGCCGTTGACCGGGCTCACCGACCGCCGCGACGGCAATGCGGTCGACGGGATCGAGCTCGTAAATCGCCATCCATCTAAAAGCGTAGGCGCTGGGTGGTTTTGCGGCCCCGGAACCGGGGAAGAAGAGATTCATATTCACTTTGAATCCAATCCATCCCATCTGGAGGACAGCTGACACATGCCTAAGACCGTAGGAATCGACCTGGGGACGACCAACTCGGTCATCGCCGTCATGGAAGGCGGCGAGCCGGTCGTGATCCCTAACTCCGAAGGTTCACGCACCACGCCCTCCGTCGTCGCGTTCACCAAGTCCGGTGAGAGGCTGGTGGGCACGCTGGCTCGCCGGCAGGCGGCGGTCAACCCCGAGAACACCGTCTACTCGATCAAGCGGTTCATGGGCCGCAAGTTCGCCGAGGTCGACTCGGAGCGCAAGATCGTGCCTTACCAGGTCAAGCCGGGCAAAGACGACCGTGCCGTGGTGTTCGTCCCGAACGCCAACAAGGAGTTCACCCCCGAAGAGATCTCCGCCCTGATCCTGCAGAAGCTCAAGGCCGACGCAGAAGCCTACCTCGGCGAGAAGGTGACCGACGCTGTCATCACCGTGCCCGCGTACTTCAACGACTCGCAGCGCCAGGCGACCAAGAACGCCGGGCAGATCGCCGGCCTCAACGTGCTCCGCATCATCAACGAACCGACGGCCGCTTCGCTGGCCTACGGCCTGGAGAAGAAGGCGAACGAGACCATCCTGGTCTTCGACCTCGGCGGTGGCACGTTCGACGTCTCGGTGCTCGACGTGGGCGACGGCGTGTTCGAGGTCAAGGCCACCAACGGGGACACCCACCTCGGCGGTGACGATTACGACCGCCGCATCGTGGACTGGCTCGCCGACGAGTTCAAGAAGCAGAACGGCATCGACCTGAAGGCCGACCGCCAGGCTTTGCAGCGCCTGACCGAGGCTGCCGAGCGGGCCAAGATCGAGCTCTCGAGCCGGCTCGAGACGACCGTCAACCTGCCGTTCATCACGGCCGACCAGACCGGTCCAAAGCACCTCGAGATGACGCTCACCCGCGCCAAGTTCGAGTCGCTGACCACGGACCTGACCGAGCGAACGCGCGGTCCATTCCTGGCCGCGCTCAAGGACGCCAACCTGACGCCGCAGCAGATCGACGAGGTTGTGCTCGTCGGCGGATCCACCCGAATGCCGATCATCCAGCAGCTCGTCAAGGGTCTGCTCGGCGGCAAGGAGCCGCACAAGGGAGTCAACCCTGACGAGGTCGTGGCCGTCGGTGCGGCGATCCAGGCCGGCGTGCTGAAGGGCGAGGTCAAGGACATCCTGCTCCTGGACGTGACGCCGCTTTCGCTGGGCGTCGAAACCCTGGGCGGTGTCATGACCAAGCTCATCGACCGCAACACCACCATTCCGACGTCGCGCTCGCAGGTCTTCTCGACCGCGGCGGACAACCAGACGTCTGTCGAGGTCCACGTTTTGCAGGGCGAGCGCGAGATGGCTCGCGACAACCGGACCTTGGGCCGATTCCACCTGGACGGCATCCCGCCCGCGCCCCGGGGCATGCCGCAGGTCGAGGTCACGTTCGATCTCGACGCGAACGGCATCCTCAATGTCAAGGCGCAGGACAAGGGCACCGGCCGCGAGCAGTCGGTCACGATCACGGCGTCCTCGACCTTGAACAAGGACGAGGTCGACCGTATGGTCAAGGAGGCGGAGGCGCACTCCGCCGAAGATCGGGCGAAGCGCGAAGAGGTGGAGCTCCGCAACCAGGCGGACCACATGATCCACCAGGCCGAGAAGGTGATCAAGGACAACGAGGCCCGGATCCCCGAGGACCTGAAGGGCGAGGTCAACACCAAGCTGGAGTCGCTCAAGACCGCGGCCAAGGGCTCGGACACCAAGGCCTTGCAGCGCCAGATGGACGAGTTCAACGAGGCCCTCCAGAAGATCGGCCAGCACATCTACCAGGGCGCCGGCGCATCCGCGGCGAGCGGTGGCCCCTCGGACGGAACGCCGCCCGGCGAAGAGAAGAAAGAAGGTGACGTGGTCGACGCGGACTACCGCGAGGTCCCCTAACTAAATCGGCACTGAGGGCTCGGGCACACGCCCGAGCCCTTATTTTTTGCCTGCGTTGGTTCAATACCTCCGAGAGCGAACCCGCCTGTGGTCGGCGGCGGGACTGTGGGCGGGCCTCCTGCTGCTCGGTTTCAACCTGTACGCCGCGAGCTCGACGTACGTCCCCGAGTTCCGGATCCGGAATGACTTCCGGCTCATCTATGGCGCCGCCCTCGACGCATGGACCTATGGCTACGGCCACCTGTACGACCTCAGCGCGCAGAAGGCGGTCGTCGAGGGTCTTGGGGTTGGTACCTACTGGTCGCCCTTCCTCAACCCGCCGACGCTCGCCTGGATCGCCACCCCGTTCCTTGTGCTGCCGTTCGAGATGGCGCTGGTGCTGTGGACGCTTTTGATCGTCGGAGCGGCCCTGCTCGCCTGGCGGCTTGCGGCGCCGGGCGGAGGGTTGACGCGAGCCGCTCATCTCGCGCTCTTCCTCGGTCTGTTTCCGACCGCCTTCGGTCTGATGGTCGGTCAGCCGGTGGCGCTGGTCGCCGCGGCCGTGGCCATGGCCTGGTGGCTCGCCGACCGCAAGCGGCCAGTGCTTGCGGGTCTGGCGCTCAGCCTGATCGCGATCAAGCCACAACTGGCGCTCCTGGTGCCCCTCTGCCTGTTGGTGTCGGGCCAGCGGCGGATCTTCGTGGTCTGGCTGGCCGCGACGGCGGTGATGGCGGGGGCGGCGCTGGTCCTGCTCGGCCAGGACGGAATCCAGCGTTATCGCGAAGTCCTCGCCATGGCGTCGCAATGGGAGCCGACTCGGCGCTATGCCATCGCCGGCCCGCTGGGTCTCGGCCCTCAGGTCTACGCCGTTGAGGCCGTCGTGGTGATTGTCGCGCTGGTCGCGGCCTGGAGGCAGCGCCAGATGAGCGTCGCCCGGCCGATCGCGACCGGCATCGTAGCCTCCCTGCTTTTCACGCCCTATGTCGGGTTCCAGGACTTCGCGATGCTGGTCGTCGCCGGCTGGCTGCTCATCCGGTCTGGTGCGACATCGGTCCAGGTCGCGCTGCTCGTGGTCGGCTACGCCCTGCTCGAGCTGGCGCTGGTGGTGCTTGCGGTGCCGATCCTGCTGGCCGAGTTCCTGCTGCTGGGCTCGCTCCTATGGCCGCTAGGCTCTTCCGACGCCGAAGGCGCATTTCGGCCGGCTTCGGCACACGTCTTCGGCGACAAACGAGCGTGATGCGAACCGGGATGGCGTGGAGCCGACGGTGGGATTCGAACCCACGACCTGCCACTTACGAGGCGGCTGCTCTGCCAGCTGAGCTACGTCGGCAATCTAGCTGAGGAGCATCGCTGATTTTCTGCGCAGAAATTTGGCGATGCTGCGCGAGCCTAGGCTAACATCGGACGGGGATGCGAACTCTCGACGTTGAACGTTTGGCGGCCGGCGATTATGCCCTCATCAAGCCGCTTCTCGTTGCGCTTCACCTTGGCGAGCAGGTCCACTACTCGGACCATCCACAGTTGCCGCGCGAGGAGATCGAACGGCACCTGGCGCAGGTCCCGTCGGCGTTCCGCGGCGAGAACGTCATCTACGTCGTGCGAGATGAGGTCGACCAGGTCGTCGGCTTTTGCTGGATCGTCCTTTACGACCCGGGCACGGGCCTGGAGGGCGAGGTGGCCGAGCTGTACGTGGCCGAGGGCCACCGAGGCCGTGGCATCGGCGAGATGCTCGTCCGCCAGGCGACCAGGCTGTTCGCGGAGCGCCACGTGACCCTCGCCTATGTCTGGACTCGGTCCGACAACCAGGCTGCGGTCAAGCTGTACACGGCCGCCGGTTTCGAGCCCAACCGCCAGCTCGTCATGATCTGGTATCCGATCGAGAGCTCCAACCACCTGTAGAGCTTCACCTACCTAACATCAGTTCATGCGTCCCATCCTGGCCGTGACGGCCGGGCTGCTCGTGGCAGCCCTGGTCGCCGCCGGCGTCACCCTTGCCATCCTCAGCCTCCAGGCACGCACGAACACGCAGCAGGTCAACCTGCGCAACGGGGTGACGATCAGCGAGGACTCGGCGATCATCACCGCCGCGGGCAAAGCCAAGCCCGCGGTCGTCAGCATCGTCACCCAGCACCAACCCAGCCTTGTCCGTGGTTCCGGCTACCTGGCGACCACCGACGGTTACATCGTCACCAACATCAACGTGATCGCCGGCTCCAGCGGATTGACCGTGCTCATCCCCGGCGATTCCAAGGCGCATGACGCGCGGCTGGTCGACTACGACTGCCAGACCGGTGTCGCGGTGATCAAGATCGACAAGGTCAGCGGACTGCCGACGCTCGGCTTCGCCGACCCCACCGCACTGGTCCAGGGGCAGCGGATCGTGGCCGTCGGCGGGCCGGTGGAGGGAAACGCGGTCACGCCCGGATACGTCAGCGCGATGCATCGCGTGACCTCCGCCAACGACCCCGTCAACCTCGGTCGGACGCTGCAGTTCAGCGACACGATCCAGACCAACGCGGCGATCGACGGCGGCATGTCGGGCGGCCCGCTCCTGAACGTTGGCAGCCAGGTCATCGGCGTAGCCATGGAGTCGCCGTCGAGCCTCTCGGGCTTTGGTCTGAACGTCGCGGACATCGTTGACGATGTGCAGCAGATCTTGTCGACGGGGCAGGTCATGGTTTCGTCACTCGGCGCGACGACAGCAGACGTCACAGCGGAGAACGCGGCGCTCAATGGAACTCCGGAAGGGAGCCGTCTCGTCACGCTGGACAAGACCGGTCCGGTTGCGGCGGCGGGCCTGAAGCCGGGAGATGTGATCACGCAGATCGATGATGTCAGGCTCGACGCCGCCCACCCGCTGTCGCTGCTGCTTCGCTCTCGGTTTCACGCCAACCAGCGCGTGACGGTCACGTACTCGCGGGACGGCGCGTCGACCCAGGCCGAGCTCACGCTGACTTCCCAGCACCCGATCTGTACATGACACCGGTCGTTTCCGGCGGAGTTCGCGACAGCATCAACGAAGCTCTGCTCGACGCAGTTCGCAGGCTCGGAGTCGACGGAGACATTCCGGACCTCGAGCTGGGCCGCGCCAAAGTTGCGGAGCACGGCGATTACGCGACGTCCGCGGGCCTGAAGCTCGCCAGGGTGCTGCACCAGGACCCGAAGGCAATCACCGCCAGACTCGCCGAGACGATCCATGTGGCCGAAGGCGCGGCGATCGCCGAGGCTTCGGGGGGCTACGTGAACTTCCGTCTCACGGACGCCTGGCTGCGCGGCCTGATCGGCCGCGTCCAGCCCGGCTACGGCGCGCAGGACATAGGCCGAGGCGTGCGGCTGCAGGTGGAGTTCGGAAGCGTCAATCCGACAGGCCCGCTGCACATCGGTCACGGACGGGGCGTCACGTTGGGCGACTCGATCTGCAGGCTGCTCGAGTTCACCGGGCACTCGGTCCAGCGCGAGTACTACGTCAACTCCGACAACACGCAAACGCGTCGGTTCGGCGCCTCGGTGTACGCGCGGCTGCATGGGCTCGAGCCGCCAGAGGGCGGCTACACGGGCGAGTACGTGATCGAGCTGGCGGAGATGGCGCGGCGCGACCTGGCGGGTATCGAGAACCTGGCGGAGGAGGAGGCGGAACCGAAGCTGCGCATGTACGCCATCAACAAGATGGTGGAGCGGATCAGGGCGACTGTCGCCCGGGTCAACGTCCGCTACGACGAGTGGTACTACGAGAACCGTCTGTGGGAGTCCGGCCTCCCGCAGGAGGCGATCCAGAGGCTGCGCGAGTCCGGGCACCTCAAGGAGCGCGACGGCGCGCTGTGGTTTGGCGACCCAAGCGATGACGAGGAGGACCGCGTCGTGATCCGCGCCAACGGACAGCCGACTTACTTCGCCTCCGACCTCGGATACCTGCTGAGCCGATTCGAGCAGCGCGGCTACAACCGCGTGATCGAGGTGTGGGCGGCCGACCACCATGGGTACGTGCCGCGCATGAAATCAGCGGCGGCGGCGCTGGGCTTTGACCCGTCGAAGCTCGTGATCATCCTCCATCAGATGGTCAACCTCAAAGAAGGGAAGATGTCGAAGCGAGCCGGCCGATTCGTCACGCTCGACGAGCTCATCGACAGGGTCGGCTCCGATGCAGTTCGCTACTTCTATCTATTGCGCTCGCCGGACACGACGATCGAGTTCGACCTCGAGCTGGCGGTCACGCAGGGCAACGAGAACCCGGTCTACTACGCCCAGTACGCGCACGCGCGCCTGGCGAACGTCGAGGCGACGGCAAGCCAGCGCCATCCACATCTCGCCGAGAAGGCGGACGTCTCGTTGCTGGTTCACCCCTGGGAGCTGGACGTGGCGCGGCAGCTGGCGTTCTGGCCTGATGTTGTAGAGGATTCGACTGCCCTGCTCGAGCCTCACCGCATTCCTTATTACGTGCACGACCTGGCGACCGAGGTTCACCGGTTCTACCACGCGGGCAACGCGCAGAGCGAGCATCGCGTGGTGGTTGACGATCCCGCCTTAACAAGGGCGCGGCTGGAGCTATGCCGGGCGGCGCGTCACACTTTGAAGACTGCGCTCGACCTGATGGGGGTCAGCGCGCCGGAACGGATGTAAGGGACGAAGGAACAAGGCATTGGATGTCACCTGGCTAGGACACGGTTGCTTCCGGTTGCGTGGCCGAAACGCGGCCGTGGTGACCGACCCGTTTCCGCCCGGCATCGGGCTCAAGCTGGCCCGGATGGACGCCGAGGTCGTCACCGTCAGCCATGAGCACGAAAACCACAACTACACGCAGGTCGTGCGCGATGGGGCCTACGAGATCCGCGGGCCGGGCGAGTATGAGGTCGCCGGCGTCAGCGTGATCGGCGTACCGACCTTCCACGACGCCGACAAAGGGGCCAAGCAGGGCCGTAACACCGTCTACCTGATCGAGATCGACGATGTGCGGATCTGCCACCTCGGCGACCTCGGCCACAAGCTCGAGGACACGGAGGCCGAGGCGATCGCCTCGCCGGACGTGTTGCTGGTGCCGGTCGGCGGCCGGACCGCGATCAACGCTGCACAGGCGGCAGAGGTCGTCCGGCAGCTCGAGCCGCGTTACGTGGTGCCGATGCACTACGCGATCGCCGGGCTCAAGGTGGATCTCGACACTCTCGACCGCTTCCTTAAAGAGATGGGGGTGACATCGTCCGAACCCCAGCCCAAGCTCTCGGTCCAGAAGTCGTCGGTCGCCGAGTACGAGACCAAAGTGGTCGTCCTGGAGCCAAAAGTGGAGCCGAAAGTCGAAACAAAGGTTTGACGACCCCGGCGTTCTAGGTAACATTTCAAAAACCGCCCTGGAGGTCGTCTATGTCGAAGTACGTTTTCGTGACCGGGGGTGTCGTCTCCTCTCTCGGCAAGGGCATTACGGCGGCGTCGATCGGGAACATCCTGAAGGCCCGCCACCTCACCGTCTCCCTCCAGAAGCTCGACCCCTACCTGAATGTCGACCCCGGCACGATGAGCCCTTACCAGCACGGAGAGGTCTTCGTCACCGATGACGGCGCGGAAACCGACCTCGACCTCGGGCACTACGAGCGCTTCGTCGACGAGAACCTGACGGTTGCATCCAACGTGACGACCGGGAAGATCTACCAGGAGGTCATCGCAAGGGAGCGCCGCGGCGACTACCTGGGCGCCACCGTGCAGGTCATTCCCCATGTCACGAACGTGATCAAGGAGAAGATCCTCCGAGCCTCCAAGGACCCTCAGGCCGACGTCGTCGTGGTCGAGGTGGGTGGGACCGTGGGTGACATCGAGAGCCTGCCCTTCCTCGAGGCCATCCGCCAGCTGAAGAACGACCTTGGCCGCCAGAACGTCTTCTACGTGCACTGCTCGCTGGTGCCCGTGGTCCGAGGCCAGGAGATGAAGACGAAGCCGACCCAGCATTCGGTCCAGGCGCTGCGGGCGATCGGTATCCAGCCCGACGCGATCATCTGTCGCTCCGAGCTGCCGATCGACAACGATCTCAAGGAAAAGATCGCGCTGTTCACCGACGTCCCCCGTGACGCGGTCGTGTCGGTGCCTGACGTGCAGTCGATCTACGAGGTCCCGCTCATGCTCGAGGCCTCAGGCGTCGGCAAGGTGATGGCCAAGCACTTCGAGCTGGACGAGGCGTCCCACGTCCCGGACCTCGCGCCCTGGACCGGCCTGGTCGAGCGCATCAGGCACCCGCGAGCGACAGTGCCGATCGCGATCGTCGGCAAGTACATCCAGCTGCCCGACGCGTATCTGAGCGTCATCGAGTCGCTGCGGCACGCCGGCATCCATCACGGACTGGCCATCGATATCAGATGGGTTTCCTCGGAGAAGCTCGACGCAGGGGATTCGTCGCCGCTCATGGGCGTCGCGGGCATAGTCGTGCCGGGAGGGTTCGGCTATCGGGGCATAGAAGGCAAGGTCATCGCCTCGCGCTACGCACGCCACAACCGGATCCCCTACCTGGGACTGTGCCTCGGCATGCAGTGCGCTGTCATCGACTTTGCGCGCGAGAAGCTTGAGGCGCCGGACGCGAACTCGACCGAGTTCGCGGCCTTCACGTCGACGCCTGTCATCGACCTGATGCCCGAACAGCGAAACGTCGATCAGATGGGCGCTTCGATGCGGCTCGGCCTGTACCCCTGCAAGCTGCTTCCTGGATCACGCGCTCACAAGGCGTATGGCGAAGAAGTCGTCTACGAACGCCACCGGCATCGTTTCGAGTTCAACAACGAATACCGTGAGGTGATGGGCGAGGCGGGCATGATCTTCAGCGGGCTTTCGCCGAACGGACGCCTCGTCGAGATCATCGAGCTGGCCGACCACCCGTGGTTCGTCGCGAGCCAGTTCCATCCTGAGTTTCGATCGCGCCCAAGCCGGCCGCACCCTCTGTTCCGCGATTTCGTGCGGGCCGCCTTCCTCCAGAGCGGGATCGACCAGATGGAACTTCGTCCCGCCGAGCTGCTCGAAGAGCCCGAGGCAAACTAGCCAGGAGAGACATGGAGCAGCAAAGGAGCGGCCCATCCGGGCCAACGGCCAACCGGCCCATAGATGGGGAGGAGCGCGAGCTCTCGCTCGACCTGGTGCATGCCACCGAAGCGGCGGCGCTGGCGTGCGCTGGTTTCCTCGGCAAAGGCGACCCTGACGGCGTCAGCGACGCCGCGGGCCACGCGATGCGCGAGGCGCTCGAGCGGTCCGGTCTCACCGCCACCGTCGTCTTGAGCCCGCGCCACCAGGCGCACCTCCCGCACGGGCTGGTGGTCTCCGGCGGTGGACGAAAGGTCGACCTGGGTGTCTACCCGGTGGAGGGCGCGAGCCAGGTCGCGCGCGGCCACATCAACGCGGTCTCACTGCTGGTCGCTGTCGAGCCTGGCGGGTTCGCGGACATGCCATCCGCGTCGCAGGTCGAGAAGTTTGTAGCGGGTCCTGCCGCGAGGGGCGCGGTCGACCTCGACCATTCGATGATCGACAACCTCCGGCGAATCGCCTTCGCGCGGAATGTTCGTGTGCAGGACCTCACCATCGCCATCCTCGAGCGCCCGCGGCACCAGGAGCTCATCGCCGAGGTGGGCGGGACGGGAGCTCGCATTCGCACGCTGGAGGAAGGCGACTTCGCCAGCGCCGTGATGGCGGCCCTACCTGAAACGGGGATCGACGCGGCGATCGGGATCGGCGACCTCCACGCGAGTCTCATCGCGGCTTGCGCGGTGCGGTGCCTCGGCGGCGAGTTCCTCGCCCGGCTGATGATTCGCAACGACGAGGAAAGGAAGGCTGTCGGCGACAAGGCATCGCACGTTTATGGGCTGGGCGAGCTCTCGCCGGCGACCGACATCGCGGTCGCGATCACCGGCGTCACCGGCGGGCCCCTGCTGCCCGGTGTGGGCTTCGGCAGCGGCTACGCCGAGACCACGTCGCTGTTGATGTCCAGCCGGCACGCCACCGTTCGCCGCCTGATCACCCGGCACCACCTTCCGGAAGCGCCGCGGTGAGGCCGGATTAGCGCGGTCGCGTAGGGGGTATCTAGTGAGAGGTATCCCATGAGTCAGAACGACCCCTACGAGCCGTCCCAGGGCGGCCAGTACATTCCTCCGCCTCCGGCTTACCAGGCGACCTCGGACATCCCGCCTCAGTCGCCGTATCACTACTCGCCCGCGCCCCAACAGGGGAACCGCGGCCTGCTGGGCTGGCTGGTCTCGGCCGCGCTTGCGGTCTGGGCGGTCGCGAAGTACGGGCTCCTGCTCCTGGTCAAGCTGCCGGCGGGCGGCACGATCATCTCGCTGATCGTGAGCTTCGGGGGCTACGCCCTCGTGTTCGGCCCCTGGTTCGCGGTCGCGCTGGTCGTGATGATCCTCGTCCACGAGATGGGCCACGTCGTCGAGATCCGGCGCCAGGGAATGCAGGCCACCGCTCCGATCTTCATCCCGTTCCTGGGCGCCGCCATCTTCCAGCGCTCCCACCCGACCGATGCGCTCAAGCAAGCGCAGATCGGTATCGCGGGGCCCATCGCGGGCACCCTTGGTGCGACCGCCGCGTTCGTCCTGTACGGTTCCACCGGCAACCCGATCTTTCTGCTCATGGCCTGGATCGGCTTCTACATCAACCTGTTCAACCTGATCCCGCTGTGGCAGCTGGACGGAGCCTGGATCCTGGGTCCGGTCTCGCCATATTTCCAGGTCGCCGCCCTGGCGGTGGTCGGGATTGGCGCGCTGGCGTTCCACCTACTCATCAGCCCGCTCCTGATCATCTTCGCCCTGCTTGGCATCCCGACCCTGATCGCCCGCTTCCGCGAGCGAAGCAACCCCTACTACACGTCGGTTCCGGCAGGCGGCCGTTGGGCGATCGGACTGGCCTGGCTGGGTCTTGTTTTGTATCTCGGCGTGATGAGCCTGCAGGCCCACGGCATGCTGGCTCAGGTCGCTCGGTAAACTAGCGTTCCCTGGAGTAATCAATGAAGGCACAGATTCATCCCACTTACTACGAAGACGCGGTCGTGACCTGCGCGTGCGGGAACACCTTCACGACCGGTTCCACGCGCAAGGAGCTCAAGACCGAGATCTGCTCCGTCTGCCACCCGTTCTTCACCGGCACGCAGCGCATCGTGGACACCGGCGGACAGGTCGAGCGGTTCCGGAAGCGGGCTGCTAAGACCCGGGTGTAGATGGCAGTCCCGGACCCGATCGGGCCGGAGACCGTAGCCGCGAAAGCCCAACCGGCCATTCAGGCCAACGTCCTCGCACGGCGGGGAGGCGAAAAGGGTAAGCAACCGTTTTTCTATGGCGGCCAGGCCGTCATCGAAGGCGTGATGATGCGCGGCAAGACCCACTACGCGGTCGCGGTCCGGCTGCCGACGACGAAAGAGATAGTGATCGACCGCGGCGAGCTCAAGGCGCCGATCTACACGCATCCGCTCTGGAAGCTGCCTTTCGTGCGCGGTCTTGCCCTGATCGGGGAGCAGCTTCACCTCGGCATGAAATCGCTCATCTGGTCGGCCAACGTGAACGCGGGCAGCCAGAACATCGAGATCGGCAAGAAAGAGATCACCGGGTCGGTTGCGATAGCCGGCATCTTTGCTCTGGTCATCTTCATCGGCTTGCCGCTGCTGCTCGCTAGCTTCGCGGTTCATCGCAGCGGGAGCTTTTTGTTCGTGCTCGTCGAAGGCTTGATCCGTGTCGGATTGGTGCTTGGCTACCTCGCCGCGATTGCATTGCTGCCCGACGTTCGCCGAGTATTCCAGTACCACGGCGCCGAGCACAAGACGATCAATGCCTTCGAGTCAGGATGGACGCTCGACGTGGCTTCGGTTCGCCGCGCGAGCACCTTGCACCCGCGGTGCGGCACCGGATTTCTGCTTGTCGTACTCGTCGTCAGCGTCATCGTCTTCAGCGTGGTCGCGGTTTTTCATCCCAACCTGTTCTGGCTCGTGATGAGCCGCATCCTCGCGATCCCCGTGATCGCCGGCACGGGCTTCGAGCTGATCCGGTTCATGGCTCGACACCGCTACAACCCGATCGTTCGCGTTGCACTCCTGCCTGTGCTGGGGACGCAGAAGTTCACGACGCGCGAACCCTCCGACGACATGCTCGAGGTTGCGATCACCGCCTTCAACAGCGCCCGCGAGGGTGAGGAGGAAACCGCCGGAGCAGCAGCATGATCGAGATTCACAAGGGGGGCAGGCCCCCCTTGTGGGGAACCCCCCAAAGATTTCGACTCGCTGACTCGAAGATGCTCGGTGGCGGTTGCCCGGCGGAGCCGGGCAACGCGGGAAAGACGAAATGATCGACCGCCTCGACTCGATCGCACGCCGTTACCGCGAGATCGAAAACGAGATGGCGCGTCCGGAGATCGCGTCCGACCACGAGAAGGTGACTCTGCTGGCGCGCGAGCAGCGAACCATGCGCGACATCGTCACCGCGTATGAGGCGTACCGGCGCGCGCGGCAGGAGATGGAGTCAGCGCGCGAGATGCTCAGACACGAGAAAGACCCAGACATGCAGGAGTACCTCCGCTCAGAGGAGCGCCGTTCGGAAGAGCGGCTTGGGGAGCTGGAAGAACAGCTCAAGGTGCTGCTCCTTCCAAAGGATCCGAACGACGACCGGGATGTCGTGGTCGAGATCCAGGGCGCCGAAGGGGGAGACGAGGCGGCGCTGTTCGCGGCGGACCTTTTCCGCATGTACGCGCGCTGGGCGGAGAAGAAAGGATGGAAGGTCGAGGTGGTGGAGGCCGCGCCCACCGGCATCGGTGGCTACGACAAGATCACGTTCGAGGTTCACGGCCACGGCGCCTACTCGCAGTTGAAATACGAGGGCGGTGTGCACCGAGTCCAGCGCGTGCCCAAGACCGAAGCGCAGGGCCGCATCCACACCTCCGCGGCGACCGTTTCCGTGCTGCCGGAGGCCGATCCGGTGGAGGTCGAGCTGAAGCCGGAGGATCTCGAGATCAAGGCTTCGACGTCGACCGGACCAGGCGGACAGAGCGTCAACACAACCTACTCCGCCATCCGGATGACTCATAAGCCGACTGGCCTTGTGGTGAGCATCCAGGACGAGAAGTCGCAGCTCCAAAACAAGGAAAAGGCGATGCGAGTCCTCCGGGCGCGGCTTTACGAGATGAAGCTGGCGGAGCAGCAAGAGGCGATCAGGGCGCAGCAGCGGGGCATGGTCAGGAGCGGCAACCGCTCGGAGAAGATCCGCACCTACAACTTCAAGGACAACCGGGTCACCGACCATCGGATCAACCTGACGCTGCACAAGCTCGACCGGGTCATGGCGGGAGACCTCGACGATCTGGTCGACGCGTTGATTGCCGCCGAAAGAGCCGCCCAGCTCAACGGCGGCTCAGACGCCCGAGCGTGACGATCGTTGAGGTCCTGAAGCTCTCCGCGGACTACCTCCAGAAGCACGGTTCCGATTCGTCGCGACTCGACGCCGAGGTGCTCCTGGCGCACGCGCTGAAGCTTCGCCGGCTCGACCTTTACCTCAAGTTCGACCACCCGATGTCTGAAAGTGAGCTAGGCGCCTACCGCGCGCTCGTCGCCCGCCGCGCCAAAGGAGAACCTGTCGCGTACCTGGTCGGCCACAAGGAGTTCATGGGCCTCGACTTCGAGGTGACGCCTGATGTGCTGGTTCCCAACCCCGACACCGAGGTGTTGGTGCAGCGGGCGGTCGAGATCGCCCGCGAGTCGAGCGGACCGGTGCGCGTGGCGGACGTCGGCACGGGCAGCGGATGCATCGCGATCGCCATCGCTCATTACGCGAAAAACACCGAGATATGGGCGTCGGACATCAGCCGCGAGGCACTCGAGGTCGCCGGTCGCAACGCATCGCGCCATCGTGTCTCAGATCGCGTGCACCTCGAACGTGGTGACCTGATGCAGCCCCTGGCCGGCGATTTCGACCTCGTCTGCGCCAACCTTCCATACGTGGATGTGGCCGCCGGCTCGAGCCTCCCGGCCGAGGTTGTGGCGCAGCCGGCCCGCGCCCTGTACGCGGAGGGGGGTGGGGCGGCTCTGGTGGCCCGGCTGCTCGACGAAGCCCCGTCGCACCTGAAGCCTGGCGCGCGCGTGCTGGCGGAGTTGGACGCTTCGGTTCTCAGCAGGGCTGCCGAGTCGGCCGTCCGGAATTTTTCAGGCCACCGCGTGCTGCGCGACGTGGGCGGCCGCGAAAGGGTCCTCGAAGCGTGGTCGTTCATCCCCACGAACTCCGAGCCTAGGCCGTGAGTTCGCGGGGACCCCTTGTGATGAAGCCGACGGCGGCTGGGCTGCAGCGTGCCGCGAAGCTGCTTCGCAGCGGCGCAGTCGTGGCTTTTCCCACGGACACCGTCTATGGGCTTGGGGCGACCTTCGACGACGAGTTGGCGCAGAAACGGATCTATCAGATCAAAGGCCGTCCGGTGGGCATGCCCCTGATCCTCATGGTTGCCGCCGAATCACAGCTCGATGGTCTGGTCCACATCGACTCGCAGGCGGAGGCGCTCATGCGCAAATGGTGGCCAGGCCCGCTGACGCTGATCCTCCATTCCAGGCAAGGAGGCACGCTCGGCGTGCGCATCCCGAAGCACAAGGCGGCCCTGGGCCTGCTCCGGCACGCAGGTCCGTTGATGACGACCAGCGCCAACCGGCACGGCCTCGACCCGGCGATGAACGCCGCAGAAGCCGCCGGTCTGGCAGGCGTGATGGCGGTGGTTGATGGCGGCGCCGTGCCCAGCGGAACAGCCTCCACGGTGCTGGACCTCACTGGGCCGGAACCCCACGTGCTCCGCGAGGGCGCGATTCCAACGGCGGAGCTGCTCGGGCCTCCGCCACCGCGAGTCGGATAACCTCAGGTCGTGACTTCAAACATCACGACGATGACCTTCCGGGCGCTGGACCGGGAAGACCCCGACGTGGCCGACCTCATTCGCAAAGAGTTCAAGCGGCAGTCGGAAACACTCGAGCTGATCGCCTCTGAAAACCTGACCAGCCCCGCGATCCTGGAGGCTCTCGGCACGCTGCTGACCAACAAGTACGCTGAGGGTTATCCAGGGCGCCGCTACTACGGAGGCACCGGCGAGGTCATCGACAAGATCGAGACTCTCGCCGTCGAACGCGCCAAGGAGCTCTTCGGCGCCGAATACGTGAACGTGCAGCCGCACTCTGGGTCGCAGGCCAACGCCGCCGTCTACATGGCCGTGTGCCAGCCGGGCGATCGGGTGATGGGCATGGACCTGTCGGCAGGCGGCCACCTGACACATGGGAGCCCGGCCAACTTCAGCGGCAAGCTGTACGAGATCCATTCCTACGGCGTCGACCGCGAGACCGAACGCATCGACTACGACGCGGTCCAAAAGCTCGCGCAAGAAGTGCGCCCGAAAATGCTGCTGGCGGGTTTCTCCGCTTACTCGCGCATCGTCGATTGGGCACGCATGCGGGCGATCGCAGACTCGGTCGGCGCGACGCTTTTCGTCGATATGGCCCACGTGGCGGGCCTGGTGGCCGGAGGCGTGTATCCCTCGCCGATCCCGCATGCCGCGATCACGAGCACCACGACGCAGAAGACGCTTCGGGGGGCGTGGGGCGCGATCATCCTTTGCCGCAACGACTGGCAGAAAGCGATCGACTCCGCGGTCTTTCCAGGCACGCAGGGCGGCCCGCTGATGCACGCGATCGCGGCCAAGGCGGTTTGCTTCGGCGAAGCGCTGAAGCCAGATTTCAAGCGCTATGCCAAACAGGTCGTGGTGAACGCGAAAGCGATGGCCGACCGGCTGACCGAGCGTGGCCTTCGGCTCGTGAGCGGCGGTACCGACAACCATTTGATGCTCATCGACCTGCGACAGCAGAAGCGCACGGGCAAGCAGGTGCAGGACATCGCGGACACGGTCGGCATCACGCTCAACCGCAACTCCATCCCGTTCGATGACGCGTCGAAGTTCAACCCGAGCGGGGTGCGGGTCGGAACACCGCTGGTCACAACCCGCGGCATGCGTGAAGCCGAGATGGTCGTGATAGCGGACTGCATCGCCGACCTCGTCGAGCGCATCGACGACCGCGCGACGCTCGATTCGGTGCACGAGCGGGCGCTCGAGCTCTGTCGAAGCTTCCCGATCCCTTACGCATTTGACTGACTTTTTCAGCAACCAGGCGCTCGCCAGCATCACGGACCACCTCCTGCCGGGGCTGTGGCCGCTCCTCCTTGCTTTTGTGGTTTGCGTACTCGCCACGCCCATTGCCATTCGCGTTTCGCCGCGTCTGGGCCTGATCGCCCAACCCGGCGGGCGTCACGCCCACAGCAGCCCGACGCCTCTCCTCGGCGGGCTTGCGATGTGGCTCGGTTTCGCGATCGCGATCGCAGTCTTCGCGCCCCGCAATCTCCAGACGCTGGGCCTGGTGGTGGTCTCGGGTCTCGTGACCGGACTGCTCATCATCGACGACCGCTGGTCGATGCGTCCCGTGGTCAAGCTGGCAGTCCAGATCGGACTGTCCCTCCTGGCTGTTGTTGTCTTCAATTTCCAGATCGGCTATATCGGCCTCCCGGGCGGTCGCATCGTAGAGTTCGCGCTTCCAATCGCGGTGGCGGTCAGCATCTTCTGGCTCGTCGGTATGCAGAACACCGTCAACTTCCTCGACGGCGCCGACGGTTTGGCCGCGGGTGTGGTTGCCATCGTCGCGATGGTCCTGCTCCTCGCCGCGGGTCAGCAAAGGCAGCTCCCGGTCGTGCAGCTGAGCGGCGCGCTCGCCGGCTGCTGCGCCGGTTTTCTGCTGTTCAACTTCTACCCTGCGCGCATCTTCATGGGCGATTCGGGCGCGCATTTCCTCGGCATGGCCCTCGGGATGATCTCGATCCTCGGCGTGGCCAAGGTCGCCGTGGCGTTCGCCCTGGCAGCTCCGGTCCTCGCCCTTGCGGTTCCCATCGCGGACACGGGGTGGGCAATCCTCCGCCGGCGCCGATTGGGTGCTTCGGTGGCCGAGCCGGACCAGCTGCACCTGCACCACCGCCTCCGATCTTTCGGGCTGGATGCCCGCCAGACGTGCTACGTCTTCTACGCAGCCAGCGGACTTCTCGGCGCGCTCGGGCTGACCCTGTTCGGCCATGGACGGGTGCTGGCCGTGGTCCTGGCCGTGACCGCGGTCCTCGTTTCGACGGTGGCCGCAGACCTGCTGCTGCACACTGGTTGGCGGATCAACACGCCCTGGCTGCGTCGCCTCCTCGCTGAACGTCCGCCGGCCCGCTAGGTCGGGGCCTCTCCCGGGCCCATAGGCCGGCGGCAGTACCCGATAGAATTCGGAGGGGCATGGCGCCCACTCCGAGTACAGGCCCGACCGGCGCTGACATGGCGGGAATCGGGATCTATTTCGCCGCCGCCGTCCTACTGCCTCTGCTTGGTGGGGTAGCCCTCGACAGAGTGCTCCATACAGCGCCCGTGTTTGTCCTTGTGGGACTTGTTGTGGGGCTCGTGGCCGGTGGAGCAGCCGTCTGGCTGAAGGTGAGGGAACTCTCGAAGTGACGTCGGGTGGCGTGCTGCGGCAGACCGTGGTGGCTTGCTCGGTCTTGTCCGTCGCGGTCGCGGTAGTCGCCTCGGCGAGCGGTCACCTCGGCCTGGGCCTCGGCATGGCCGCCGGTCTCATGCTTGGTTCGGCGAACGGTTACCTCATTCAGGGATTGCTGAACCGCGGGACTCCGTTCGTCGCCGCGAGCCTGCTGCGCATCCTGTTCTTCAGCTCGTTGGTGCTCATCGCGGCATTGACCATGCGCGGGTCCGCCTGGACCGTGGCGCTTGGCATCGGGCTGGCGCAGCTGGTGATGGTCCTGGCCGGCGTGCGATCCGGGCTTAGGCGATGATCCTCGATGACTCATCGGTCGGCACGCATCCAACCGTCGACCTCGGCTGCGGCCCGCTCTGCACCTTTAACTACGACAGCGTCGTCTCGAGCTTGCTGGCCGTGTTGGTCACCATCGGGGTGGGATTCTGGATTCGCTCTAAGCTGAAGTCTGGAGAGCCCGGACGCGTCCAGGCGGTGTTCGAATGGGGTTATGACCAGTTGAGGTCGCTCATCAGAACCAACGTTTCGGAGGAGGCTCTTTTCATCATCCCGCTCGCCCTCACGCTTTTCCTCTACATCCTGATCGCTAACTGGATCGAGCTTCTGCCCCTGGCGATCTTTCCCATCCTGCACGGCGCTAACGCCGACCTCAACCAGACCCTGGCCATGGGCCTGGTTGTAATCGCAGTCGTCCAGTGGTACAGCATCCAGGTTCTGGGCTGGCGCGGCTACCTGCGCCGATTCACCAAACCATTCGAGCTTCCTGTATGGGGACGCGCCCTCTACACGCCGCTCAACATCCTCGAGGAGCTCGTGAAACCGGTGACTTTGTCACTCCGACTGTTCGGGAACATCTTCGCCGGTGCGGTCATGATCGGCCTGCTCGCGGGTTTCGGCGCTCTCGCCCTGCCCGTGGTGGGCGTCGTTGGCGGAACAGTTCTCGGTACGATCCTGCTCGCGGTCTGGAAAGCGTTCGACGTCATCTTCATCGGTTTCATCCAGGCGTTCATCTTCATGCTGCTCACGGTGATTTATTTCGGCATGGCGCGCGAAGGCCTCGAGCACGAACACCACTAGGAGGGAGTTACATGACTGATCACGGACTCGTTCTCGCCGGCGCCTTGGTGGGCTTCGGGCTCGCAATCGGCCTTGGGGCGGTCGGTGCCGCCTTCGGCGACGGATTGGCCGGCAACGCGTTCATCAGTGGAGTCGCTCGCCAGCCGGAAGCGCAGGGTCGCATGATCCCGTGGTTGTTCACGATCGTCGGGCTGGTCGAAGCGATGTACTTCATCAACCTCGCCTTCGGTTTCGTATTCCTCTCCAACGTCCCAGCCAAGTAATCGAATGACTTACCTCGCGACCACCGGTATCGCCGGAGTAATCGACATCAATGGAACCGTGATCGTCGAGCTGCTCACGTTCCTGCTGATGCTTGCCGTGCTGGCCCGGTATGTGTACCCAGAGGTCGTCAAAGTCGCTGAGTCGCGTCAACGCGCGATCGCCGAGCAGCTACGCATGGCGGAGCAGGCCAAGGCCGACGCCGAGGCGCGTCTCAAGGAAGCCCAGGCTAAATTGGAGGACGCGCGCAAGACCGCGCAGCAGGTCGTCGATGCTGCCAACAGATCCGCCGAGCAGGCGCGGCAGGACACCAAGCAGAAGGCCGAGGAGGAGGCGAGACGGATCGCCGAGTCGGCTCGGAAAGAGATCGAGGTTGAACGCGAGCGTGCGCTTCAGTCGGCGCGTGACGAATTGGCCGGACTGGTGGTCGTGGCTACGGAAAAGGTGATTGGCGACACGCTCGACGATCGCAAGCACAAGCAGCTCATCGACCGGGCTATTGAGGAGGTCGCGAGTGGCGACGGCAGCCGCTAGGCGGTACGCGAAGGCCGTGTTCGAGCTGGCCCAGCAAGAAGGCAACCTCGAAAAGTGGTCCGGTCGTCTGAGCAAGATCCGGGAGCTTTTCGACAATCCTCGCGTCGCGGCGGTGCTGAGCAACCCGACCATCACGGCCGAGAGGCGCGAGTCCCTCATCTCGGCTGCCCCACACCTGCTGGACGGCGAAGCCACCAACCTGGCGAGGCTCCTCGTCGAGTCGAGGCGGGTCGATGAGGCGGGGGCGATCGAGGATGAGTTTCAGCGTCTTGCCGACGAGGCGGCCGGTCGCGTCCGCGCGACCGTGACCACGGCGATCGAGCTCGAGTCTGCGGATCGTGACCGCGTCCAGAGGGAGCTTTCCAAGCGTCTGGGCAAAGAGGTGCGCCTCAGCGTCGTCGTCGACCCTCGCATCATCGGCGGGCTGAAGCTTCAGTACGGAGATCGTGTCGTCGACGCGAGCGTGGCGACCAAATTGCAACAGCTCCGCCGCCGTCTGGCGGCCACCTAGGCGCCGGGCGCTTATATAGGAGAAGTGGAGTGGGAATCAGCACCAAAGAAATCTCGGAAGTCATCAAAGAACGGCTCAAGGACTTTGACGCAAGCCTCGTGTCGGCCGATGTAGGGCGAATCGTCGCCGTAGGCGACGGCATCGCCCAGATCTATGGCCTGCAGAACGCGATGGCGGGCGAGCTGCTCGAATTCCCGCGCGAGACCTACGGGCTGGCGCTGAACCTCGAAGAGGACCAGGTGCGGTCCGTCATCCTCGGCGACTTCGGCCACCTGCACGAGGGCGACGAGGTCAAGACGACGGGCCGCCTGCTCGAGGTCCCCGTCGGCGACGAGCTGCTCGGGCGCATCGTGAATCCCCTCGGCATCCCGCTCGACGACAAGGGCCCGATCAAGACCAGTAAGACGCTGCCAGTGGAACGGATCGCTCCGGGCGTGATCACGCGCAAGCGAGTCGACAGCCCCGTGCAGACCGGCATCAAGGCCATCGACACGATGATCCCGATCGGCCGAGGCCAGCGCGAACTGATCATCGGCGACCGCTTCACCGGAAAAACGACGATCCTGCTGGACACGATCATCAACCAGAAGGGCAAAAACCTCTTCTGCATCTACGTCGCGATCGGCCAGAACGCCGCCTCGATCGCCCGCGTCGCGGCGACGCTGGAAGAGAACGGAGCGATGGACTACACGATCATCGTCGCGGCGGCCGCCTCCGACTCCGCTTCGCTTCAGTACATCGCGCCGTACGCCGGCTGCGCGATGGGCGAGTACTTCCTGGAGAAAGGCCAGGAGGCGCTTTGCTGCTACGACGACCTGACCAAGCAGGCGTGGGCATACCGCGAGCTGTCATTGACGTTGCGCCGGCCGCCCGGCCGCGAGGCCTACCCGGGAGACGTCTTCTATCTGCACTCCCGTCTGCTCGAGCGGGCCGCAAAGATGAACGAGGCGCACGGCGGCGGCTCGCTGACGGCATTGCCCGTCATCGAGACGCAGGCCAACGACGTATCAGCCTTCATCCCGACCAACGTGATCTCCATCACGGACGGTCAGATCTACCTCCAGTCTGACCTTTTCAACGGCGGCCAGAGGCCGGCCCTCAACGTTGGGATTTCGGTCTCTCGCGTCGGCGGCGACGCGCAGACGAAGGCGATGCGCCAGGTGGCGGGCAAGCTCCGCCTCGACCTGGCTCAGTATCGGGAGCTGGCCGCGTTCGCCCAGTTCGCCTCTGACCTCGACAGTCAAACCCGCAGCCAGCTCGAGCGTGGGGCCCGCCTGACTGAGCTGCTCAAGCAGGACAAGTACCAGCCGGTGCCTCTGGCGGAGCAGGTCGCGGTCTTGTATGCCGGCACGCAGGGGCACCTCGACAAGGTCGCGGTCGCACGCGTGCGAGAGTGGGAGGCCGGCTTCGTCCGCTTTCTGAAGAGTGAGCGAGCGGGCATCCTCGAGGAGATCGACAAACAGAAGGCGTTGGACGACAACCTGCTCGCGCGCCTGAACGCCGCGATCTCGACCTTCAACCACCAGTTCGGTGTCGAGGGGTACCAGGACCAGCCTGACCCCGGCGCCGGCAGCCCAGCGAAGAAAGCAAGTTAAGTGCCCGCATTCAGGGACATCGTCCGGCGCATCGACTCGATCAAAAACACGCAGAAGATCACCAAGGCGATGCAGGTCGTGGCCGCGACTCGCCTGCGGCGTGCCCAGGCCGCGGTGCAGGCCACGCGCCCCTACGCGGACAAGATGCTCGAGGTCCTTCAAACGGTGAGCGAGAGGGCGACGGAGTACAAGCACCCGTTCCTCATCCGGCGTGAGGGAAAACGCGCGGTGATGATCCTGGTCACGACCGACAAAGGACTCGCCGGCGCGATCAACGTCAACAACATTCGAACGGCGACGCGTTATATGAGCCGGGAGTTTCCCGACCAGCAGCGCTACGTGACACTCGGCCGCAAGGGCCGCGATTTTCTGCTCCGGTATCGCCGCGACGTGATCGCCGAGGTGAGCAATCTGCCCGACCGTCCGAGTCAGGGCCAGGTTCTGCCTGCCGTCACCGTCGCTCTCGAGGAGTACGCGAAGGGCAACGTCGACGCGGTGTTGCTCTGCTACGCGAAGTGGATCTCCACGATCAGGCAGGAACCGACGGTCCGTGTGCTCATCCCCGCGGAGATTCCAGCGCGCGAGCGCGAGTCGACCGGACCGCGTGCGGACTACATATACGAACCGGATCCTGAGTCGGTGCTCGACGGGCTCCTGCCGCGCTACGTCGAGACCCAGGTCTTCCAGGCCGTGCTCGAGAACAAGGCCAGCGAGTACTCGGCCAAGATGATCGCAATGCAGAACGCCACCAACGCTGCCGGCGATCTCATTGACTCCCTGACCCTTTACGCGAACAAGGTCCGCCAGGCCGGCATCACCACAGAGTTGATGGAGATCGTCAGTGGCGCCGCGGCTCAGGAAGGCTCGAACTGAGGAAGGAGATCTAGATGGCAACGACGAAACCGAAGTCCAAGCCCGGGAGCCACAGCAAGGCAGGGCGTCAGGGCCACATCAGCGAGATCATCGGCGCCGTGGTCGACGTCGAGTTCGAGCCGGGTTACCAACCCGAGCTGTTCGAAGCATTGGAGGTCACGACTCAGGACGGCCGAAAGGTCGTGCTCGAGGTCGAATCCGACCGAGGCGACAACACGGTTCGCTGCATCGCGATGGACTCGACCGACGGTTTCCGCCGCGGTGATCCCGTCACTGCCACGGGCGCGTCGATCTCCGTCCCGGTCGGGGTCGAGACATTGGGCCGGCTGTTCAACGTCGTGGGCCAAGCGATCGACGACGAGCCCGCGCCGGAAGGGACGACGCGCTGGCCGATCCATCGTCCCGCTCCACCGGTCTCGGAGCAGCAGGCCAAGGTCGAGATCCTCGAAACCGGGATCAAGGTCATCGACCTGATCTGCACGTTCGCCAAGGGCTCGAAGATCGGCCTGTTCGGCGGTGCCGGCACTGGCAAGACCGTCATCGTGCAGGAGCTCATCCGCAACATCGCTTACCAGCACAAGGGCCGGTCGGTGTTCGCCGGAGTGGGGGAGCGGACGCGAGAAGGCAACGACATGTATGTCGAGATGCAGGACGCCGGGGTGCTGCCCCAAACAGCGCTCGTCTTCGGTCAGATGAACGAGCCTCCGGGCGCTCGCGCCCGTGTCGCGCTCACCGGCTTGACGATGGCCGAATACTTCCGCGACGAAGAAGGCGCGGACACGCTGCTCTTCGTCGACAACATCTTCCGCTACCTGCTCGCGGGCTCGGAGGTGTCGGCGCTTCTGGGCCGCATGCCTTCGGCGGTCGGCTACCAGCCGACCCTTGCCTCCGAGATGGGCGAGCTGCAGGAGCGGATCACATCGACGCGCAAGGGCTCGATCACCTCGGTGCAAGCCGTTTATGTGCCGGCCGACGACTACACCGACCCCGCGATCCAGACCGTGTTCGCCCACCTGGGCGCCACCCTGCGCCTCGAGCGCTCTCTTGTCGAGATCGGGATCTATCCCGCCGTCGACCCGCTCGGGTCGTCCAGCCGCTTCGTGGAGCCGGCCATCGTCGGCCAGGACCACTACGACGCGGCGCAGGGTGTGAAGAAAATCATGCAGCGCTACAAGGACTTGCAGGACATCATCGCCATCCTCGGCATGGAGGAGCTGTCGGAAGATGACAAAGAGGCGGTGTCGCGGGCGCGCAAGGTCCAGCGCTTTCTCTCCCAGCCCTTCAGCGTCGCCCAACGGTTCACCGGTCGCGAAGGCAAGTACGTGCCCCGAAGCGAGACTGTGCGCGGCTTCAAGGAGATCCTCGAGGGCAAGCACGACGATCTGCCCGAGCAGGCCTTCTACATGGTGGGCACGATCGACGAGGCTCGCGCGCAGGCCGAAGAGATGAAGAAAAAGGGATGAAGTTCCCCCTCCGCGTGGTCAGCGTCGAGCGCAGCCTGTTCGAAGGCGAAGTTGAGTTCATCATCGCCACCGGGGCAGAAGGAGAGCTCGGCGTGCTCGCGCGCCATGCACCGCTGATGACCATCCTCAAGCCCGGTCCGCTTCGAATCCAGGAGACATTTGGCGCAGACGAGCAGCTGCTTTTCGTCGGTGGCGGGTTTCTGGAAGTGCTTCCGGAGCGCGTGACTGTTCTCGCCGACGTAGCGGAGCACGCGGAAGAGATCTCGGTGGCGAGCGCGGAGGAAGCGCGCCGCCGCGCCCAGGAAAAGCTCGCGGGCACCCTCTCCTCCGCGGAAGAGACCGAGTTCCAGAACGCGCTCGCCATGGCTGAAGCGAGGCTGCGGCTCGCCCGAGCTCGGCGCGGTTAGTTTCCTTCGGCTAGCTTTAGCCATTCGATGAAGGGAGATCTCCCCGGTCGCGACCGGGCGCTCCGGATCACCGGCGGCGCTCAGCTGGCAGGCGATATCTGTGTGAGCGGTTCGAAAAATGCCGCCCTGCCGGAGATGGCGGCAGCGTTGTTGACTTCCGAACCATTGACCCTCCACAACATGCCGCGCGTGACCGATATCACGGTCATGGGCGATATCGTGCGCGAGCTGGGCGGTCAATCCGAAGGCGAGGGCACAGTCGTGCTTAACGCTGGCGCCGCGTTGCGAAGTGATGTACCCGATGAGCTCGGGCGCCGGATGCGTGCAACGATCGTCCTCCTCGGGGCGCTCCTCGCGCGATTTGGCCGAGCCCGCGTTCCACGTCCGGGCGGCGACGACATCGGTGCGCGCCGCTTCGAGCAGCATCTGCGGGGTCTGCGCCAGATGGGGGCGCACATAACCGAGACGAATGACGAGATCGTTGCCACCGCCGACGAGCTGCACGGCGACCGCATCGTGTTCGATCTCCCGACGGTGACGGGGACCGAGAACATCCTGCTGGCGGCGGTGAAGGCTCACGGCCGCACCGAGATCTTCAACGCCGCGCGCGAACCGCACGTGCAGGACCTCTGCGGTCTGTTGGTCAAGATGGGCGCACACATTGAGGGCATCGGCACCGAGCGCTTGATCGTCGATGGGACTCAGGAGCTCGGCGGCGCCGAGCACACGGTCGTGGCCGATTACCTGGAGGCGGGGACGTATGCGATCGCTGCCGCGGCTGCCGGTGGGAATCTGCGCATCGAGTGCAGCCGCCCGCAGGACCTCGAGCTGCTCCTCCTCAAGCTCGAGCAGGCCGGAGCCCACGTCGAGGCCGGAGACGGATGGTTTCGGGTTGGGCGGGAGACGCGGACGCCGATCCAGCCGATCGATATGTCGACGTGGACGTTTCCCGGCTTTCCCACCGACCTTCAGGCGCAGTACATGGCCCTGATGACGAAGGCGGATGGCGAGAGCGTCATCTCCGAGTACGTTCACGAGAATCGCTTCCAGCACGTGCGCGAGCTGGCCAAGATGGGCGCCGAGGTCACCGTCGAGGGCCGGCTGCACGCGATCGTGCACGGGCCCTGCCGGCTGCGCGGAACTGAGGTCACGATCCCCGACATCCGCTCCGGCGCGGCCCTCGTCATCGCGGCGCTGTGCGCTGAGGGGGACAGCCTCTTGCGCAACGCGTGGCACGTCGAGCGCGGTTACGAGGACATGGTGGGCAAGCTGGCGTCGGCAGGAGCCCGGATCAAAACGGTCAGCGTGGATCTCGAAACGTCGGGTGGTCACCGCACTTACGAGTGATGTCGATACTCTCCCGGAAGATCGGGATCGACCTCGGCACCTCGACCGTGCTCATCTACGTCAAGGGCGAAGGCATCGTCGTGAACGAACCGTCCCTCGCGGCCGTCAATCGCGACAGAACGCGAATCCTCGCCGTAGGGAACCAGGCGTTCGCGATGGTGGGGCGCGCTCCCGAATCGATCCAGGTGGTGCGACCGATGCGCGACGGCGCGATCGCGGATTTCGTCGTGACCGAGGGCATGCTGCAACACCTCATCGGTAAGGCGATCTCCGCCGGGGCGCGGCAGGCCTGGCTCATCGACGCACCACTCGCCGCCGCGATCGGGGCGGGACTGCCGATCGCAGAGCCACGCGGCAACGCGATATGCGATATCGGCGGCGGTACGACCGAGATCGCTGTCATCTCGCTCTCAGGGATGGTCGTCGCCCATTCGATCCCCGTCGGCGGCAACCGAATCGACGACGCAATCGCGACTTACATGAAACGCAAGCACAACCTGCTGATCGGGGAGCGCACCGCGGAAGACGCAAAGATCGCGGCAGGGTCGGCTGTCTCGATGCGACAGCCCCTGCTCGCGGAAGTGCGCGGGCGCGATCTTGTCACGGGCCTGCCCCGAAACGTCGAGGTCACATCCAACGATATCGTCGAGGCGATCCAGGAACCGCTGCGGCTCATCGTCGGGGCTGTGCGCGACGCGCTCGGAGAGACGCCGCCCGAGCTGGCGGCGGACATCTTCGATCGCGGCATGGTGCTGTCGGGTGGGGGCGCGCAGCTGAGGGGGATCGACCGGTACATCTCGATGCACACCGGCATCCCGGCGGTCGTGGCGGACGAGCCCCAGACGACGGTCGTGCGCGGCACCGGTCTCGCGCTCGAGAACTTCGGGGTCATGAAGCGGAATCAGTCTTACTTCCGCTGATGCGGACCCGGCCTTCCCCTCCGGCTCAGCCCCTCCGGCGCCCGCGGCGCCACCTCCGCATGTATGCGGCGGGGGGTTCTTGACCGGCTTGAAAGTAGTGGTTGACGGGTCGGGCCTCGAACGGCCCCGGGCGGGGGTCGGCGTCTACACGAGCGAGATCGTCCGCGCCCTCGCCGTGGATCGCCCCGACTGCAGGCTTACAGTGTTTGGGCCGCGAGGCGCCGGCGTCCACGTCCCCAACGCGACCTACAGGTTGCTGCCTCGAACCAGGCTGATCGGACGGCACGTGCAGTGGCCCACGCAGATTCGGCAGCTTCAGCCGGACGCATATTTCGGGCCCGCCGGCGCGCTCCCGCTCGGAAGCGTCGGCAGCCCGGCGGTCATCACAGTGCACGACCTCGCGATCTACCGCAATGCGCGCTGGTTTCCGGCGCGCCAGCCGCTCAGCACTCGCCTCGTTGTACCGCGCTCGGTCTTACGGTCTGATCGCGTGATCGCGGTTTCGGAGAACACCGCGCGGGATATCGTCGAAATCTTCGGCATCGACCGGGCACGGATCCAGGTGGTCTATCACGGCTTGTCGCCAAAAATGCGCCCGATGAGCGCAGAGGAGCGAGCCTCCGCCCGAGCGCGCCTCAACCTGCCCGAGCGATTCATCCTCTTCGTCGGCACGGTCGAGCCGCGCAAGAATCTCGCCACCCTGCTCGATGCGTGGGCGATGATGCGAGACCGCCCCGACCTCGTTGTCGTGGGGTCGTGGGGCTGGCTGTACGAGCCGATCAGAGAAAAGATGGCGAGGCTCGGTCCGCGCCTGCATCATCTCGATTCGGTCGATCTGGGCGAGCTGCCCGCGATCTACAACCTCGCGCGGATTCTTGCTCACCCCGCATGGTATGAAGGTTTTGGTTTGCCCCCGCTCGAGGCGATGGGGTGCGGTACGCCGGTGATCGTCTCCGATCGATCAAGCCTTCCCGAGGTTGTTGACGATGCGGCTCTTGTGGTGCCGGCCGATCAGCCAGAGGCATGGCGCGAGGAGCTCGAGCGGTTGATGGACGACACCGACCTCGCCGCCGATCTACGGCACCGGGGGATCTTGCGCGCGGCCCAGTTCAGCTGGTCACGTGCCGCGCGATTGACCTGGCAGGCGATCGACGACGCGATCCGTTCTCGCAAGCAGGCGGCTAGACCAGCTCCCTGATCACTTCGGCAATCCCGGCCGCGGTTTTGTCCCAGGTGAACTTCGCGGCGCGTGAGCGGGCGGCGCGGGCCATTTTCGTGCGCAGCGCCTCATCGCCCAGCGCCACCTTCAGCACACCGGCGAGACGGTCCGGATCGGCGGAGTCGTGGAAGTAAAGCGCAGCATCCCCGCCGACCTCGGGCAGCGAAGACGATTTCGCCGCGACCACGACCTTGCCTCGCGCCATGGCCTCCAGCACGGGCAGACCGAATCCTTCGTACAGGCTCGGCACGACGACGGCGCCGGCGCGCTCGTAGAGCAGCTCGAGCATTGGCTGGTCGACCATGCCCAGGACGCGGCAGTGCGTCGAGTTGCGGAGCTTTTCGGAGAGTGCCGCGTCGCGCTCCGGGCCTGCGATGACGAGCGTGACATCGTCCAGATGCTCGACCGCGGCGAGCGCCGCGGCCTGGTTCTTGCGTGCCTCCACTCGGCCCACCTGAAGAATGAAGTTGCCGTTCAGACCGAGCTCGGTGAGGCGCGACGCCGGAGCCGGCTGGACCGCGGGCGGGCTGATCCCCAGAGGCACGACGCGGACGCGCTCCGGCGCCACGCCGTAGGTGTCGACGAGGTCCTGCTTCGTCGACTCCGAGACAGCGATCAGGATGCGGGACCGCGCCACGGCCCAGCGCGTGCTGAGCCTGAGATAAGTCCGGTCGGCGAGGCTGTACGCGTCCGGGTGCCGCTCGAACGCGAGGTCATGGACCACCGTGAGCACCTTCCCTGCGTACGCAAACGGAATCACGTGAGCCGGCACGAAGAGCAGGTCCGGACGCTCCCTGGCGAGCCCGATCGGAAGCCGCACTTGCGACCACATGCGCCCAAAGGGGAGCACCAGCACATCCACGCCCAATCCGGCCTTGGGCCGGGAGGCGAAGAAACGCCAGCGGAGCTCGGGTGCGGCCTGGGGGAGCCTGGCGCAAACCTCGCGAGTGAAGACTTCGGTGCCCGTGGCGACCGCGCGGGTCGCGGGGTTGATGTCGACGGCAACCATCGCCGGCCTGCTCGTGGATGTCACGTCTCGAACGACCTTAAGCTAACCGCCGTGGGGCATGTCACCGGCCGGGTCGCGATGGTTTCAGCCCTCAGGCGATCGAAGCGGTGAGGCAGGCCGGCCACTTCACCGCCGTACCCACGTCGCGGGTCTCGACCAGGCTCAGCCTGCGCGATCGCTACCGACAGGACGCTTGACAGAAGCCAGAATCCTCGGAGTCAGGGTCGACTGCCTCGACATGCGCACCGCTCTGGAGCGCGTCGAGCGCTTCGTCGAGGATGGCGTAACCCAGCTTGTGGCCACTGTCAACGCAGAGTTCGTCATGCGCGCACAGGAGGATCGTGAGTTTGCGCGCGTGCTCAACTCGGCCGGCCTGTGCCTGCCTGATGGGATCGGCGTGGTGTGGGCGGCGCGGCGTCAAGGCTGCGCGCTGGACCAAACCGTCTCGGGTGTGGACCTGATCCAGCCCCTCGCGGCGATGTGCGCGCGCCGTGGTTTCAAGTTGTTTCTTCTCGGCGCGGCTCCAGGTGTGGCCGGCGATCTCGCGGCGAGATTGCGTGCGGCCAACCCGTCGCTCCAGGTCACGGCGCACTCCGGTGGACCCGATCCCGCCCAGGACGCCGAGACGCTGAAGCTCATCCATGAGCACGGCACGCAGGTCCTGCTGGTTGCGTTTGGCGCGCCGGCACAGGAGCTCTGGATCGACCGGCTCCGCAACCGGCTTGGCGTGGCCGTGGGCATTGGCGTAGGTGGGGCCTTTGACTTCCTGACCGGCCGCATGCCGCGCGCGCCCGAATGGATGCGGAGGGCAGGTCTCGAGTGGCTCTTCCGCCTCGCCCGCCAGCCCTGGCGCATCCGACGCATGACGGTACTTCCGGCCTACGCGGTCAAGGTTCTTAGGTCTCCCAAGTAAGATCGCGACCCGTGCTTAGCATCGTGATCCCCTGCTTCAACGAAGAGCAGCGCCTGCCGCGCACGATCGAGCAGATCGAGCGCCACCTCGACACAAGGAACACTCCCTACGAGCTCATCCTCGTCGATGACGGCAGCGCCGACGGGACGCGCCTGATCATGGACGCCGCGGCCGAGCGCCACGGAGGCGTGCGCGTCGAAGCCCTGCCGCACAACAGAGGCAAGGGGCGCGCCCTCGCCGTCGGTGTGCAGGCCGCCAACGGAGACGAGGTCTTGATCACCGACGCGGACCTCTCGACTCCGATCGAAGAGCTGGACAAGCTCCAGGCGGCGCTCGACAACGGCGCCGGCGTAGCGATCGGCTCGCGTGCCCTGCGCGCCTCTCGTGTCGAGGTCTCGCAGCCGATCTACCGCGTGGTCATGGGCAAGATCTTCAACCTCATCGTGCAGGCGGTGCTGTTGCCGGGAATCTGGGACACGCAGTGCGGCTTCAAGCTGTTTCGCGCTGATGTGGCGCACAGCGTGTTCGGAAGCCTCGTCACGGACGGCTTTGGCTTCGACCCTGAGGTCCTGTATCGCGCGCGCAAGCAGGGCGTGAAGATCGCGGAGGTGCCGGTCGTCTGGCGCAACTCGGCTCCCACCACGGTGAGCCCGGTGCACAGCTCGATCGACATGCTCAAGCACGTCGTGCGGCTGAGGCTGCGCGGATGAGCAGCGATCGAAGACTCACTGCAAGACGATCCCCGGCTACCGAGGTGCTTGTCGTGCTCCCGACCTTCAACGAGCGTGAAAACCTCGAGCGGGTCGTTTCGGGCGTCCGGCACCTCGGCCACGACGTGCTCGTCGTCGACGACGCCTCGCCAGACGGAACCGGAGACATCGCCGACGGTCTCGCCGCGGCCGACGAGGGCGTCCGGGTCATGCATCGAGAGCGCAAGCTCGGTCTCGGCAGCGCGTACGAAGACGCGTTCCGGATCGGGCTGGCCGAAGGCTCCAGGCTCCTGGTCGAGATGGACGCGGACGGCTCGCACCGCGCGCAGGACCTCCAGCCGATCGTGGATGCCGCGCGGGGTTGTGGCGGACTGGCGGTGGGGTCGCGCTACGTGCGGGGCGGTCAGATCGTCGGATGGCCGCGGCACCGGCTCTTGCTTTCGTGGGGCGCCAACGTGTACTGCCGCACACTGCTCAGTCTCAAGGTGCGCGACTGCACATCCGGGTTTCGCTGCTACACGCGCGAGCTGCTGTCGAGCATTGACCTCGACGGCATCGTCTCGCAGGGGTATTCCTTCCAGATCGAGATGGTGCACCGGACTGTGCGCCTCGGCTATCCCGTGGTCGAGGTGCCAATTCGCTTCGAGGACCGGGTGGCAGGCGCCTCCAAGGTGTCACAAGGGGAGATCAGACGAGCGCTGTGGACCGTTCTCCGCCTGAGCATGAGCCGATGAAATTGATTGAGAGAAGCTCCACCCCACCACCTGGGGAGGTGGCCCCGAGGGCCGGAGCCGCCCGGCCGGAGCGGCCCCGCGGCCTGCGGACAGCGGTGGCAGAGTGGCGCCTTCCCCTCCTGATGGGCATGGTCCTCGCGGGCGTCACCGCGATCCCGTACCTCTACGCCTACGCCGTCCAACCCCAGGGCCACGTCTTCATGGGCTTCTTCTACCTGGGCGACGACGCAAACACGTACCTGGCGAAGATGCGCCAGGGCTGGGAGGGGTCGTGGGCCTGGCAGAACAGGTACACGACCGAGTCGAGCCCCACCGCGTACCTCTTCATGTTCTGGATCGTCCTGGGTCACATCGCGGCCCTGACCAACCTGCCTTTGATCGCGGTCTTCCACCTCGCGCGGGTGGCCGCCGCCTTTGCCTTGATGGCGGCGGCCTGGCTCTTCATCACCCACTTCGTGCCCGACCGCGCGGCCCGCCGCTTTGCGTTCTTCCTCTGCGCCATCGGGTTGGGCATGGGTTACGTGATCCAGGCGCTGGGGCAGCCGGTGATCTTTGGCAACCCGACCGACACGCTCGACTGGCGCATGCCCGAGCTCACAGCCTTCTACTCGGTGCTGGCGCTGCCGCATTTCGCGTGGTCCGGCGTATTTGCGGCGGTCGGGGTCGCGCTGACGCTGAAGGCGATCGAGCGGGGAAGCCTCTGGCTTGCCGTCGTCGCGGGCCTCGCCTGGCTCGGTCAGGCGTCGATCCATCCCCAGATGCCGATCCTGATGGGCGGCGCGACCGCGGTCGCTCTCCTGCTCCGGCCCGCCAGCCCCCGCGGCTGGGTGGCCGCCGCCGTCGCCTTCGCGATTCCAGCGCCCTACATCCTTTATTCGTATCTCGCCTTTGTGGGCAACCCCGAGGTCCAGCGGTGGACCTTCCACTCCAAGAATGCGCTGCCGCCCGAAACTGTCAGCCTGTTCTTCGCCATCGCACCGCAGCTGCTGCTGGCGCTGACCGGGCTGCCTGGCGCGCTGCGCCGCCGGACTCGGGAAGACGTGTTCCTGATCGGCTGGCTGGTTCTGCTCGCCGTGATCCTTTACCTGCCCAATCCGGCGGGCGACCTGCGCCGGCGGTTCCTGGACGGCCTTTACCTGCCGCTCGTCGTGCTGGGCGCGCGCGGACTGTACGAGACGATCCTGCCCCGGCTTCGCAGCCTTCGCGCACGCCGCCTTGTTCCTTTTACGTATGTGTCGGTCGCAGCGATTGGGAGTGCCTTCCTGGTCCTCGCCCCACTGGCGGTGGCGGGGCAGCCGCAGTACACGGTTCCGACCGCCGAGTACAACGGCCTGAGGTGGCTTGGCTCACAGCCCTCAGGCCGCGTTCTGGCGATGCCGGGCGTGGGTCTCTACATCCCGGCCTACAGCTCAGACAGCGTGTATGTCGGCCACTACGACGAGACCTTCGACTACGCCACCAAGACCCAGACGGCGCTCAGCGCGCTCACCGGCAAGTCGGACATCGAGCTGTTCATCCACGACAACGACATCCGATATGTGGTGTGGACGGTGGAGCTTCAGACACCGCCGCCGGCTGTCCTGGGCCCGCCGCTCTATGACACTCCCAACTTCAAGGTGTGGCGGCTCTTCTAACGTAAATCACCGCGACGGAGTCCTGGTAGACGAGAGTCCAATCGGTTTGGGTCGCGAGCACATTCGAGAGCGCCGCGCCTTTGTTGTAGACGATGTAATCGACTCCGTACTTGTCGAGGACCTGCTTCCAGTTCTGCCGAAGCGTCTGCACGTCCTGGTACTCGTTGAGCAGAGGATCGCCCATCAAGGCGGCCTCGCCGAAGATGAACACCCGCCTGTTGGCGTCGGGGTAGAAGCGGTAGGCCAGGTAGCCGCCCCACCCGTACTGGTTGTACATTCGCGTGCCCACCCCGGGGTGCGCGGCCAACCAGTCGGCCGCGGCGACGGGATAAGACGCAGCGTCCGTGCTCTGCTGATGAGCCGGGCTCACGTTGTTCGCAACGCGGACGACGGTGACCAGAGCGATGAAGATGAGCACGATCGCCGTGATGACCGCGAAGAGCCTGCGCGGAGGTAGGTGATAGGTCCACTTGCGAGCCGCGGCGAAATCTCTCCACCACTCACCGTACGTGTTGATCATCACGGGCGTGGCCGCCGCGACGAACAGGGCCACGTTGCGCACCGACTGGAGGGCGAGAAATAGCGCAATCGACGTGAGCAGGAATTGGTACAGCGTCGGCCGGCGCAGCGCAAAGGCGGCGATGACCAGGAACACCATCGCTTCGAATGGCCGCAGGAAGAGGTCGTGGAAGTTAGGCGACGCCCACTCCACGATCAACCTCTGCTGCGCTTCGCTGCCCTGTGTTTGGAACGGATACGGATAGAGACTCAGGAAGTGGGGTGTCGCGGCCACCGCCACCGCGGACACCACGGCAATGATCGCAAGCCGCCGGACGTGCATCCGGTGGGCGGGGTTGTCCCGGTTCGCCACCCAGCTCATGACCTCAGAAGCCAGCGCCACACCAAGCCATACGAACCCGACGACCCAGCCGCCATGAAGATTGGCCCAAACGGCCATCACGAGCGGAAAGAAGTTGATCGCGCGGCTGCGTCCGCTCAGGTAACCCTGCAACCAGTAGAGCTCGAGGCAGCTCAGCGCGAACGTGATCATCTGCGCGCGCGGGCCCCAGATGGGTGAGCCGGCGACAGCTGCAATCGCCAGTCCGACGCCGATGAAGACGAAAGGCTGGCGCCGCACCTGCAGGTAGATCAGCCAGAAACCGGCCCAGGTCAGAAGACCGAATGCGATGCAGAGAGCGGTCAACCCGAGCGTGCTGTACGTGAGCCACATCAGCATCTCGGTCAGGTACTCGTGGTCGGTCCAGACGTGGGTCGGGACCGTGAAGGTGAAGAGGTCCTGACTGGGCAGACGGCCGTGCTCGGCCATCCACCGGCCGACGCGCAGGTGCCACCAGAAGTCGGGATCCTGCTCGACGCCGATCAAAAGGACCAGGACGATCGTCAGCACACCGCCGATCAGCAGCGTCCGAGCCGAAAGGCGCTCGGTCAGCCGCAAGGGGTCAGCGGCGGCGGAGGGGGTTTGGTACGTAGCGGGGGACGCGTCTTGCATATAGGGGGTACTCGGCGGGGAAAGCCTGCGCCAGGATGCGCTCCTCCCACCCGATGCGCAGCAGCTCGCAGACAATGAAATAGGCGATGGCGAGCGCGCTCAGCCAGCCTCCGGTGGCAATGTTGATGCCCAGCGCCGTCGCGATCTCGCCCAGATACACGGGATGGCGGCTCAGGGAGTAGGGCCCGCCAGTGACGAGGCGTCTGGCCTCCGGCACGATCGAGAACGACCGTCTCAGGTATGCCAGGCCCCAGACCGAATAGGCAAGCCCGGCTGTGGCGAGGATATCGCCAAAGAGGATCAGCCCTTCGCGCCGGCTCCCGCCGGGCAAAAAGCTGGCGCTTATGGCGGCAAAGGTGCCGGTGAAGGCGATGAAGATCACCGCAAGCCGGCGGTCGGTGCCGCGCTGAGGCAACCTCACGGCGTACAAAACCACCAGCATCGTGAAGTAGGCGAGCGCCAGCAGCTGCTGGACCAGGAACAGCAGATCGGACGGCTGGCGGATGCCGTGCAGGCTGCCCGCAAGCAGGATCAGCTGCCGGGAGAGGAAGAGGCTGAAGAAGAGGGAAGGGAGGAGGCGGCTGAAGATGAGGTCCCGCCAGTAGGCTCCCGAGCGCCTCTGCACATGCTCTGCGACTCCGGAGGCGGCCATTCCCGGCGAAAAGGTAACAGGGGGGTACGACCCGAACGGGTTCAAAAGGCGTTTTGCCTTATTGAATTGACCTGCCTGGGACCGATGAGTACCATCCTCGTCCGCGAGAGGACCCGGTAGCCCGCAAGAAAGTGGTATCGGGCAGCGTCAAGCAGGTCAGAAGCCTGTAGTTCAGGAAAAAGGAGGTGAAATCGCAGAAATGTTGAGCCTTTACATGAAGCTTCGCAGCCTAACGACTCGTCAGGAAGGCCAGGGCATGGTTGAGTACGCTCTGATCCTCGTGCTGGTCTCAATCGTGGTCATCGTGATCCTTCTTACGATGGGTAACCAGATCAAGAACGTGTTCTCGAACGTCGTAGCCGCACTCGGAGCGTAACAACCCACGTAATAGCACCTTCAAGAGAGCCCCGCGAGGGGCTCTCTCTTCTTTACATCGAAGTGGGGGGAAGATCGCGGTTCGCATGGTTACAATGTCGCCACTCTTGAGGATTCCATCGGAGGTGACTTAGTCTTGGCCGTCGCACCTGCTGCTACAAGACCCCGTCCCGGCGGAGGTCGTCTGTTCATCATCGTCGGACTGTTGCTCGCCGTTCTTGCATTCGGCGGCGTCTTCCTGGTCGGTAACTTGGGAGGCGGTGGTGCCATCGGCGGACCGAACACCACAGTCGTCATCGCGAAGCAATCGATCCCATTGCGTCACCAGATCGTTGCGTCTGACCTGGAGACCGCGAAGATGTCGGTCAACGGCAACGCATCGCTTACCAACACGTACGCCAACCTCACTGACGTCGTGTCGCTGATCTCAGAGATCAACATCAGCAAGGGCACGGTGATCACGTCCGACATGTTGGCCAGGGATGTGAACCTGGTGCCCGCCGGCTCGGCGCCGGCGTACCTCCCGCTCGCCAAGGGCTATGTCGCCATGACGATCCCGACTGGTGAGCAGCAAGGAGTCGCGGGCCACATCAGTGTCGGCGACTACATCACCGTCATCTCGTCGGTGGGCGTGACCATCTTCAGCACCACAGGTCAGCAGCAAGGTGCGGCCAGATCCGTCAGCAAGACTGTGTTTACGAACCTCCGCATCATCGGTCTCGGCCCGGCATCGGCCGGTGTCCAACCCGCCGCAGGTAGCGGGAACACGACGTCTAGCAGCGGGCCTACGAGCGGTGTCACGTCGAGCCTCACCGTAGAGCTCACCCAATGCGACGCCGAGTTCCTTACCTGGTTCCTGGCCAACACGACTGTGCGCTACACACTCCTGTCCTTCAAGGACTACTCGACCCCTCCGACAGACAACCAGGACGAGAAGTGCAAGACGATCAAGGACGCCAATGGAGTGAGCAACACCACGGTCGACAAGATTTTCGGCTTCTCCAAGCTGTAACAAAATCCGATGGGGCTCCTCGATAGGGTCAAACAGAACCAGATAGTTCCGCCGGCGGGATCGACAGGCAACGGTCCCGCCATCGCGACCCTTCCTGGTGCCCCCACCTACACGCCGCAGGCTGCGATTCCGGTAGCTCAGCCGGCGGCCCCCGCGACTCCAGGTCCAGCGTCTCCGTCGCGCTCGCCTGTAGGCGGGGACCTGTCGCCGGCATTCACCGCAGCGAAAGTGCAGATCCACGCCAAGCTGATCGAGAAGTTCGCGGACGAGATCGACTCGAGCAACAAGCCGGGTGTCCGCGAAAAGATCCTCGAGCTCGCCGAGGACTACTTCCGCTCCACGGCGATGACGATGACCAAGAACGACAAGGAGCGCCTTGTCGACTCGGTTCTCGACGATGTGCTCGGGCTGGGTCCGCTCGAGGCGCTACTCGCCGACCCGAACATCACTGAAATCATGGCCAACCACCCCAAGCAGATCTACGTCGAGAAGAGCGGTGAGCCGATCCTCTCATCGGTGACGTTCGAGTCGGAACGGCAGATGCGTCAGGTGATCGACCGAATCGTGAGCCTGGTCGGCAGGCGTGTCGACGAGTCGACGCCGATCTGCGACGCCCGTTTGAAAGACGGCTCGCGTGTCAACGTGGTCATTCCCCCAATCGCTTTGAAAGGCCCCGCGCTGACGATCCGCAAGTTCGCCAAGGAGAAGTGGGGACCGGCCGACATCGTCAACCGGTTCAAGTCGTCGAGCCCGGAGATCATGACTTTCCTGCGCTCATGCGTCCGGGCGCGGCTCAACATCCTCGTCTCCGGTGGCACCGGCTCAGGTAAGACGACGCTGCTCAACATTCTCTCATCGTTCATTCCCGAGAACGAGCGCCTGATCACCTGCGAGGACGCCGCCGAACTCCAGCTGCAGCAGCCGCATTGGATCCAGCTCGAATCGCGTCCGCCCAACGTCGAGGGCAAGGGTGCGGTTCCGATCCGCGAGCTGGTCAAGAGCTGTCTGCGTATGCGCCCTGATCGCATCATCGTCGGTGAGTGTCGTGGCGGTGAGGCCCTGGACATGCTCCAGGCCATGAACACGGGCCACGATGGATCGATGTCGACCCTCCACGCCAACAACCCGAAAGAGGCCCTCGTCCGTCTCGAGACGCTGGTTCTCCAGGCCGGCCAGGACCTGCCTTCGCGAGCCATCCGGGAAACCATCGGCTCGGCCATCCACCTGATCGTCCAGCAGTCCCGCCTTCGCGGTGGTATCCGCCGGATCGTGAGCGTCGCTGAGATCACAGGCATCAAGGACGGCGAGGTCCAGTTCCAGGAGCTCTTCACCTTCAAGCAGGTCGGTGTGAACGCCGAGGGCAAAGCAGTCGGCTATCACGCCGCCACCGGTGTGCTGCCGATTCGCATGGAGCACCTCAGAGCGGAAGGAGAAGACGTCTCGGAACAACTCTTTACGGCTGGAAAACAGCCACCGCCGGATAAGCTGTACTGACCCTCAAGGAGATTTAGATGCCACCAATCCCCGTGGTTTTCGGGCTGATCGCATTCGCCGGCGTGTTCCTGCTCTTCCTCGGCATCAGCCAGATGCGACGCGCCGCAGGCGGTGCCGAGGACTTCCAGGCGCGGCTGGCAGCGTATGGGGTGACGACGGCGGGTGCCCAGGCGCTGCCCCAGTCGACCGGCCTGCGGGATTCGCTCAACCGGCTGTTCCAGCCGGCCGCGGACAGGATGGGTCGTGGCGACGTCAAGAAAGGCAAGCCGTCGGTTACCGAGCAGCTGCAGCGCGCCGACTTGAAGCTGCGCCCATCGGAATACTTCATGATCCAGCTCGGCAGCGGCGTGGTGGTCGGCCTCATCGGCTACTGGCGATGGGGGCTCATCTTCGGGTTGCTGTTCTTCGCCGGCTACCTGATCCCCGGGTTCTATGTGAAGTACCGGGTGAGCCAGCGCCTGAAGAAGTTCAACTCCCAGCTCGGCGACACGCTGACGCTGCTGTCCAACGCGCTGAAGGCCGGGTACTCGTTTGCGCAGGCGATCGACACCGTCGCGAAGAACGCAGTGGCGCCCATCGGCGACGAATTCGGAAGGGCGGTTCGCGAGATGAACCTCGGTGGATCCCCCGATGAAGCCCTGGGCAACATCACCAAGCGCATCGCGAGCCAGGACTTCGACCTCGTGGCGACGGCCTACTCGATCCACCGCACAGTCGGTGGCAACCTGGCGGAGATCCTGGACAACATCGCCTACACGATTCGCGAAAGGGTGCGGATCAAGGGGGAGATTCAGACCCTGACCGCGCAGGCCAAGGCGTCAGGGACGATCATCACAGCGCTCCCGATTCTCCTCGCCGTCTTCATGTTCTTCGTTACACCGACGTACTTCCAACCGATGTTCTCGAGCATCATCGGCTGGATCCTGATCGCGATCGGCGCGTTCATGATCTTCATCGGAAATCTGATCATCCGCCGCATCGTGGCGATCGAGGTATAGCCCATGTCAACCACTTTGCTTCTCGCACTGATCTGCGCGGGCGGCGTCCTCCTGTTCTTCATCGGCATCTCGCGCACGCCGACCACCAACACCGCGCAGATGGTTCAGCAGCGCCTGTCCGTCTACGGCGGTGAGAAGCCGCTGACGGTCGAAGAGATCGAGCTCCAGCGGCCGTTCAGTGAGCGCGTGCTGCGCCCGGCGATCGAAAGGCTTGGATCGCTGCTCTCGCGCTCGACGCCACAGAAAGCGCGGCAAGACGTGCTCAACAGGCTCGAGCTGGCGGGACGGCCGGGCAACCTGACGCCCGAAGACTTCATGGCCGTTCGCCTGGTCGCGGCCGCGGTGTTCGCCGCGATCGGCCTGCTGCTCGGGCTGCTTCTCGGCAATGTCGTCTACCTGGTCATCTCGCTCGTGCTGGGCACCATCCTTGGCTACTACGCCCCCGTCCTCTGGCTCAAGCAGAAGGTCGACGCGCGGCGTGCCGAGGTGATGAAAGGCCTGCCGGACGCGCTTGATCTGCTCGTGATCTGCGTCGACGCAGGGCTCGGTTTCGACGCCGCGCTCGCGCGTGTCACAGACAAGTACAAGAACGCTCTGTCCGACCTGCTGGCCAAGGCGCTTCGCGAGGTCAGCCTCGGTCGGCCGCGCCTCGAGGCGTTGGACGAGATGGGCCGGAACAGCGGCGTGGAGGACCTGCACAACTTCATGCAGGCGGTCATCCAGTCCGAGCAGTTCGGCACCGGCATCGGCAAGATCCTGCGCATCCAGGCCGACGAGATGCGGCGCAAGCGGCGCCAGCGGGCGCAGGAGAAAGGCGCCCAGGCCACGCTGAAGATGATGCTGCCCATGGTCGGCTGCATCTTCCCGACGCTGTGGATCGTGCTTCTCGGACCGGCTGTGCTGATCCTGATGCGGCCGAGGTAGCGCGCGGCACTAATCGCAATCCTGCCAAGCCTCCCGGCGTGGGAGCTTGTCTTACGCGCGGCGCTGATCTACCTGGCGCTGCTCGTCGCCCTGCGCCTGTTCGGCAAACGAGAGGTCGGCCAGTTCACGCTGTTCGACCTCGTGTTCATCCTGCTGGTCGCCAACGCGCTGCAGCCGGCGATCACCGGACCTGACACCTCGCTTGGGGCCGGATTCATCCTGATCGCGACCCTCGTCGGGATGAATTTCCTCGTCGGCAAGCTGGACAACCTGCCCCGGTTTCACCGGCTCTTCACGCCGGCGCCCGCTGTCATCATGCGCGACGGCAAATATCTCATCGAGGTGATGCGCCGCGAGGGTGTCGACCAGGAGGAGGCCGAGACGGCCATTCGCGAGCATGGCATCGCGGACCCGAAGGAAGTCCAACTCGCGGTGCTCGAGCCCGATGGAACCATCTCGGTTGTCCCCGCCGGGACCGTGATGCAGAAAGGCAAGCACCGCATCCGTTACCACCACCGGTCGGGGTAGGTCCGGTCAGGAATCCGCGGTCAGAAACTCGAGCGCGGCTTGCTTGAACTCGCGTGCCACGACCGCGCTCATGTGATCGCGTCCGGCAATCGTGACGAGCCGCGCCGACGGGATGAGCTCGATGAGCTCAGGCGCGCCGCGCGCGATTTCGTCGTGGTCGCCCACCACGATGAGGATGGGCGTGCGGATCTTCGCCAGGCGATCCGGGTTGCGTTCGGGGCGCAACCCCCCGATGCAGGCTGCAAGCGCGATCAGGTCGTTGGTCGGACGCGAGGACGCGAACGTGTAGAAGGTTCGGGCAACCGGATCGTCGGTCGGTTCGCCGCTGAGGAAGGCTCGCGCGATCTCGTCGGCGCGGTCGATCGCCCCTGCGCCGCCGATCCCGCCGAGCACCGCGCGCTGGATGCGACCCGGAAAATCGAGCATGACCTCGAGGCCGATGCGGCTCCCCATCGAGTAGCCGAGGTACGCGGCGGCGCTTACCGCGAGGTGGTCGAGCAGCCTGACGACGTCGTTTGCCATTGTCTCGACCGCGTATGCAGCCTGGTCGTGCGGCTTGTCGCTGTGTCCGTGACCGCGACAATCCAGCCCTATGACTCGAAAGCCCGCGTTGGTCAGCGTCTCCTGCCATCGGCTGCCGACCCAGTTGAGGCGGTAGTCCGAGGCGAATCCATGCACGGCGATGAGCGGCGCGCCATTCTCCGGCCCGTTGACCTCGTAATGCAGCCGGACTCCATCGCTGTCGAAATCCATGGCGCGGGAACTTACGCTAGTCGATCGTCGTGAATGGAAGACGCGCTGTGCACGAACGAAGCGGCAAGGTGCTCGCCGACGAGCTCGAGATGCCGCGCACCATGTTCGGCCGCGGGATTGGATTGATGTTCAGAAAGAGGCTTGACCCAGGCCGAGGCATGTGGATCAATCCCTGCAGCGGAATCCACATGATGTTCATGAACTTCCCGATCGACGCGGTTTTCCTCGACAGCGGTGAGCGGGTCAAGAAGGTCTATCGCAAGCTCCCGGCCTGGTACGGCGTGGTGTGGTGGGAGATCGGCGCCCGCAGCGTGTTGGAGCTGCCGCCAGGTTCGACGGATCAGATTGACCTGCAGCGAGGCGACCAGATCATCATCCAGTAGCCCGTCCGTCTGGCTTCTCCAGACACCGCCTCATAAATGGGGAGGAGGCGGCCGTTGACCACCTGTTAGCTCATCGAACCGAGCGTTATCCGGCAGACGCAGGACCCTTGACAGCCGATCACAGATGCTTCATAAATTCAGAGTCTTCTCAGTTGATGATTGTGATTTTCATCAGGTGAAAACTAGCGCCTATCGCACGAGGTCGGTTGAACGAGTTCTTGCGGTTCTCGACGTCTTCATCGACGCCGGTCCCAGCCTGACCCTGACGCAGGTCTGTGGCGCCACAGGCCTGGCACCAAGCACGGCATACCGACTCATGGCAAACCTCGTCGCCAGGGGATACCTGGAGCCGGATCGCGAAGGTAACGCCTACCGCCTCGGACTGACGGTGATTCGCCTCGCGGGTGTCGCATTGGGTCAACTGGACGTTCGGGTCAAGGCGGCGCCGCTGATGGATGAGCTCCGCAACCAGACCCGCGAGACGGTTCATCTGGCCGCACTCGACGGACGGCACATCATCTACCTCGAAAAGCTGGAAGGCCTCCACGCAATAGGTTTGATGAGCTCGCGGGTTGGGCGCACAGCACTTGCTCACTGCACAGCACTCGGTCGAGTCCTGCTGGCATTCAATCCGGATAAAGCCGAGGCAATTCTCGAAGGGCCGCTCGAGGCGCCGACCGCACGCACCGTCGTTGATCCCAGGGCATTGCGCGCGCTTCTGGCTCAGGTGAATGAGCAGGGCTACGCCTTGGATCTGGGCGAGCACGAGCTGGACGTGCGCTGCGTCGCCGTGCCCGTTCGAAACCATTCCGGCGCGGTGATTGCGGCGATGAGTGTTTCCGGACCCGCACAAAGAATTGAGCCGATGCTGAGCGAAGGTCTGGTCGGGGAGGTGGTGCGCGTTGGGCGCGATGTATCGGGCTTGCTCGGTTATCTACGTCCCGATACGGCCCGAGAAGTGGCAAGGAGCACGAGGAGAAGCAGGACCGTTTAGTCAGTACATGTGGGGAGGGTTCGAGGAATGAGCATCGAGACACTCGTTGAAGGCGTGACCACCGGCCGGCTCAGCCGGCGAGGTTTTCTACAAGGAGCCGTGGCCCTGGGGCTTTCCATGTCAGGGGCAGTCGCTCTTTTGGAAGCGTGCACATCGGGCACCCAGGGCACCTCCAAAGCCGACCTGACCTTCGTTGTCTGGTCGTATGGCGTGGAGACGATCAGGGACAACATCAAGAAGCTGGAGGCGAAGGTCTCAGGCCTCCACGTCAACTTCCAGGACTTCGCATGGACCAACTATCACGACACAATGGTCGCGCGGTTCGCCGCGAAAACGCCAACCGATGTCTGTTACAGCTCCGACCATTGGCTTTCCGAGTGGGCCGCGGCAGGTTGGCTGTCGCCACTTGAGCAGAAGTATCCCGATCTGAACGGCTACACGAGTGACTATTTCCCCTATGTCATTCAGGGCATGACCTATCAAGGCAAGAACTACGGCATCCCGTATTACGCAGACACGTGGGCCTTTCTGTACAACGAAGATCACCTCAAGAAGGCAGGGATCTCACAGCCTCCAACCACGTGGGCTGAGCTCGCGCAGCAGTCCCAGCAGATCAAAGCAAAAGGCATCGCCAACTATCCAGTCATCCTGCTGTTCGCCCAGGATGATCCCGGCTCCATCGAAGTCTGGACGTCCATGGTCTTTTCGTTGACGGATGGCCACCTCTTCGATGACAGTTTGAATCCGGTGTTCAATAAAGGCGGCTCTGCTGCGGCGAAGACAATCGATTGGATCTCAGGCGCCCTCAATACGTCAAAGATCCTCGATCCGGCCTCTCTGACGTCGCAAGAGATCCCGGTCGTCAAGGCGATGGAGTCTGGCGCGCACACGTTCACGATCCTGGAGACGTACAACCAGGCCGAGCTGAATAAAAGTGGCTCAGGTCCGTTCTCGGGTCAGTTCAAGATGGCGCCAATGCCTGGCGATACGCACAACACGGTCGGTTACGTGCGCTTTTACGCTGTCACGGATCAGCTCACCAAGAGGGACACGAGTGTCATCAAGTTTGGTGATGATTTCTTGCAGTATTTCGGCGGAAAGCCGGACGGTGCGATCAGCCCCGTGGTCAAGCGCTGGGCGGTTGAGAACGGCTTGGGCTTCGGTTGGAAGTCGCTTTGGGACGACGCCGATGTGCGCAAGGCATTCAGCACCTGGGGTAACCCGGACATGTTGCGACAGAATCAGCAGCTGGCGCGCTCAAAGGAAGGGCTGACCAAGTACTATCCGTCGTGGGACGTTTTCACGCGGAGTGAACTCCAGAAGGCCTACCTCGGGCAGGTCAGCACGACCGCGGCGCTGACCGCGATAGCTGACAAGTGGAACAGCTTGAAGAAAGGCTGATCTTGTCTTAGAGGTTAGGACGTGGCCGAATTGAGGGCTGGTGAGGCGCGCCGGCCCTCGAGGCGACGCAGTGAAATCGCAACGCGAGGAGAGTCACGTTACGCATATCTGACTCTCCTGCCGGTGCTGCTGATCATGGCCGCGTTCAGCCTTTACCCGATTGGCTACTCGGTGTACCTCAGCCTGCACAAAGAGGTTCTAACCGACCCTCTCAAAAACCCCTTTGTCGGTTTCCAGAACTTCAGCAACGTCCTCCACAGCTACTACCTGGTTTCCTCGCTGGTGTCCACCGCTGCGTTCATGGCCATGGCTGTCCCGGGGGTGATGATTTTCGGACTGCTCTCGGCGCTGCTTCTCAATGAAGCATTCGCCGGCGCCAGGATCCTCAGGGTCGCCATCCTGCTGCCATGGGCGATGCCGGCCGTGGTGAGCGGCATCGTGTGGCGCTGGTTGCTGAACGGCGACTACGGTCTCCTGAACTCGGCCCTCTATCAGCTCGGAATCATCCATGACTACATCCCCTGGTTGAGTCAGCCGGCCCTGGCCAGGGTGGGATTGGCGGTGGCTCATGTCTGGCGCGAGGGACCACTGGCGGCCATCTTCTTGTTGGCTGGTCTGCAGACAATTTCGCCCGACCTCTACAGTGCGGCGGCGGTCGATGGCGCGGGGCGCGTGGCTGCGTTCCGGCGTATCACCGTGCCGCTGCTCAGGCCCACGATCGTCATCGTCTTGATCTACGAGACGATCGTGGCCGCGACGACATTCGACCTGGTTTACGTGATGACCGGAGGAGGCCCGGCTGATGCCACCTCGCTGATCAGCTGGTTCGCGTACGCGGAGGTCTTCAAATTCCTGGATCTGGGAGCCGGAGCCGCCCTGGCATTCCTGATCGCGTTGGTTCTGCTGGGCGTGATCGTTCTGTACCTCCGGATCCTCCGTTCGGAAGAGCGACGGTGACCGCCTACATCGGCAGTCGAGCCTTTCTGCGACCGGCCGGTCTATGGGCTGCGACCGCGGTCATGCTGCTGTTCATCCTCGGGCCGATACTCTGGATGCTCGACTCCAGTTTCCAGGGTGAGAACGAGCTCCTGACGCGCCCCAGCCACCTCATACCGCAGCAGCCGACGGTGGCCAACTTCGACTACATCTTCACGGGTACGGTTCCGCAAGGCCTCAACGTCCGGGGAACGCTTCGCAGCCGGATCTCGCAGGAGGCGCGTGAGGTCCCTGCAGCACTGGAGAACAGCGCGATCATCGCGCTCACTGTGGCTCTCGTGAACGTGGCTTTCGGTGCTCTCGCCGCCTACACGTTCGCTCGCCTCAAATTCAGAGGCAAATCGCTGGTTTTCAACTTTCTGCTTGGCACCCGGCTGCTGCCGGTCATTGCGGTGGCGATCCCTTACTACGCGATCGTCAGCGCGCTCGGCCTGCTCGATTCATACGTCGGACTGATACTCGTCTACCTGACCTTTTCCTTGCCGTTCACCATCTGGTTTCTGCGCGACTACATCATCTCCCTGCCGATTGACATCGAGGAAGCAGCGCAGATCGACGGATGTGGGCGTCTGCAGTTGTTCCTCCGGATCGTCTTACCACTGGCTGCACCTGGCCTGGCGGCTGCGGGAGCGTTCGCCTTCATGTCGTCGTACAACGAGTTCCTTTTTGCGTTGCTCCTCACGCAGACGATCGGATCGCAGACACTCCCCGTAATTCTCTCGTCGGTTGCCACCAACCCGGATGCGAGCTTGGCTCTGATCGCGACCAGCGTAGTGCTCGCGATGGTGCCGCCACTCATTTTCGCGATCGTCTTTCAGCGCTTCCTCACCAGAGGCCTCGTGGCCGCCCTGGGTAAAGGCTGAAGTTCCAGTTGATGGGTGCCGAGATCGTGACGATCGGCTCGCAGACACTCCCCGTAATTCTCTCGTCGGTTGCCACCAACCCGGATGCGAGCTTGGCTCTGATCGCGACCAGCGTAGTGCTCGCGATGGTGCCGCCACTCATTTTCGCGATCGTCTTTCAGCGCTTCCTCACCAGAGGCCTCGTGGCCGCCCTGGGTAAAGGCTGAAGTTCCAGTTGATGGGTGCCGAGATCGTGACGATCGGCGAAACGATGGTCTTGCTTTACGGCGAGGACACGACCGCACCCCTCCGATTCGGGGAACGTTTGAAGCTGGACTTCGCCGGAGCTGACTCGAATTTCGCGATCGCCATGTCGCGACTGGGCTACCGCTCGGCGTGGATAAGCCGGTTGGGCGATGAGCCTTTGGGTGACCTTGTTCTGAATGCAATCGCCCGAGAGGGAGTCGACGTGTCGCAGGTCATCCGGGATCCAACCCGGAACACTGGCCTTTATCTGAAGCATCACAATGCGACCGGGGTCACGCGCATTCAGTACTACCGTCGTGGTTCGGCGGCAAGCAACCTGCAGCCCGATGATCTCAGCCCCGACCACTTCCGTGACGCCAGGCTCGTGCATCTCAACGGAATGACATTCGCGCTGAGCGAATCCTGCGCCTCCACCATGCGCAGGGCGGTTGAGTTGGCGCTTGATTCCGGAGCGATGATTTCACTCGACCTCAACCTCAGGCTCCAGCTCTGGAGTATCGAATCCGCAAGAGAGGCGCTCGGTCCTGTGATCCAGAAGACCACGGCGATCTTTGGGACCGAGGAGGAGTTTCTCGACTACTTCGGCGTCCCTGACATCGACGAGGCGTTGGGCGCTGCGGTCGCGCTTGGGCCCCGAATCGCAGCCGCCAAGATGGGGCCGGACGGCGCGGTGGCGCTTGTCGAGGGACTGCGTTTCGCGCATGGCGGCTACACGGCGCCGGCGGTGGTCGACGTCGTCGGAGCCGGAGACGCATTCGACGCTGGATTCCTGGCCTCGCATCTTCGCGGTCTCTCTCCATACGAATGCCTGCGGAGGGCGAATCTCTGCGGCGCGTGTGCCGTCGCAACGCCCGGAGACTTCCAGGGATATCCCACCCTTGATGAGATGGAGCGGCTGCTCGAGAGCTGGCAGGAGCGCGGTCGAGCCGGTGACTGAGGAGATAGCGCCGGAGCGACTTGTGGCCATCGTGCGCACGGGGGACCCGGAGGCGGTCGTCCCGCTGGCGGAGGCGATCGTCAAGGGCGGAATCTCCAGCATCGAAGTCGCTCTCACGACGCCGGGGGCTCTCGAAGCCATATCCGTGCTGGTGTCGCGGCTGGAGAACCGCGCCGTGGTTGGAGCAGGCACGGTGCGGAATGCATCGGACGCGGAGAGCGCGATCGCCGCCGGCGCGCGCTTCCTGGTTTCGCCCGACTTCAACGAGCAGGTGCTCGACAAGGCTCGGTCGTCTCGCATTCCCTATATCCCGGGAGCGCTGACGCCTAGTGAGGTAGGAGAGATCCTGGAGGCGGGGGTGGAGCTCATCAAGATCTTTCCCGCAGTCCGCCTGGGCCCGGGATATCTTCGTGACCTGTTGGGCCCGTTTCCGCAGCTTCGCGCACTACCCACCGGTGGAATCGACTTTTCGAACGCAGCTGATTTCATGCAAGCCGGTGCCTTTGCACTGGGCATCGGCTCTGCTCTGACAGACGGAATGGGCCGGTCTGGTCTGGCCGGTGTGACGTCACGGACCAAGCGCCTGAAGCGCCTTCTGGCACGGGTCGACGGGAGGTGAAGACGTTGATGGAAACCACGGTCAGGTCACGGCAGGTGCGGCTGTTCATAAGCGGGCAGTGGAGGGATGCCTCCGACGGAAAGGCTTTCGATCAGGTCAGCCCGGCGACGGGCCAGGTGATCGGTGTCGT
>VBEF01000078.1 GCA_005881275.1 Chloroflexota bacterium
CCGTGGTGGTGTTTGGCTTGATGATCGGAACCATCGCCATCTTCGCGACGCAAGTCCTGAGCGACTCATTCCTGGAATCGTCGACGCGGAGCGCATACCTGGCCTGGGGCAACGTCGACCTGCTCGCCGCCGATGGCGGCCGTTTCTTCGATCCCGCGCTGGCGGCTGGGCTCGCTGCCGATCCGGTTATGCGGTCTTCATTGAAGGGAATCCAGGCAGGTGTCGAGCTGCCCAGCTCGGTGGTCGACCTCGATGCGGCTAAGTGGCAGGTAAACGCCCATGAAAATCGCGCCCATCAGCACCCCGACCCCAATCCCGACCAGCGCGCCGCAGGTGGCTGTTATCAGCCCCTCAGAAACGATTCCGGCCAGCACCTGGCCTGGCCGGTAACCGAGGGCACGGAGCATCCCAATCGCGCGGCGGCGCTCGATGATCGCCCTGAGGGCAAGGATGCCCAGGCTCAGGATTCCGACCAGGAGTCCGACTCCCATGATCAGCCGTATCGCATCGACGCCTGACTGCGGACCGCGAGACGTGGCGTCGATCATCTCCTTGACGGTCGTTACCTCCGCCCCCTGGCTGAAGACTCCACGTTGGATGTCGCGGGCAACGGCCTTGACGTCGGCGCCCGGCGCTGACTTGGCCAGGATGGTTGTGCCGACCGGCAAGGTGGCAAACTGGGCCATCGCCGCTTCGGAGCCGGCAAAGCCCCACAGCCCAACGTTCCTCACGACAGCCGCCACCCGAAACTCAAGGGGCCCGTCCGGTCCCGCCAGGATTACCTTGGCGCCGGGGGTGTAGCTGGGCGAAATGACAAGATGCGGATCTTCTGCCAGGGCCTGCCAGACCTCGGCGTCGCTCGCGTAGCGACTCTCTCGCTGGATGAGCTCAAACGGCCCGGCAGCCAGCTGGGCCCGGCTGAGCGAGTACAACGGCAGGTAGGCATCCTGGCTTGGATTCTGGTCGCGCACTCTCACCTCTCCGCGGTAGGGCCGCGTCGGCATCGCGACCTCCCGCTGGATCTCGGTACGCACCGAATCCGGAATCGACACTCCAGCTGTCGTTGGCGCGCTGACGCGGATGTCGAATTCGCTCACAGCGTTGCTTGACTGGGCGAGAAACGTCGCGACGAACACCGAGGACATGGTCATCAGCGCCAGCACGAGCGCAAACGCGCCGGTACCCAAGCCCGCCTGGAGCGGCCGGCGCGTGAGGTAAGCGAGGGACGGCCTCAGTGTCGCCCGACCTTCGCCCTGAAGCCAGCCAACTGGGATCTCGAGGACACGCAGGTTGGAAGCCACGACCAGGCTGAGCCCGAAGACCGCCACGAGGGCTCCGAGGCCGAGTATCGCAGGATTCCACGCCCACGATTTGGAAGATGCGACAGCGCCCACCGCTGCCACGGACCAAACGGTGGCGGCGGCTCCGGCCAAAGTCACTCGCAATCGATCCGAGATCCGGCCTCGGACAAAGCCTGCCGCGACGATCACGAGGCCAACTCCGCCAGCCAGCCGGACCGACTCGTCGCCGGCGACCAGTGCCGCCAGCGAGCCCAAGCCCAAACCGGCAAGGAGTGCGGTCCTCCAGATCGATGGCTTCCGGCGGCCCGCGGGCTCAGGCAGGTTCTTGATCGCCGCCGAGATCTGCATTCGGGAGCTCCGGATGGAGGTCGCGAAGAGGGTGGCCAGGACGATCAGGGCGCCGATCGCGATCGTCAACGCCACCGAACCTGGCGCGATCGAGTACAGCACCAGGCCGGCGCGGGTCTCGACCGGGCCGGCGTAAAGCTGGCTGCCGCCCTGCAAGATTCGGACCAGTGCAACACCGAAGAGCGTCCCTGGGCCGAGGGCTAGCGCCGCGGCGGCCAGGCTGTAGAGCGCGCCTTCAAGAACTGAAAGGGTGATCATGCCTGTGCGAGTCAACCCCAGCGCTCGGAGCACAGCGTGTCGCGGCCGCCTTTCCTCAGACAGAGCTAGACCGAGGTTCACCACGAGCGCGGCCCCAGCAAGGGCGATGAACAGGCTGAGACCTCCAAAAAGGCTTCGATCTCCCTCAGCCTGTTTGGTCTTGCCGTCTACGTCGATGCGCTTCGATTCCCGCACCGCGAGGCTCGATCCGCCGGGCAGGGCCTGGAGGGTGGCAAGAACCTGTGGGACCAGCTGATGGGCCCGGTCGAGCTCGGCCCGGCCCTCTCCGGGGGCGGCCAGCCGGATTATGTTGACTCCCCGATCGCCGATCAGCGGGCGCAAATTGGCGAGCGGGGAGAAGACAGCCGGCCGGAGCGTGTAGGCGCCCGGCCCCTGGGCCTGTGCGATCCCCGCCACGCGAAGTTCCATCACCTGACTCGGTCCTATCGAAATGCGAAGGCGGTCACCGATCCTGCCCTCCAGCGCATCGGCCAGCGACGACGAGACCAGCACCTGGTCCGGTGCAAGGTCCTCACCCAGGGTGGTCTTTCCGACGGCTAGTTGATAGCTGCCGAACGGGGCCTGGGTGGCCGGGTCGAAACCGATCAGCATGACCAGTGGCTTTGCGTTGTCACGATCCAGGTCGACCACCGAGCTGGGCAGCTCGACTCCCGCTTGAACACCGCTGAGCGTGGAGCGCAGTCGCGGATCGGCAGCCAACCCGCTGGCCAGCGCGGGATCGAAGAATTTGCCACCGTTGGCGGCGACCAGGTCAACACGCCCCCAGGCCAGGTAGGCCGCCTGCGTCTGGGACTCGAGGAAGGAATCGCCCAGAACCTGGCTCGAGAAGATGGTCACCGTTCCGACCATCAGGCCCAGCACGACCACAGCTGACTGCCCAGGCCTGCGGACCGCCTCGCGCGCGGCCAGCCGGGCCAAAAGTGGCCGGCGAGTGGCAACGACCGCGAGCGCGGCATAAACCAGCCCGAAGAGTCCGATCACAACCGTCGCGAGGCTCATGCGGATACTTCCACCCGTCCTGCTTCGGCCTTCTCGATGCGGCCATCACGCATGCGGACTGTGCGCCGCGCCCGCTCAGCAACTTGTGGGTTGTGGGTGACCAGCACGATGGTCTGGCCATCCTTGTTCATGCGCACGAGCAGCTCGACGATGACCTGCGTGACCTCCGTGTCGAGGTTGCCGGTAGGCTCATCGGCCCAGACCACTGCGGGCTTGTGAACCAAAGCCCGCGCTACAGCCACACGCTGCTGCTCGCCCCCGGAGAGCTGGTCCGGCCGATGGTTGGCGCGATGCGCGAGACCCAACGTCTCCAGCATCTCCAGCGCGCGGCGGCGGGAGTCGCGCGAGTTGAGGTTCTGGAGCAGGAGCGGAATCTCCACGTTCTCGACCGCGGAGAGCACGGGCAGCAGGTTGAAAGCCTGGAAGACAAAGCCCATGTGGTCCCGGCGGTAAGCGGTGCGGGCGCGATCAGACATGGTGGAGAGGTCCTGGCCGTCGACCACCACCTGGCCGCCGTTGAAAGAATCCAGCCCGGAAAGGCAGTTAAGCAGCGTGGTCTTGCCGGAACCGGATGGCCCGACGATGGCGACCATCTCGCCGCGCTCGACCTCGAAGTCGATGCCGCGCAGGGCCTCGACCGCGTTTGCCCCCTGGTAGACCTTGCGCAAGCGGCTGGCCTGGACGATGGGGGCGTCCATAGCTTGGCGCATTATCAGGCCTCCTCCCTGCGGTGGCCACGCGCGATTTCGGATAGCTCGCGCTCGTCCGCATAGCGCCGCGGCACCCGAACGACCCGGCAGGCCGTGATTGCCCGCACCGTGGCCGTGCGTGAACCTTTTTCGACCACTGCCCGCTCGCCGATGATCGCGCCCGGGCCCACCTGTGCGACCGGCTGGCCGTCGACCTCGATCGCAAATGTGCCGTCGAGCACCAGGAACATCTCGTCGCCGGCCGCGCCTTGCTCGATGAGTATGTTGCCCTTGGAGATTTCGCGGCTCTTCTCCTTGCCATCGCCGGTGATGATCGAGGCCAGCTCGCGCTCGAGCATGCTCTCCACCGGCTGGACCATCGCGGGTGAGTCGTAGTCGCCCCATGGCGTGCGCTCGCCGAACGCGTCGTTGATCCAGGTGCTGAAGTCGGTCAGGCCCGTCTGCATGACGAGCTCGCCTTCGTCGTCGTAAATCCAGTGGCGTGGGAAGCAGCTGGCTCCGACGAGCTCGCGCTCGGTGTGGCCGTCGGCATGGATCGTGAGAGAGAGCGTGGTCCAGGCCACCGCGGAATCGATCTGAAACAGCGGCTTGCGGCTGACGGGTCGCGGCGCCGGCACTCCTGTGCGGCCGCCGCAGGTTTGCGTGAAGCGCACGTATGTATCCGTGACCACAGGCTCCGGACGGATGTCGGGCATCGCCTTCGCCTTGACCGTCACCGTCTTGGGGCCGAGCTTGAGGCGGGTCACGCCGATTCGACCCTTGCCCTCCTGGCCGTAGCCGGTGATCTTCCCGTCCTCGACCTCGATCCATCCGCGCAGCTCGTTGGCCTCGCGGAAGAGGTCCTGCCTGTGCCACTGGTCGAGGTCGTCTAGCCTGGCCGGGAGCGGCTCGTCGTAGTGGGCCAGTCCCATGGTGAAAGGCATGGCCAGGAAGCCCTTGACAGCCTCCAATGGAATCCAGGAAACCGCCGTAACCGAACTTTCAAATTTCATGTGAGCAACGTAGGCCCGCGGGAAGTTGCGGTCGATGGTGGCGGCTGGCGTCTTTGGGTAGGGTCAGCCGCATGGCCGCCGTGATGCTGGCTGCCTTGCTCAGCGGTTGATCGCCACGTTCAATTGGATCGTGGGACGGATTACCGTGCTGCTCGCCGACGACAGTGTGATCGTGCGCGAGGGGTTACGCGCCTTGCTGGGCATGACGGACGACATGGAGGTTGTGGGCTTGGCCGACGACTACGACGAGCTGATCGCGCGCGCGGACGCGCTCGCCCCGCAGGCGATCGTCACCGACATTCGAATGCCGCCTACTTTCCAGCGCGAAGGTATCGATGCCGCGAGGCTCGTGCGCAAGCGTCACCCCGGTACAGGGATCGTGATCCTCTCTCAATTCGACGACCCCGAGTACGCGGTCGCCCTGCTCAGCGAAGGCGCCTCCGGCTGCGCCTACCTGCTCAAGGATGGTGTGGCCGCCGGTGATCAGCTGGCCAGGGCCATCCGCATCGTGACCAGCGGAGGCTCGGTCCTCGATCCCAAGATCGTGGCGGCGCTGGTCCGTCCGCTCGGCGAGGCAGACCTGTCGCCCCTGGAGGAGGAGCTGCTCGCCCTGGTGGCGGAAGGCAGGCCCATCAAGGCGATCGCGATCAAGCGAAGGACCACAGGCGCCGACGTTGCCACGTCAATCGAGCAGCTCTTCTTCAAGCTGGCGAAGCAGGCGACCGGGGGTGGCGATGCAGGCCTTCGGAACCTGCGCCGGCTGCATCAGGCCATCGTCGATCGCGAGGAGCAGGGCGAGATGCTCAGCCGCCTGCTGCCTGGCGGAGTCGCGGACCGGCTGCGCCGAGGCGGGCGCGGTGTCGGAGACACCGAGAGGCTGATCGTCACAGTGTTGATGTCCGACGTGCGTGGCTACACAGCGATCGCGGAGGAATCGGATCCAAGCCGCCTCGCTGGCCAGCTCATGCAGCACCGCACCATTGCCAGCGACGCCCTTCTCGAGGCGCATGGCACCGTGATGCAGTTCGTGGGCGATTCCGTGATGGCCGTGTTTGGCGCCCCCGAACCGCAGTCCGATCACGCCGACTGCGCGCTCCACGCCGCCGAAGCCATGCACGGAGCTCAGCTCGAGCTGAACCGGCGCTGGGCGTCGGCCGGACTGCCGGCTTTTGAGCTCGGTGTCGGCTTGTCCACCGGATTGGTCGCGGCGGCGCTGATCGGCAGTGAGGAGCGGGCTGAATATTCAGTGGTGGGCGACGCCGTCAACCTTGCGCAGCGCCTCCAGCAGTTCGCCTCGAGCGGCGAGAGCGTCCTCAGCGAGGCGACTTATGCGGCCCTGAGCCGACGACCCCAGGCTGAGCAGATCGGCCCCGCGCACGTCAAGGGCCGGAAGGAACTCGTTACCGCTTTTCGCGTTCCTGCCCTTCAGCCAGGTAGATGAGAGTTGCCTTAACGCGGCGGTGAACGTCGTTCTCCTCGCTCAGCCCGAGCTTGGAAAAGATTGAGCTGATGTGCTTCTCGACAGCCCCCCCGGTGAGGTGTAGGCCAGCTGCGATCGCACCGTTGTTCTTGCCCTCGGCCACGCCGGCGAGCACTTCTCGTTCCCGAGGCGTCAGGTCGGCGAGTACCGATGGCTTGCTTCGGGAGCGGGCGGCGATGAGGTTCTCGATCACCTTGGAGTCGACCACGGAACCGCCGCGTGCGACCTCGCGTATGGCGTTGACGAGCTGATCCAGGTCCGACACTCGCTCCTTCAGCAGGTAGGCTCGGCCCGCGGCGCCCTTGTCGAGCAGCGCCAGCGCGTATTCGGCGTCTGCGTACTGGCTCAGGACCACGACTCCAATCGACGGTGCACTCCGCCTCAACTCATCGGCCATCCGGATTCCTTCATCCGTGTTGGTCGGCGGCATCCTGATGTCGGTCAACACGACCTCAGGGCGTTCTCGATCAATCGCCGCTCGCAGTGAATCGAGATCGCTGCAGGTGGCCACGAGGTCGAGCTCGTCGACGGACTGAAGAAGCTCGCGCATGCCCTCTCGGACGATGAAGCTGTCGTCCGCGAGCGCGATCCTGATCGGCATCGCCCAAAGGATAGGGCTGGCCTCACCGATGCAGTGGTGCAGGCACCCTTGGGCATGCTCAGTTTCGCGGCTAAGCTGCGAGGGCACCATGCCGGTACAAGTCTTGATCTGCGACGACCAGGAGGCCTTTCGCGCCGCGGCACGCGAGGTCGTCAGCGCCACGCAGGGCTTCGAAGTCGTGGGCGAGACCGAGACCGGCGAAGAATCGGTTGCGGCTGCCGGCCGCCTTCACCCCGACATGGTGCTCATGGATGTCCACCTGCCGGGCATCGACGGACTCGAGGCAAGCCGCCGCATCCGGGCGGCTTATCCGAGAGTAGCCGTTTTGCTGCTTTCCACCTACGACCGCGAGGAATTCGCGGTTCGAATCGCGGAGTCAGGTGCCATCGCATTCATGTCGAAAGCTGCGTTTGGCCCCGAGGGCCTCATGGAGATGTGGGCCCGGGCCGCTCTGGTCGATTGATGTGGTCATTCCTCGCACTCATCCGATCAGCGGTTCCAAGAGAAATAGCCCAAAGCGGGACGCTATTCGAACCACCAAAATGAACTCGAGCGATGCCGTACCAGTGATTGCGGATTGTGAACGAATCGCCCGATCGCATTGAGGTCCCGAATTTGGCCGGCGCGCTTGAAGTAGGCTGCTCGAAATTGTCTCAATGACTCCGCTCACCGATTCATCCATTCGAATGTCCGACGGTCGGCGTCTTGCTTACGCCGAATGGGGGAGGTCAGATGGATTCCCGGTCTTCTATTTTCATGGCACACCGCACTCGCGTCTCTGGTGTCCGGATGAGGCTGCAACCCGATCCGCCAACGTTCGCGTGATCGCGCCCGACCGTCCTGGAATCGGGCTGTCTGACGTTAAGGAGGCCCGCAGATACAGCGATTGGCCGTCGGACATCGCGAGTCTGGCCGATGCCCTTGGGATAGAGCGTTTCGCTGTGGTTGGCTGGTCTAGCGGCGGCCCGTATGCAGGAGCTTGTGCTGCCTTGCTTGCCCAGCGCTTGACGGGAGTCGCCATCGTCAACAGCCGTCATCTCGGGCAGTACAACTTTATCGAGCGACCCGGTGCGTACGACGAACTCGATTCCAACGAAAGAGCTGAATTCGACCTCGCGCAGGCCGATCCGTACGCCGCCGCGGAATTGGTCGCCGCGCACAATCCGCAATTGATATCAAACCAGCGTGACCATCCCCAAGGCCTGTATGACTTTCTAATGAAGGCCGAAGGGGACAGATGGTTCTTCGAGGATGAGGCTCGCATGGTGCCGTTCGATGCCGCGCGACGGGAGTGCTTCCGACAAGGGATGGATGGGGTGCGCTGGGAGCTGATCGACGCGTGGCTTCCGTGGGGCTTTCGATTGGCGGACATATCGGTGCCGGTCCACGTTTGCCACGGCCGACAGGACCCGGTCGTGAAGGAGGCCTATATCGATTTCATGGCCAGCAAAATTCCTGATTGCAAAGTCGTGGTCTGGCCTGATTGCGGTCACCTCGGAATCGCCAAACATTGGGGCGACATCCTGCAAACGCTTGCATGAGCTTGCTGTCAATGCCAACACCATGTGATTCAGGTGGCTTGATGTCGAACAGGCGTTCTGGTAGCCCCGGCGGGATTCGAACCCGCGATCTCAGCCTTGAGAGGGCTGCGTCCTAGGCCGCTAGACGACGGGGCCGCTGCTGGTGGGCGGCATTGGGTTTGAACCAATGACCTCTTGCGTGTGAGGCAAGCGCTCTCCCACTGAGCTAGCCGCCCCATGGGAGAGTCAATTCTACCCACCCTCGGTACGATGCTCACTGGATGGAAACTCCGCTCGCCGAGCGGCGCTGCACCGTATGCACGCCCGAGACACCGACCCTCGGCTCCGACGAAATCGACAAGCTCCTCCAGCAGCTGTCCGGTTGGAGCGTGGTCCAGGGGGAAGGCCACCCGTTGCTGACCCGGACCTTCCGGTTCAAGGGCTTCATGCCCGGGGTCGAGCTGATCAACCGGATCGCGCCCATCGCCGAGGCGGAGGGCCACCACCCGGACCTTCACCTGACCTATGGCTCGCTGCGGGTCGACCTCTGGACCCACGTCGCGGGTGGGCTGACAGAGAACGACTTCGTGCTGGCGGCCAAGATCGACCAGATCCAGGCCTCCTGACGGCCTTTCACACTTTCTTTACCGCCATTCCTTTGCTTTGTCGGCACCTTACAGATACAGTTTTCCGGCTTGATGCACTTCCTTATTTGCTGGGCGCTCCACCAAAAGGAGCGCGAGGTGCTCCTGAGGGGGATCCTCCCCTGGGGCATCGACGCGGTGGTCTTCTGCTGGCGCTGCGACCGCATGCGTGGGCGCGCCGTCCGGGTCCTCCAGATGACGCCTCAGGGCATGTATGCCTGCAGCGCCCACTCACCTCTCTAGAACGACAGCCGGGTAATACGCCGCTAGCGTCCTGAGTCGCGGGAACTGCCGCGCCGCCTGGTCGCGCAGCGCCAGGTCGACCCCCCAGCTCACGACGACCACCGCGTCGCAGTCGCTCAGCTGGTCCGCCCGCGTGACGACCGTGAAATCGCTCGTGTAAGCCGAGAGGACCTGCTCATCGCTGTGGATGACGCAGGCCCGCCCGCCAGAAGCATGGATACTTGCCACGGCCGCGGCGGCCTGGGGCAGGGCAAGAGGATCTTGCGTGTACCCCGAAGCCTGGCTGACCAGCGCCGCCGCGGCGCCCAGCGCGACGACCGGCGCCAGCACCCACCAGCGCGCGATCGCGGCGGCCATCAGGTACGCGCACGCCGGCACCAGAAAGATGAAAAACCGGGGATAGAGAAAGGCCGGCCGGAGGACGAGCCACAGGACCAGAACCACCGCGGCCAGCACCGCCAGCGACGACCACAACCACTCCTGTCTCCGTTCCAGCCAAAGGCCCAGACCGGCGCTCGACAGCCACAAGCCGAGCGGCAGCAGCACCGGCGCGCCGAGCAGGAAGAAGATCGTGTCGCTCGGAAAAGTCGGATTGAACATCTGGGGCGGCAAACCATGCTGGGTGAGCTCCGTGACCTGGATGGTCGCGTTGGCGGTGACGCCGATCACCAGGGCAGCGATCCAGGCCGGCGCGAGCTGCAGGACGTCGTGCCTTGACCTTCGGGTCAGGATCCACGCGATGTGAAGCAACAGCACGACGCCCGCGAACAGCTGCGCGGAGATCGCCAGGCCCATGATGACCGCGTAGGCGACAAGTCGGCCCCTCCGTCCGGCTTCGCCGGACACCGCCCCATAAATGGGGAGGAGTTTTGCGTCGCCGGACACCTCACCCTGGATCGGGAGGAGCAAAGTTGCCACGACCGAGCCCAGCGCCGCGAGGCTGTAGCCGCGCAGGTCGCGGCTGTTGTCGACGAAGAGCGGATCGGTCGCGATGTACAGGCCGGCGCACACCCCGGCCAGCACGCCGAAACGCCGCGTCAGGACGCTGGTCGACACACCGACCGTCGCGCCGGCCGCGAGTGCGGGGATGAGCCTGTACACCACCTCGCTGCGGCTCCCGGTCGCCGAGTAGATGAGGTGGCTGACCAACGAAAGCAGGACATGATCGTTGGTGGCGACCTGGGTCACGGGAATTGTGGGGATCACGCTGCGAACCGCAAAGGCGTCCCAGATCGACGGCGTTGCGCTGAAGTTCGCGAACGTCGCCGCGGCGTCGTAGCCGAACGATCGGTTGGAACCGATCATGTACGCGGCGAAAGTGACGACGCCGAGGAGGAGGCCGCTCCAGACCTCCGCCCTTCTCACCTACGGATAAACGGCTTCTTCCGGAAGGATCTCCACATCTTCGCCGGTGTACGCGGCGGCCTGCATGCGGAAGAGCCTCGCGTAGCGGCCGTTCAGCTGGATCAGCGCTTCGTGCGTGCCTTCCTCGACGAGGCGGCCATGCTCGAGGAAGATGATCCGGTCGGCGCGCCGCACGGTTGAGAAGCGGTGCGAGATGTACACGGCCGTGCGCCCATGCGTCAGCGAGCGCAAACGCTCGAACAAGTCGTACTCCGCCTGCGCGTCAAGGGCCGAAGTCGGCTCGTCGAGCAGCAGGATCCTTGCATCCTCGCGCATGAACGCGCGGGCCAGTGCGACCTTCTGCCACTCGCCGCCCGATAGGTTCACACCCGCGTCGAACCACTTGCCGAGCGCCGTATCGTACCCGGCGGGCAGGTTGGCGATGAGCTCGTCCGACCCGGCCTGCTTGCTCGCGCTCACGACCGCGTCGCGATCCGCGATCTCCGGGACGTTGCCCAAGCCGATGTTCTCGGACGCGGTGGCCTGGTAGTCCACGTAGTCCTGGAACATGGCGCCGATCTGGCGCCGGAGCTCCGAGGGCTCGAAATCACGGATGTCGACGCCGTCGATGAGGATTCGGCCCTCGTTCGGGTCGTAGAGGCGGCAGATGAGCTTGAACAGCGTGGTCTTCCCCGCTCCGTTGCGGCCCACCACCGCCAGAGTCTCACCCGCGGTGACCGTAAAGGTGAGGTCGGTGAGCGCGTTCTTCTCGGCGCCTGGGTAAGCAAAGCTCACGTGCTCGAACCTGATCTCGCCACGTAGTGGCTGCGGCACCGGCTTCGGTTCGGCTGCGACCGGCATCGATGGCTGCCTGGCCATCAGCTCGACGAGATTGTTGAGGTAGAGGTTGTGCTCGTACATGCCCGAGAAGCCGCTGAGCACGCTCTGGATCGAGTTCTGCACCTGCACCGCCGCCTGGGTGTATGCGGTCAGGCTACCCAGCGACATCCGGCCGGCGATCGCCTGCAGGGCGATGTACAGATACGTTATCGACGTGACAATCGTGCTGAGGTTGCCCAGCACGAAACCTGTCATGTACCGGCGGACGAGTTGAGACTTCTGGCTGTCGTAAAAGGCGTTCGCGATGAGTCGGTACCGCTCGATGAAGTACTGGCCGAGACCGAAAAGCTTGACCTCCTTGGCGAACGAATCGGTCGTGACGAGCGAGACCATGTACTGCATGCGACGCAGCAGTCGCGAACCCCAGCGCGCGATGTTGTAACCCCTCCAGCCGTAGCGCGTGTCCGCGATGAAGGCTGGGATCGGGGAGATCAGCACCACCACGGCAAGAATCCAGCTCACGCCGAACAAGAGCGCGATCATCGTGCCCAGGGTGAGGAGGGTTTGGAGGAGGCCGAACGCGGTCGCGATCATCAACACAGGCCGGTTGATGGAATCGTTTTGCGCCCGGCGCAGCAGGTCGTACGAGGCCGGGTCTTCGTAGAAGGGCAGGTCGAGCGACGCGGCCTTCTCCATGACCATGAGCTGGATGCGCATGGAAACCGAGTTCTGGAGCAGCTGCTGAAAAATGTTGCGCAACGTGTTCAACAGCGCGCTGATGACGAAGAGGACGAACTGCAGCGCGGCCAGGAGAACGATCATCTGCACCGAGCTCAAGGTCGGGCCGGGAAGCCACGGCACGCCCAGGCTGGAAAAGACAATGCGGTCCGGCAGGTGGAACTGATGGATGGCGATGCCTGCGACGACAGCGTTGGTGAGCGTCAGCGTGATACCGACGGAGATCGTCGGGATGACGCCGGCCAAGGCTGTCGTGAGGAACAGGCCGATGGTGGTCGGGCGGCTGGCCTCCCAGACCAGGCGTAGGACCTGCGGGAGCGCCGCGGTCGTACCGACGACAGACTGCTTGAGGCTCTCCCATCGGCCGCGGAGGTCCTTGGGGCCTTCGGGTTGCTGCGGCGGCTCGATGGTCGGATCGCCGGTCAGGCCGCTGTTGGCCGGCCCGCTCTCCGGGTTGCGCCGGCCCCTGCCCCATCCTCCCCACCAGATCACGGGCCCATGCGAGCCCGGCGGCATCATTCCCATGTGTCCGTGAGCTTACGAAACTCTGCTTGACTTCCCATTTATTACAGTGTAATTATGTAACGCATGGATGAGAAAGAGCTCGGATCGATCAAGGGTTGGTTTGCCGGAAGGCTCCCAGACGGCTGGTTCAAGGGAGTGGAGGTCGCCGTCGAGGACGACCAGATCGTGGTCATCGGCACGCTGCCCGAGGCCAACCTCGGCTCCACGCCCGAGGAGAAGGAAGGCGCGGCGGCGGGCCGCATCGCCCGTTTCCGGGAGGAGACGCGCGGCCAGCGCATCGGCATCGCCCAGGAGGCCGAGGAGCGATTCAAGAAATACGTCACGTGGGGCGCCAAGCTCGACGGCGTGACCAAGCGGTTCAACCCGGGTGGCGGCGGTCGCGGCGGCGATGACCGTCGGAGCGTGATGATCCGCCGCTGGATGCGCCGTCACAGGGGCCGGCGCGGGCAGCAGGCCGAGGTTCGCTCCCAGGTTTTCTAAGCCTCACTCACCGCCGAATACATGCTTCCCAGCCAGCGGCTCGGGACGGTCCGCAGGAGCCTCGTGTTCTTGAAGCCGGCCTGAGCCGCAAACGTCTCCCACTGCGCGTAGGTGAACGGATGCGGGACCCACGGGTTGCCGCGGTCAGTGCCGTACTCGACGACGATCAGCCTGCCCCCGGGGCGCAGCATCGCGTGCACAGCCGTCAAGACCGGGTGCTTGTCGCGGACGAAGTGCAGAGAGTTCGCCATCAGCACCCCATCCAGGCCGTGAAGATCGAGCGGCCTGGTGAAGTCTGCGACGCGCACATCGAAGCGGCCCTCGATCCCGCGCAGCGCGCTTGCGTCCTTGTCGACCGCGGTGATGTGAGCCTCGGGCCCGAGTAAATCGCCGAGCGCCGACGTGAAGGCGCCCTCTCCGGCGCCGAGGTCGGCCCAGCGCCCGCCCCGCTCTCCAATCCCGTCCTTAATGAGCGCTACGAGATCGGCGTGTCTCAACTTCCTCCCGCACTCTCGGCGCCACCTCTGCCGCAAAGGTCCGCATCTCGTCCGGGTCATCGGTGACCAGGAACGTGTCCATCCCGTAGTCGACGACCAGCGCCACCAACGTCTCAGCGTCGAGGCTCCCGGCGTTGAGGACCCGTCGGATGGAGCGCGGATCCCGTCCGGCGGCGGTCGCCGCCTCATCGATGCGACGGTTGCCTTCGAGCAGGTCCGCCTCCTTGACGTAGCCGAACGAGGGCACCCATCCGTCGCCCAGCCTTCCGACGAGCGACAACATCCGCGGCTTGTAGGCTCCCAGCCACAGCCCGATCGGGTGCGCCGGCACCGGCCCTGAATGGGCCCCGGCAAGCTGATAGAACTTGCCCTCGAAGCGGATCCCGTGCTGGCCGCTCCAGAGCAGACGGATGATCTGCATCGCCTCCTCCAGCGCCGAGACGGACTCGCCCGGTGTTCGCACCGGGCCGTCGTATGCCTTGATCCCCTGCCAGAACCCGCCCGCTCCGAGGCCGAGCTCGACCCGGCCGCCGCTCAGAAGGTCGAGCGACGCCGCGGCCTTCGCAAGCATCGCCGGAGGACGCAGCGGCAGGTTCGCGACGTCCGGGAAGACGGTCAGGCGCTCCGTCCGCATGGCGATCGCGGTCAGCAGCGTCCAGGTGTCGAAGAAGCGCCGCTGGTACGGATGATCCTGGACGCCGATCACATCGAAACCGAGCTCGTCCGCGACCAGGGCTTGCTGCAGCGGCCGGTCTGTCGCCTCGGGTATGACGAACACGCCGAACCGCACAGGCTGGCCGTAGTCCATCGACCGACTAGAAGACGCCTGGAGCTGCGGCTATTTCCTGCGCCGGAACAGCAGGCGCCAGATCAGGAGGAGGATCACGGCGCCCACGAAGGCGACGATGATCTGATTCAGGATCGACGGGCC
>VBEF01000079.1 GCA_005881275.1 Chloroflexota bacterium
CAGCTCAGGGCAGCGTCCGCCCTCGGATCCATAAGCATCAACCTGGCGCGGCTGATCGGTCCGGCGCTGGCCGGACTCCTCATCGCGAAGGTCGGCGTGACCGCCGTGTTCGGAGTCAACGCGCTGACCTATTTGTTCTTTGCCGTCGTGCTCATCGTCTGGCGCCCGCCGGCCGGCGGCGCTCCCGAGCTGCCGGAACGATTTCTTTCCGCGATGCGGGCAGGCGGCCGGTACGTCCTCAACGCGCCGGTGGTGCGCCGGATCCTGCTCCGGGCGACCCTTTTCGTGGTCCCGGCGAGCGTGGTGTGGTCACTATTGCCGCTCGTCGCCACCGAGCGACTTGGACTCGGCGCCGCAGGCTATGGCTTGTTACTCGGTGCACTTGGAGCGGGCGCGGTGGCGGGCGCGCTGATCTTGCCCCGATTCAGGGCACGCCTTTCGGCGAATTACCTGATCGGGGCGGCAAGCGTGATCTATGCGCTCTCGTCGGTTCTCATCGTCGTCGTGCCCGACCCGATCCTGGCGGTGATCGTGTTGCTGCCCGCGGGAGCGGCCTGGATCGCGGTGTTGTCGGATATCAACGCCGAGCTCCAGCTCTTTCTCCCGGCATGGGTCCGCGCCCGCGGGCTGTCTGTGTACCTGATGGTCCTGTTCGGCGCTCAGGGCGTCGGCGCGTTGGTATGGGGGGCGATCGCCGAACCGTTCGGCGTCAGAGGCGCATTCCTGATCGCTGCAGCAGCGATGGTGGCTGGTCTCGCGACCATGCGGTTCTGGCCGTTTCTCGACACTGCCGGCATGGAGCGCCGCACAATGGCGTACTGGCCCGAGCCGCATCTGGCCTTCGACGCGAAACTCGACAGCGGCCCTGTTGTGGTCAGGAGCACCTACACGATCGCGTCGGAGAAGGAGCAGTCGTTCCTGGAGGCGATGGCTCACTTACGCCAATCGCGACTTCGCACGGGCGCCACGCAGTGGGGACTCTTCAGGGACGGGGAGGTCGCGCATCGATTCGTGGAGCTGTACGTGGTGCCATCGTGGGATGAGCACTTACGTCAGCATCGCTACCGGATCACGGGTACGGACCACGAATTTGAGGAAAGGGCCGACATGCTTTCGGACCCGCCGCCGGAGGTATCCCATCTGATCGCGGTGGACGACTTGCCCTGATCTCGGCTGGAGTTGCAAACCCGACGTCCCCAATTGGATACGTCATTGATAGGTGCGGCCTCCGTCGATCAGGATGATCTGGCCCGTGATGTAAGAGGCCCAGTCGGAGGCTAGAAACGCAACCGCGTCCGCAATGTCCTCAGGCTGTCCGATCCGCCGCAGCGGGATCTGATTCAGGATCTTTTCCTGCTCGAGCGGCGCATGCGCATAGCGGGCCTGAAAAAGCTCCGTATCGATCGTCCGGGGCTGTACGGAATTCACTCTGACTCCGGGCGCAAGCTCGCGAGCCAGGTGCCTGGTCAGTCCGTCGATCCCTGCCTTGGATGCCGCGTAGTGCCCGCCACCGCCCCCGCCGACCAGGGCTGAGCTCGATGAGATGTTCACGATGGCTGCTCCGTGATTCCTCTTCAGATAAGGAACAGCGGCACGGCAGCAGTAGAACGTCCCGCTCAGGTTGATACGTATGGTTCGGTCCCAGACATCCAGCGGCATCGTCTCGGTCTGTTGGACGCTCGTGGTCCCGGCGTTGTTCACCAGGACATCGAGACCATCTGCCGACGCGACTTCCTCCATGGAGCTCGACACCCCATCTGGATTGGTGATGTCGACCTTCTTCCACTCGAGTCGATTGGAGCGGCCCTGCGATGCCAACAGCTCGCCCAATTCAGCAGCGGTCTGCTCCGCGACCTCACCATCGAGGTCCCAGATCACCGTCCTCGCACCTAGACCGGCCAGACGATAGGCGACGGCGCGGCCGATCCCTCTCGCCGCGCCGGTCACGACGGCGGAGCGGCCGATGAACGAAAGCTCCCGCCACCCATCTGTGTTCGCCATCATCGCTGCCCGTACTTGTGGTGGATGAAGTCGTTCATTCGAACAACTTCAGCGTCAGGCACCAGTCGCGGCTCCCCTAGTTGGAGCGCGACATACGCGACGTGCGCGCTTTCCTCCACCGCCATCGCGGCGCCGAAGGCCTTCTTGAGGTTTTCGCCCACAGCGACCACACCATGGTTCGGCAACAGGATCGCCCGATCTCCGGCAAGCCCCTGGGCGACGTCTTGGCCGGTGTCCGTCCGCGCCGGTGGCACGTAATGCATCACACGCACCGCCCCGCCCAAGTAGCCCGCCGATTCAGTTATCAGCGGCGGAATCTCGCGCCCCAGCGTCGAGAATGCCGCCGCGTATGGAGAGTGGGTGTGAATCACTGCACCGACGTCGGGCCTGGCCCGATAGATTGCGACGTGGATCGGCGTATCAACCGAAGGTTTGAACCCTGCGTGAACCGGTCGGCCCTCGAGATCCACGAGCACGACCGCGTCAGGGGTCATGGTGTCGTAGTCCACGCCAGATGGAGTGACCAGGGCCTCCGCCGCCGCTGGCTCCCTCGTGCTGATGTTTCCGGAAGTACCCCTGACCAGGCCAGTCGTGATCATCTGGCGCGCAAATCGGACCAGCTGCTCGCGGAGCTCGCTCTCGGTCGTCATGCCCCACTCCTCTGTGCGATGTGAACTGCTTTGTCCCATTCATGTGTTGATTTCGGCTCATACGTCTCAAGAGCCACCGATCGCCTGACGACATCACGCGCCTGCTCGAGAGTCGAGATCAAGCCCAGGGCCATCGCCTGGACGATGAGGTTGCCAATCGCAGTGGCCTCGACCGGGCCGGCGACAACAGGGCGCCCGCAGGCATCGGCGGCCATCTGGCACAGGAGTCGGTTATTCGAGCCGCCGCCGACCACGTGAACCGTTCCGATCTTCAAACCGCTGACCCGCTCCAGACGTTCGATGGTCTGGCGGTACTTGAGGGCGAGGCTTTCGAAGATGCAGCGGGCGATCACGCCTGGGTCCGGTCGAATCTGCCAACCACCCTCGGCTGCAATCTGTGCGATACGAGCCGGCATCTCACCCGGGCGCAGCAGGCGCTCATCATCTGGATCGATAACCGCGGCAAATGGACGTGCGGCCTCCGCCATGCGGAGCAGGTCGTCGTATGGCATATCGGCGCCCTTGACCGACCACGCACGGCGACATTCCTGGAGCAGCCAGAGGCCCATCACGTTCTTCAGCAGCCGGAAGGTCCCGCCGACGCCGCCCTCGTTGGTGAGGTTCGCCTCCAACGCTTTCTGATTGATCACGGGCTCGCGGATCTCGATTCCGACCAGGGACCAGGTGCCCGAGCTGATGAACGCCGCATTGTCGCTCTCGAACGGAACGGCGGCGACGGCGGAGGCCGTGTCATGGGTCGCCGTGGCAATCACGCGGGCCGCTCCGAGCCCGAGATCCGCTCGAGGGGCGCCTAGCTCGGTTCCCGGTTGGACGACCTCACCGAAGATGCGAGCCGGGATATCCAACTTCTCCAGCATGCCGACCGCCCATGCGCTTGCCCGCGGGTCGTAGCACTGTGTGGTCGTTGCGTCCGTGAACTCGTCAGCTTGAGCCCCGGTCAGCCAGTAGCCCAGCAGAGCCGGCATCGTCAGGAGGCGATCGGCCGCCTCGAGCTGGGGATCCCGTGACGTGACCAGGGACAACAGCTGGTAGAGCGTGTTGATCGGCATGAACTGGATGCCGGTTCGCTCGTAGATCTCTTCGCGCCCAATTCGGTGGACGGCCTCGTCGAGCATCCCTTGCGTGCGTCGGTCGCGGTAGTGGACCGGATTGCCCAACAGATGGCCGGCGCGGTCGAGCAATCCGAAGTCGACCCCCCAGGTGTCGATTCCCATCGAGTCGACCTGCCCGGCGGCGCGGACTCCGTCGAGGACGTCTGCGTACAGGCGAAGCACGTCCCACTGCAATGTGCCACCCACCTCGACCGGTCGGTTCGGAAAGCGCTTGATCTCCTCAAGGGTCAGCCGTTCGCCATCGAACGTGCCGACGACAGTGCGGCCGCTCTCGGCCCCGAGGTCGACAGCCAGCAAGCGCGCAGCCTCCCCCACCCCCTACGCTCCCTGGTACCCGCTGCCCGCGGCTGCCTTTCCGCGCTCTCGCCCCGCGCGCTCGATATAACCGCTGCCGCGAAGCGCAGCCACCGGATCGGGATCGATGCCAAGCCGCTTCCTTGCCTCCGCGAGAATCGGACGGACATCGGTTTCATACGCCTCGACAAGGACGCGGTTGGCCGCCAGCACATCGCCCGCGGTCTGGGCTTCGCGAAGCCGAGCCCGGTCCACAAGCAGGGCTTTGGCGTGGGCTGTCTGGATGTTGATGACGGATTGGACCATCGCCTCCAGCTTGGGCTCGATGTTGTGGGACTGGTCGATCATGAAGGCGACGTTTCGCGCGGTCGCGGCGACCTTGTCGTCCGAGTCTTCTTCGGCCGCGACCAGCTCATTGAAGATGAGGAAGAGCTCGAACGGGTTGGCGGAACCGACGATGAGGTCGTCATCCGCATATTTGCGTGCGTTGAAGTGGAAACCGCCGAGGCGCGCTCGGTCAAGAAGCTGGGCCACGATCTGCTCGATGTTCACGCCCTGCGCGTGATGCCCTGTATCGACCAGGACCTCCGCCTGCGGGCCGAGGTCGAGGCACATCGCGTATGCCGTGCCCCAGTCCGGCAGATCCGTGCTGTAAAAGCCCGGCTCGAAGAACTTGTACTCGACCAGCAGACGTATCCCCGAGGGCAAGGCCGCGTAGATCTCCTTCAAGCCCTCGCGTAGACGCCCCGACCGAGAGCGCAGGTCGTCCTGGCCCGGGTAGTTGGTGCCATCGGCAAGCCACAGGCTGACGATCGACGATTTCACCTTCTGCGCGATCCTGATGCACTCGAGCACGTGATCAATCGCCTGGCGGCGGATGGCCGAGGACGGATGAGCGAGGCTGCCGAGCATGTACTCGTCGTCCTGGAACAGATTGGGATTGATCGCGCCGATCTTCACGCCATGCCTTTCGGCGAAATTGCGGAGCGCATCCCAATCGTCGACGCGATCCCACGGGATGTGGATGGCGACCGTCGGGCAAATCCCTGTGAGGCGGTTCACCATCCCGGCGTCGGCGAGCTTCTCCTCGATGGTGCGTGCGGCGCCGGGCTGCGCGAACACCTTGAAACGCGTCCCGGAGTTGCCGTAGCCCCAAGAAGGCGTCTCGACGCGAAGCCCGTTGATGCGCTCGATCACGCGCGCATCAGTCAAGGTGAAAGACCTCCGCCAGCACCTCATGGAAGCCGGTATCCGCCTGGATCGCCTGCGCCATGATCGGCGCCATCTGCAACTCCCAGCGCCGCGCGTCGTTGTTCTCTGACATCCGACGCTTGAAGCGCTCGAAGTCATCGACCTCCATGTAGGCGAACAATTCCCTTCCTTTCATATATATGGAGTAGTTGGAGCAGCCGGCGTCCTTCAAGGCACGAAGCATCTCCGGCCAGACCGCCTCGTGGCGCCGGCGGTACTCTGCCTCTTGGCCTGGCTTCACCTTCATCACGAACGCAACTCGCTCCATGGTTTGCCTCAAAGATGCGGGGAGGCATGAGCCTCCCCGCGCCGATTCACCTTAGAAGTTCAGCTGGTCGATGTTGTCGGCCTTGAAGACAAACGGGGGTCCGAGCAGGACGACACCGTTGGGGTCGATGGTGTAGTCACCCAGCCGGCCGGCGGTAAATTTCTCGCCCGGGTTGCCCTTGATCTTGCCCTGCACAAGCAGCGCCGCCGTGTAGTAGGCAAGGTAGCCGAGGTCCTTGACATTCCACAGCGCGAACTCCTTGCAGGTGCCGTCTTTGACGAAGGCCCTCATCAGGTTCGGTGTGCCGAGGCCGGTCAGCTGGACCTTGCCGGCCTTGCCGGTCTGCTTGAGGACCTGAGCGGCAGCTGAGATGCCCACTGTCGTCGGGGAGATGATGCCCTTCAGGTTCGGATAGGAGGTCAGAAGCGCTTGAGCCTCCGTCGTGCTCACCTGGGGGTCGTCATTGCCGTACGCGACCTTGACCAGCTTCAATCCGCTGTACTTGGAGTTGCTGGCCAGCTCGTCCTTCATCGCCTGGATCCAGGCGTTCTGGTTCGTCGCCGTGCTGGTTGCCGAGAGGACCGCGATCTCGCCAGCGCAGCCTGGAATCTCGTCGCAGATCATCTGGACCTGGACCACGCCGATACCCTTCGAGTCCGCCTGGTTGATGAAAACATTGCGCGCATCCTTGGCCGGCGATGAGTCATAGCCAACCACCTTGATGCCCTTTGCCATCGCCTGCTTGAGGGCCGGAGCGATGGCGTCTGGGTCGTCAGCGGAAACGACAATCGCGCTGACGTTCTGCTGCGTCAGTGTCTGGATGAACGGAATCTGTGCCGCGCCGGTCGCATCCGACGGACCGACCTGCTTGAACTGCCCGCTCAACGCGGTCGCTGCCTCCTGGCCTCCCGATGCGGCTACGTCGAAGTACGGGTTGTTGACCGCCTTCGGCAGGAAGGCGATATTCAGAGCGGTGGTTGTGCCACCCCCGCCACTGCTCCCTCCGCAGGCCACCAGAGCCAGGATCGCCATCCCGGCTGTCGCGAACTGTGATCCACGCCTCCACCTCATTGCATCGAACCTCCTCATGAATTGCTGACCGGACTTGTCAGCTGACGTCGCGGCCGAGCCGCGGTGATCCGGCGCACCAGGGTGGGGCCGGCGACCGAGAGAATCAGAAGCGCCCCCACCGCGACGCTCTGCGTATCTGGGCTCACGTCGGCCAGCGTGAGTCCGTTGCGTAAGACACCGATCACGAAGATCGCCAGCACGACGCCGACGATCGTGCCCTCGCCTCCGAAGATGTTCACGCCGCCCAAGAGCACCGAGGTGACGACGTCGAGCACGAAGCCCTGACCGTTATCGGCGCGGGCGCTCGAGAATCGTGCCGTCAATATCACCCCGGCGAGGGCGGCCAGCACCCCAGACAGGATGAAGAGATAGGTCTTCACCTTGGCCACGTCGATTCCTGAGTAGCGCGCCGCCTCCTTGTTCTTGCCGATGGCGTAGATCTGGCGGCCGATCCAGGTCCTGTGGAGCACGAACAGGAAAGCGAACGCCAGGACCGCGAAAACCACCAACGGCCATGGGATGAGAGTTCCGGGAACATCGCCGAATCCGAAGTTGGTGAACCACTCGGGCCAGCCGCCGACGGAGCGCGGACCCAGAACCACCGATGCCAGGCCTCGGTAAAGGGCCAACGTTCCGAGGGTGACGACCAGCGACGGCAACCCTGCGCGCGTGACGAGGAGTCCGTTGAGAAGTCCGCCCATCGCCCCGACGACCAGGACCAGGGGAATGTCGAGCCACAACGGCCAGCCGAGAGCGTAGGTAAAGCCGAGCAGCGCGCTGGAGAGGCCCAGCACGGACTCAATGGAGAGATCGATTTCGCCCGCGATGATGATCAGCGCCAGCGGCAGGGCCATGATCGCCTTCTCCATCAGGTTGCCGGTCAAGTCGGAGAAGTTCGACCCGCTCAAGAAGAAGGGCGACAGGGTCGAGCCCAGCACGATGAAGGCGATAAGCAAGACGACAAGGAGCGTTTCCCAGCGCCGAAACAGCTGGAGGGCCAGCAGGCTCATCGGCGCCCCGTCCTCATCAAGATTCGCTGGAAGTAGCCTCGGATGGCGGCGTCGGTGCCGACCGCGAGCAGGATGATCGCCCCGTCGATGGCCAGCAGCCAGAACTCAGAGAGGTGGAGGATGCGCAGGGCGTTCTCGATGGTGGCCAGCAGGATGGCTCCAAGCACCGCGCCGACGACTGTTCCCGAGCCGCCGAAGATATTGACCCCTCCGACCACGACCGCCGCGATCACCTGCAGCTCAAGCCCGCTGGCCGCGAGGGCGTTGACGCTCCCGAAACGCGAGCCCCACAGGACCCCGGCGATTCCTGCGCAAAGGCCGCAGACGACGAACGCTCCGAAGATGAGCCGCTGGGTGGGGATGCCGACCACCTCGGCGGCAGTCGGATTGCTGCCAATCGCGTACAGCTGCCGGCCGGCGCCGGAGTTGCGCAGCAGGTAAGCAGCGCCAAGGGCGATCAGGGCGGCCGCGAGGATGAGGGTCGGGACGCCCAGCACCGTTGACGAAGCGATTCCGAGGTAACCCCGGGGCAGGTCGATCGCGCTGACCTGCTTACCGCCCGCGATGAGGAAGTCAAGGCCCCGGTAGACGTAGAGCGTCCCGAGCGTCGCCACGATCGCCGGCACTTTCGCGACCGCGACCAACAGACCATTGAACGCCCCAAGCCCGAGGCCGATCAGGCACCCGACGGCGATGGCGCCGGCAACGCCAAGGGTGTGCTCCTTGAGCAAGTCGCCAGTCGCGAACGCAACCAATCCGACGACGGACCCCACCGACAGGTCGACGTTGCGCGTCAGCACAACTGTGGTCTGCCCCACCGCGACGATCGCGATGAGAGAAACGTTGAGCAAGATCTGCTCGAAGTTGGAGATGGAGAAAAAAAGAGGTGCCTGAACAGTGACGATCGCAACCACGACCAGGAGCACGATCACGATGCCGACTTCGCGCAGCCGAGCCACCAGGGTGAGTGTTCGCTCCAGCCCGATGCGGCCGGCAAGCGCTGAGCTGGTTGGCGAATCGATTGCGCGCTCGCTCATGCTTCGACGTGGCCTGTCGCGGCCGCCATGACTCGCTCTTGGGTCGCGTCGTCGCGAGCGAATTCCGCCGCGACCCGTCCCTCATGCAAGACCACGATGCGGTCGGCCATGCCCAGCACCTCGAGCAGCTCGCTCGAGATCAGGACGATGGCCATGCCCTGGCCGGCGAGCTGGGAGATGATCCGATGGACCTCGGCTTTGGCGCCGATGTCGACGCCCTGGGTCGGCTCATCGAGGAGGAGCACCGTCGGCTTGGTGGCGAGCCATTTCGCGAGGACGACTTTCTGTTGGTTGCCGCCGGACAGACCCGACGCCACCTGTTCGACACCCGTGGAGCGGACCTGGAGCTGCTTCGAGTAGTCGGTTGCGATCTGTCGCTCCTGCACCCGATCGACGACGAGCAAGCGGCTCAGCCTCTCGACTATGGGCAGCGACACATTGGCCGCAATCGAGAAATCGAGGACCAGGCCCTGCGCATGACGGTCCTCCGGGACGTAGACGATGCCTAGCCGCATTGCATCCTTCGGGCTTTTGATCTCGGCGTGCTTGCCGGCGACAAGCACCTCGCCGGCATCGGCGCGATCAATCCCGAACAGGACTCGAGCGATCTCGGTGCGACCGGCGCCGACGAGGCCGGCGAGGCCGAGGATCTCGCCGCGGCGCACCTGAAACGAGGCGTTGCTGAAGACGCCTCGGCGCGTGAGGCCCCTGACCTCCAGGGCGATCTCGCCTATCGTCGCCTGCTCTTTCGGAAATAGGGTCTCCAGGCGGCGGCCCACCATATGTCTGATGGCTTCGGCCGGATTGAGCTCGTTGATCGGAGCGGTGATGACGTGACGTCCGTCGCGGAGAACGCTGACCCGGTCGGCGATCTCGAAGACCTCCTCCATGCGGTGGTCGACGAACAAGATGGCGACACCGCGGCCTCTGAGCTGCCGGATGATCGTGAAGAGCCTTTCCACCTCGTGGCTCGACAGTGATGCTGTCGGCTCGTCCATGACGAGCACCCGCGCGTCGAGTGAAAGGGACTTGGCGATCTCGACGAGCTGCTGATCCGCCACCGACAGTCCGCGGACTGGAACGCTGACGCTCTGCTTGACGCCGAGGTTTTCGAAGAGCCGTTGGGCCGTCCTGTTCAGCTCGCCCCAATCCACCCCTCGAACCCCATTGCGCGGGAGCCGGCCGACGAACACGTTCTCGGCGACCGTGAGGTCTGGAAACAGGTTTGGATGTTGGTGGATAACCGCTATACCAAGGTCGCGGGCAGCGGCCGGCCCTGACAACACCAGGTCCTCGCCGCTGAGCTGAATGCGACCGGCGTCGGGTTGGTGAATCCCGGCCAGGATCTTCACCAGGGTGCTCTTGCCCGCGCCGTTCTCTCCGACGAGCGCGTGGACCTCGTTGGCGAAGAGCGCGACGTCGACATCGGTGAGCGCCTGCACGGCGCCGAATCGCTTGGAGATTCCGGTCAGCCGGAGGACAGGCGACGTTTCGCTCATTTGCTGCCGACGAGGCGCACGTCGATGCCAAGACCGCGAGCCGCGGCCACCGCCTGGGCTGGGGCGCGGTCGTCGCTGATCACGATGCGAAGCCGATCCGTCGGGCAGAAGGTGGCCATCGCCACCCGATTCCACTTGGTGTGGTCGAAGACACCGATCACATCCTTGGCGGTGACCACCATCGCTTTCTTCAGCTCGGCCTCATCGGCGTTCACATCGGTCAGACCCTCCTCGAGGGTGAAGCCGACGGCGCCGACAAAGGCTTTTTGAATGTTCAGCTGGCGGAGCATCGTCGTCCCCCACTTGCCGACGAGCGAATGGGCTTCCCATCGGACAGCCCCTCCGGGCATCAGGACCGTGATGCTCGGTTGGCCTGCAAGCTCCGTTGCGACGCGCATTCCGTTGGTCACGACCGTCAGCTCTCGTCTCGCCTTCAGATGACGCGCGATCTGGAGCGCAGTCGAGCTGGCGTCCAGCGCGATGCTGTCACCGTCTTCGACGAGGCGCGCCGCCTCGGCTCCGATGAGCGACTTCTCTGTCCGATGAAGGCGAGCCCGAACTTCGAAGGCGAGCTCCGCTCGACTGCGGCCGACGCTTATGGCCCCGCCATGGGTGCGGAGGACGTTCCCCTCCTCCTCCAGCACCGCGAGGTCCTTTCGGATCGTGACTTCCGAAACAGAGAGGCGTTTGCTCAGCTCGATGACCGAGGCTCTGGTCTTTTCCTCGATCACGCGGGCAATGGCCTGTCGCCTCTCCGCCGCGTACTGCCCGCCTTCGATTGCTTTCGATTGCATTCGATTGGCGCGACTTTAGCGCCAAACGAAAGTCAGGTCAAGCCCCCTCTCGCACTCCTGCCGCTTGACAGTCGATGATGCACGTCATCCGCGATCCAGGGCCTACCTCGCCACCGGACATCGTTCTGGAGGGACGCTTCACTGCGCCGGATCTGCGGCGGTACTCGCTCGTCCCATTCCAGGTCGAGCCGGGCCATCACCAAATCCACGTCCGCTACTCGTATACGGATCGGATCGACGCCGATCAGTTCCTGAGCGGCGGCAACACGCTCGATATCGGCCTATTCGACCCGCGCGGCACCGAGACAGGGAGCATGGGGTTCCGCGGCTGGAGCGGTAGCGACCAGCTCGAGTTCGTGGTCGGCGATGAATGGGCGACGCCGCCCTATACGCCAGGACCGATTCTCGCGGGGACATGGAACCTCTTGCTGGGGCCGTACAAGGTCGGTCCGCGCGGCTGCGATTGGTCGGTGGAGATCGGGTTCGATCGCGGGATTCCACCATTGGAGCGCGAGCTGGTTCGCGCAGGCGAACCCCGATCGCCATCGCTGCCGGAGGCGCGCGCCGGCTGGCTGCGTGGCGACCTGCACTGTCATACGCGGTACTCGGACGGAGATTCGTGGCCCAGTGAGATGCTGCATGCAGGCGCTGAAACGGGTCTCGATTTCCTTGGCGTCACCGATCACAACACCATCGCCCACGTCGCCGAATATGGAGCCGGCGGCAGCGGTCGCCCGATCGTGATCCCCGGCGTCGAGGTCACAACGTACGGCGGACATTGGAACGCGTGGGGAACCGACCGCTGGTGGGAGTTCCGAGCGCCGGAGGCGTCGGGCGTCGAGCAGGCAATGACGGAGGCCGCCGACGCAGGCGCGTTCGTAAGCGTCAACCATCCGAAGCCGTTCGGACCGGCGTGGGAGTACGACACGATCCGGTCCATGCACGCGATCGAGGTCTGGAACGGGCCGTGGGCCCGGCTCAACTCCGCCGCCCTCGACTTCTGGGAGGCGCGGCTCCGTTTGGGGCAGCGTCTCGTTGCGGTCGGCGGCAGCGATACGCACATCCTGCGACGCCGCGTCACGGACCCACGTCACACGCAGGCGCTCGGGATGCCGACGACGTGGGTCGAGGCGGGGCCAGGTGCGGATGCCGCGGCGATTATCGATGCGATGCGAGCTGGTCGGACATTCGTGTCGGCAGGACCGGCCGGACCCCAGCTCTACCTCGAACCGAAAGGGCGCGGGGTCGAGGTGTCGGTGCGGGGCGGATCCAGGAGGTCGCTCATCGTTCAGGACGATAAGGGCGCAATCGGTGCGGCGGCTGTTGAATCCGAGGACTGGTCAACCACCGTGGCCGTGCCGTCCGCGTCGACCTATGTCCGAGCGCAGCTCGTGGCCGCGAATGGCGAGCTCCAAGCGCTTACGAGCGCGCTGTGGTGGCCTCCGCATGCGTGATCGAACGCCAAGCCCCGCCCGCTGCCGGCCGCGTCGAAGGACGCTCGATCACTATGAGCGCCACGATCGCGGCTACGAAGCTGATGGCGGCGGCGATGACAAACGCCTGGTGGTATCCGGCGATGACGGCAACTGCACCTGACGGCAGGGACACCCTCGTGACGGAACCGGCGACGTTGACAAGAATCGCCAGTCCCACGGCCATTCCGACCTGCTGGGCGGTGCCGATCAGGCCGGAAGCGATTCCCTGATCTCGATCGGGAACGCCGGCTGTGGCGGCCATGGTGACGCTTACGAAGGCAAGTCCGACGCCGATGCCAGTAACCAGCATGGCGGGGAGAATGACGGTGATGTAGTCGCTTTCGGGGCCGGTTCTCAGGAACAGGAGCATCCCCGCCCCCAGTACAAGAGTTCCGACCGCGATCAGGGTTCGGGTCCCCAGATTCGTGGCAATACGGGCCCCGATGTTGGAGACAAGCATGATCAGCACGGTTTGGGGCAGCCAGGCAAGACCTGCCTGGATTGGTGAATATCCGAGGATCTCCTGCAGGTACAGCGAGTTGAAGAACACGGCGCCGATCATCACGACCGACACGAGCGCCGCCACAGAATTGCCCGCCACCACGGATCTCAGCCTCAACATCCGGCTCGGCACAAGGGGTTGCTCGCTGCCTTTCTCCAGCACGACGAATGAGATCAGGAGCGCGGCAGAGAGAGCCAGAGCGATCAGCACCTTCGTCGAGGCAAAGCCTTGCCCGGTCGCCTCGGTGACGCCGTATGCGAGGGCGAGAACTCCGCCCGTCAGGCTCAACGCCCCGGGGATGTCAAGGCTGACCTTCGCCCCACGGCGAGGAGAATCTGTCGTCAGCACCGGAGATAGCAGAACCGCGGCGAGACCCAATGGCACGTTGACGAAAAGCGTGAAACGCCAGCTCAATTCCTGGGTGAGCAGGCCGCCCAGAATCAAACCAGCTGACGCTCCGCCGGCGGCCATAGCGCTCCACATCCCCAGCGCACGATTCCGCTCCCGGCCTTCCCTGAAAGTCGTTGTCAGAAGCGACAGCGCGGCGGGCGAGACCAGGGCCCCGGCAAAGCCCTGGATCATGCGAGCGCCGATGAGCATTCCGCCGGACTGGCTGAATCCGCCCAGCGTCGATGCTGCGATGAAGAGGACCAAACCCGCCAAGAACATGCGTCGCCGGCCGACGACGTCGGCCAGCCGGCCGCCCAGCATGAGAAAGCCACCAAAGGTGAGCGCGTAGCCGCCGACGACCCATTGGATGTTCTCAGCCGACAAACCCAGAGTGCGCTGCATCGAGGGCAGCGCCACGTTGACGATCGCGATGTCCAGGATCAGCATGAACTGCGCCGCGCAAAGCAGCGCAAGTATCAG
>VBEF01000080.1 GCA_005881275.1 Chloroflexota bacterium
CGAGGTCGCGGGAAGCGACCAGCGCTCACCCGAGACGGCAGAGAGGCCCAGCAGCAAGACTCCACCGAATGCCATGGCAACTGCGTTCGTCGCCATCGGGTGGCCGGTCGGGTACTTCTTGAGCACGATGCTTGACTCCGAGGCGCTGAACGCGGCGCCCAGCATGAAGAGAAGTCCGCCCAATGGGATGTGAGCCTTGGATGGGGCGCCGACCAGGATGAGAATGCCGGCGATTGCGATTGTTCCTCCAACCAGGCCACGCAGCCTGAATCGTTCGACTCCATGAGCGACTGCGAGAAGCATCGTGATCAAGGGCACCGAGCCCATGACCACCGCGGCCACCCCTGACGGAAGGGACACCAGCGCAAGGTAAGCGAAGGCGTATGACGCTCCGAAGCCGAGCGCGCCGTATAGAAGCGTGCCCTTTAACTGCTCGCGCGTAGGCGGCGCAATGTGGCGCACCACCAGGAAGATGCAGAGCAGCACCGCCGCTCCAACAAACCGAAGGCCCGCCCCGTACAAAGGCGCGAGCCCGCGGTCCGAGAGTCGCACTGCGACGAAGTTGGTTCCGCCGATGAAGACCATGGCCGTGAACGCGGCAAGAATCTTTGAATCCGGCCGGTAGGCGCTTTCCCGAAACATGTCCGATCTCTCCTTTGCTAGAGCTGCGCTCGAGTTCGCTCGGATCGTCTGACATTCGCGATTTCACCGCATCGGGTGAACACCCCATTTATTGGGCCGCGGAGCTGGCCTAACCCAGGAGCCGATTCTGCATGGCAAACAGGGCTGCGCCTGGTCTGGTCGAGACTCCGATCTTCGCGTAGATGTTCTCGATGTGGCGGCCCACCGTCTTGGGGGAGATGAAGAGCTGCTCTCCTACTTCTCGGTTGGTCCGGCCCAAGCTGATCAACCTCAGCACGTCGATCTCGCGGTCGGATAGGCCGGCGGGCCGCGTTTGCCTGGGCGACATGTCGCCGTGTCCTGCCGCGGCGAGCACAGCTTCGACGGCAACGTGGGCCAGCTTGCCTGCCTTTGCGTCTGCGCCAAGCGATCGGGCCGCCTCGTCAGGGGTGAGCCTGGGGCGCCATGGCCGCTCTGACGTCATCGCCTTGAAGGCATCCGCGGCCGCGAGGATTTGCGCCGCAGTCGAAATCTGATCCCGCATCAGGCCTCGGTGATAGCCGGATCCATCCAGCCTTTCGTGATGGCTGGAGGCGAGCGCGTTGACCGCCTCCAGGCCCTTACATCGCCCCAGAATCCGCTGCGTGAGGTACGTGCTCAGCCGAATCGTGTCCCATTCACCATGGGTGAGCGGTCGCGCGCCCGCCAGGGTGCCGTTCGGAACACCCGTCTTCCCCAATTCCTGAACCAGACCCGCAGCCGCAGTCGACTCCACCTCGACGGCATCGAGTCCGACGTTGGCAGCCGCCTTGCGGGCCAGGCTCGAGACCGCTGGTGAATGGTCGCGGGTAAACCAGCATTTGATGTCTGCGAACTGCGCGCAGCATTCCAGAGCAGCAGTCAATTGAGCGGCTGCCAGCGGGGCGGACGGCGCGGGATCGACGTCGATGACCCGGTTCCAGAGCTCCTCGTCCTTGAGACCGGCGAGGATCGGCCCGGCGTGCCGGCGGAATGCCTCGGCAACAAGGGGGTCATAAGCCCGCCCACGGCGCCGGCGGAGCATTTCCTCCGCCAGCTGCCGACCCCCGACCTGAGTGACGATATCGACATCGCGCGCGACCATCACCACGCGAGCGGCGATCGGTATCTCCTCACCGGACACGCCGTTCGGCAGCCCTTTCCCGTTCCAGTACTCAAACTGATAACCAAGCGCCCGAACCAAGGTGGGTCCAAGGCCGAGCTGAATCGCAAACATTCGTGCGACCTCGCACGTCGCACTGGTAACCGCCTGCGCCTGCTTTGGCCCCGCGGCCAACATCCCGGCGACGACTCGCGCCCGCTTGGTGATGGGCAAGCCGGCGCCCACGTGCCTCACAACGTGAGGGACTAACTCTTGCGGCGTGCCGCTGATCACCGTCGCCATCGCTCGACGGAAAGCCATCTCGTCGCCGCCGGCGCTCGAAGCGTCTTGATCAGCGTGCGAGTTGCAGCCAACAAATCTCAGCAACGCAACGTAGTAGACGTCGGCGCATTGCTGATGATCGAGACCCATCTCGCGCGCTACTCCCAGCGCCAGAAGGCAGGTTCTCAGAGCCTGGCCCTCTGGTTGGCCCATACCGATATCCGTGCCAATCGACAGCGACGCAACAAGCTCGGACAGCTTCACCGAGAGGCCTGGCGGTTTCAGTTGGCGCTCCCCAGGAGAAATCGGCGCACGTGCGCGTTGAAGTCTTCACGTTTCTCCATATTGCTGACGTGTCCGGCGCCGGGGATCACTCGGAGCTCCGACCCTGGAATCGCGGCGTGAAACTGCTCGGCGACACTCAGTGGACTGCGACGATCGCCTTCACCCCAAAGAAGAAGCGTCGGTACGTTGATGGTCTTCAGCACGGGTGTCGTGTCGGTGTCAGCGAGAGACCTGGCCATGAGACGGAACCCGAGCGGATGGAAGTCCGCCACGACAGCCGCCATCTCGGCCGCCAGCGCTGGCGAAGCTTCCAGGAAGAAATCCGCAGGCACCCACTCCGCCACAACCTCCCGCCTTGGTCGCCCCGCGTCCCGGTAGCACCTGGCGCGCCGCTGCTCGACCGTATCCGCCGGAAGCGACCCTCTCCAGCCCGCATAGGTGTCCGCGAGGATGAGGTGATCGATACGCGCTGGGTGGAGTCGGAAGAGCTCCTGGGCAAGCATCCCGCCCCAGGAGAGTCCGAGGACGTGAGCGCGAACCACTCCGATGGCGTCGAGAAACTCATCAAGGGTGTCCGCCCAGTCGGCGATGGTGAAATGCTCGGCCGGGTCGGGCGACATGCCTGCCCCCGGCGCATCCCACGCCACAACCGTGAACCGATCCGACAGACCCGCAAGCTGAGACGCCCAGCAACGAGAGTCGCATAGAAACCCATGTAGCAGCAGCAACGTCGGGCCCGTGCCAGCTGTCCGGTAGAAGATGGACTGTCCACCAACCTTGGCGTGGACGAGCTCGCCACCGGCCGGCGTCCTGTTACGGTGGCTGGCTCCGGACGGAGGCTTCACAACACGAGCGTATTTCACACCCGTTGTTCGCCTAGAACCAATTGCATAATCCGCTCATGCCAGCGCCGTCAGGCATGCCGTCCAGGCTCTCGAACTTTGTCGGAAGAAAAAAGGAGCTCGCCGAGCTAAGGCGACTTCTTCCTCACACGCGCCTGTTGACGCTCCTCGGCCCCGGCGGCTCAGGCAAGACACGGCTGGCCATTGAGTTCGTCCGGCAGCGAGAGTCGCGATTCCCCGAAGGCACCGCCTTCGCGACACTCGGCGACATCACGGACGGCGCTTTGATCGTCGAGGCCATCGCAAGGGCGTCAAGCGTCAAGCTCGAGGGCCGCGACCATCTGGCATCACTGATCCGCGGACTGCAGGGTCACCGGTTGTTGGTGCTCGACAACTGTGAGCACCTCGTGGAACCTGCGGCACAGGTAGTGACTCACCTGCTCATCGGCTGCCCGCAACTCACCGTCATCGCCACCAGCCGGGAACGCCTCAATGTCGAGGCCGAGCACATCTACCAGGTGCCTCCTTTGGGCGTGCCGCCCGATGGCATGGACGTTGCCACCGCCGACTCTTCCGATGCGGCTCGGCTTTTCATCGATCGGGCCCGCTCGGTCCGGCCGGGGTTTATGGTGAACACGTCCAACGCCGCCGCGGTGTTGACGATCTGCCGGCGTCTCGAAGGCATGCCCCTTGCGATCGAGCTTGCGGCGGCGCGCATGACGACCCTCTCCCCGCATGACATCGTGCCGCGCCTCGAGGACAGTCTCCGGCTCCTCACCCGCGGCAGCCGCAGCGCCGTCTCGCGGCAGCAGACGATCCGGTCCACCATCGACTGGAGCTATCAACTTCTGGACCTCAGCGAGCAGCGCCTCCTGAACCGCATGTCAATCTTCGCCGGCTCGGTCGACGCGTCGGCGATCCAAGAGGTCTGCGCCTTCCCGCCGCTCGAACACAACGATGTGCTCGAGACGCTGACGAGGCTGGTGGAAAAGTCGATGATCCAGGTCGAGGGTGGCCACGAGCACATGCGTTACCGCTTGCTCGAGACGATCCGCGAGTACGCCGCCGAGAAGCTTGCGGCGGAGGGCGACGATGCTGCGGCGCGCGACCGTCATCGCGCCCGCTACCGCCGCCTTGTTGACGAGGCGTACGAGGCGCGCCGGCACCGCGGCGCGGTGGCCGAGCACCGCGTGCTGTGGCAGGAGATGAACGACGTCCGCGCCGCGCTGGAATGGGCGCGGCGCGATCCGGAGGTCGAGCGGGAGATGCTCGGTGGCCTCTACCTCGTCTGGATGGTCAATGCCCCCCGGGAGGGATTCGAGCGGATCAATGATGCCTTCCGCCGCGTGCCGCCTAGCGCTTCCAAGAGTTTCCTGCGAGCGGGACATGCTTGGGACGCGCTGGGTGGTATCACCGGACTGCGCTGGGACGGCTCACCGATCGATGTCCGTCTGATCGAGATGGTCGGCAAGTCAGACGACAAGTTCTTCCAAGGGGCGATGCACATGGGCCTCGGCTACGTGGCCGAGCGGCAGCTCAGGGATGTGGAGCGCGCCCATAGCCACATGGTGGCGGGCGTCGAGATGTACACGACCCTTGGGCCAGGCCCCCAGCTTGCTATGGCGATGGGATCGCTGGGTAGCGTGGAGGTGCGCCTCGGCCGGCCGGACGTGGGCCGGAATTGGATCGAGAAAGCGGTCGCTATGGCGCTGGAGATCGATGACCAGTACGGCGCCGTCGGCGCCTATTTCCATCTCGGCTACCTCGAATTGGACTTCGGCACGCGAGAGAAGGCGCTGGCGGCTTTTCTTGCCGGACTCGAGCTTGTGGAGCGCGGCGACACCCTGTCCACCACCGACCAGGTCGCGGGTATTGGATGCGCGATTGCGGACACAGACCCCCGGTACGCGCTGCGGCTTTTGAGCGCGGCAGCGAGGCTTCGCACTCCGCTGGCTTTACCGGTGGCAAGGCAGCCGTGGGGTCCGCGCGTCGAAAGCGCGGTGCAGGAGGCACGATCGGCGCTGTCGGAAAAGGAATCAGACGCTGCATGGGCGAGTGGCGGCGGACTGACCGTCGACGCCCTTCAAGCCGAGGTTCGCGAGCACTTCCGCTCACGATCCGGCACGCCGCAGAGGCCGGCCCGCGGCTTGAGCCGTCGTGAGGTCGAGATCGCCCGGCTTGTGGCAGCCGGGATGACCAGCCGTGCGATCGCCGACAAGCTGTTCCTCTCCGAACGCACGGTGGAGACCCACCTGACGAACATCATGACCAAGCTCGGCTTCAGCTCCCGCGCCCAGGTGGCCGCATGGATCGCGGAGCAGGGCAGGGCTTCGGGCCCAGAAGGCTGAGCCCGCAACTTTACGTACTTTCCACGATTCGTCGACCACCCGCTCGGAGCGACGCTGGCGCCATGGAAAACACCACCATCCTCCAGATCTCCGAGCTCCGCCAGAACCCTGTCGACCGAGTCCTTCGCCGTTGCGGCAAGCTCCTGGCTGCGGGCCTCAGGAGCGTCGGCGCGGCGTGGGTCGACCCAAGGAACTGCAACGCCTTCTGGATTGGCGCTTTCCCCGTGACGTGGGATTCCGACAAGTGAGCGCGGCCGTTCGTGCCTCATTCGACCTCGAGGACATCCAGATCGGCCCAGGCGACGGCCGCGAAATCCGCCTTTATCCAACCGCCAAGCGAGTGCGGGCGTTCTTCGGCGATATCGCCATCGCCGACAGCACCCGGGTGCAGCTGATGCTCGAGAGCGGCCGCCTGCCCGTCTACTACTTCCCGGTCGCGGACGTTCGCATGGACCTGCTCGTCCCCGGCACGCGCCGCGGTACCTCACCCACCAAGGGCGAGGCAACCTATCTCTCCATCGACACCGGCAAGAGCAACGCCTCGGATGCAGCCTGGCGCTACGAGTCCTCCCCTTCGGGTGGTCCCGATCTCTCCGGCCTCATCGCCTTCCGGTGGCGGGCGATGGACGCCTGGTACGAGGAGGACGAGGAGGTCATCGCCCACGCCCGTGACCCGTTTCACCGGATCGACGTTCTGCTCAGCTCCCGCCGCGTAGAGGTGCGAATCCGCGGCTCGGTGGTCGCTGACACCCGGCGCCCGCGGATGTTGTTCGAGACCGGACTCCCGGTCCGTTACTACATACCCCGCGAGGACGTGCACCTCGACCTGCTGACGCCCTCCGGTACCGCCACCGCGTGCGCCTACAAGGGCCAGACCAGCCAGTACTGGAAGTTTCCTGAGGATGTGCGCGACGTGGCCTGGAGCTACGCATCGCCATCACCCGAGGTAAGCGCCATCGCCGGGATGGTCTGTTTCTTCAACGAGCGCGTGGAGATCAGCGTTGACGGGGTGGTCCAGCCTCGGCCTCGAACGCCCTGGTCGTCAGGCTAATCGCCTAGAGCGCGCTTGTAGCGCGCGGCCGAGCGGCGTACCGCGTTCTTCGCGTCGGACGTGACGTTGCGATCCCACCACGCGCCGTAGATCCGATCGAACTCGAACGGTTCAAGGGCCGCGACGATGCGGTCGATCTCGTGTGCCGGCAGCGGTATGTAGTTGGGGAAGCTGTACATGAAGCTGACCCAGCGTCGATCTTGAGCCACCTGGACTATGTCGCCGGTGAGGAGGGCGCCGCGGCCTTCAGCCCCGGCGGGCCAATGGAGAACGGTTCCGCCGTCGAAGTGGCCTCCGGCGCGGATCAGTGTCATGCCGGCCCTTAGGGCCCTGGTCTCGCCGCCCCAGAACTCGAGACACGGATCTGGCCGCATGACCCATTGGCGGTCGGCGGCGTGCAGATACACGGGCGCGTCGAATGCCCGACCCCACTCGACCATCGCAGAGTAGTAATGCGGGTGGGAGATGGCGATGGCCCGAAGGCCGCCTATCTTCTGAACGGCTTCGACGGTCGCGTCATCGAGGAGCGTGATGCAGTCCCAGAGCAGGTTGCCCTCTGGTGTGGGAACGAGAATCGCTCTCTGGCCGATGGCAAACGACGGCTCGGTTCCGATCCCGAGCAAACCGAGGTCGTCGCGCATCTGATTCCGATGGGCCTTGCGAAGATCGCCGAGCGTTGTCCATCGCTGCCCAGACCAGCCGACATATTGCCGCTCGTCCTCACAGATCGGGCAATGCCCTGGCTCGTTCGCTCCGGGCGCGAACTGAACCCCGCATGTCGCACAGATATAGGTTTGCGCCTCCATGCCGGTACAGACTCCCACAGCCTCTCCTTGCTGCGTTAGTACGAAGAACGGGTTTCGAGGGCGTTCCAAACCCGCGGGGGCATGCAAATGGGGGGAACGCGCCAGGGAGCGTTTGCTGAACGCCCCCGGGTTCATGTCGTGCAGAGCGAATCGTCAGACGCAGACGAAGGTGAAGTTCGTGTACTGGAAGTGCCCGGTTCCCGTGTACAGGTTGAGACCGGTCGCGTGAATGTCCATGCCAGCTGTGCAGGTCGTGGTTCCGTCGAAGAATGTCGACGTCTGGTGTATCCCGCCTTCCTTGAGAATCGTGAAGTCGTTCGCGTAGAGGACGTGCTCCTGGATGGAGTCGGTGCCGCTGGCGAGGATGGTGGCGTTTTGGCTGAAAACCCAAGAGTCCGACGCGTTCACGGCTGCGCTGAAGGTTCCGGAAGCCGTCTGGACGGCCGTCTCCTCGCCCGCTGAGACCACGCAGTACTTGTAGTCCAGCTTGTAGAAGCACTGCTCGGGCGTGTTCAGGTTGAAGTGCTGGACCGTGGCGCCGGCCGCGGCTCCGATCGACAGGAATATCGTCGCCGCCACGGCGATGATGGACGCGAATACGGTTTTGACCATCTGAATGTCTCCTCTCGTGAAATCCTGGTTGACTGCGACCAATGGCTCGAGCCGGCTCGTTGGGCGTCAGCTTCCAGTCGGAGAGGTATCGAGATCAGTCCCGCGGAGGTGTCAAAGTCGGTATCAATCTTTGAGCGGTCCACAGCGCAGGAGAACGTCGAAGCGGTGGCGCCACGGTGAGTGAGGCCCTGCGGATCGCAAACTGCTCCGGGTTTTACGGCGATCGGTTCTCAGCCGCGCTAGAGATGCTCGAAGGCGGACCCATCGACGTCCTCACGGGCGATTACCTCGCCGAGCTGACGATGCTCATCCTCTGGAAGTCGCGAACCAAGGATCCCGACGCCGGCTATGCGACGACTTTTCTCAGGCAGATGGAGGAGGTCGCGGGACTCGCGATCGACCGCGGCGTGAAGATCGTCGCCAACGCCGGGGGTTTGAACCCGGCCGGTCTCGCGATGAAGCTGCGCCAGCTGCTCGAGCGCTTGGGTCTGCGCGCGAAGGTCGCGCACATCGAGGGCGACGACTTGCTGCCTCGAGTCGGCGAGCTCCAGGCCGCCGGCCACGACCTCCGCCACATGGACACCGGTCGCTCGCTCGCGGACGCCGGCGTGGAGCCGGTCTCGGCGAACGTCTACCTGGGGGCGTGGGGCATCGTCGAGGCGCTCAGCTCAGGAGCGGACATCGTCGTCTGCCCGCGGGTGACCGATGCGTCGCTCGTGGTTGGCCCGGCCGCGTGGCGCTTCGGTTGGGCTCGCGACGACTGGGACAGGTTGGCGGGCGCGGTCGTCGCCGGCCACATCATCGAGTGCGGCCCGCAGGCCACCGGCGGGAACTACAGCTTTTTCTCGGAGGTCCCTGGGATCACCAAGCTCGGCTTTCCGATCGCGGAGTTGCGCGAGGACGGAAGCTCGGTCATCACCAAGCATCCGGGGAGCGGGGGGCTGGTGTCGGTCGGCACCGTGACGGCACAGCTTCTCTATGAGATTCAGGGCCGCCGCTACATCAACCCGGATGTGGTGACTCGCTTCGACAGCATCCAGCTGTCGTCTGAGGGGTCTGACCGGGTGCTCGTGTCCGGCGTTCGCGGCGAGCCTGCGTCCGACACGCTCAAGGTCTCGATCAACTACATCGGTGGTTACCGGAACACGATGACGTTCGTGATCACCGGCCTCGACGTCGAGGCGAAGGCCGAGATCGCGCGCCGCCAGCTGTTCGATTCTCTGGGCGGCGAGGCGGCCTTCGAGCATGTCGACGTTCAGCTTGTCCAAAATGCCGAGGCAATCGCACAGCTTCGCGTGACGGTGAAGGACCGCGACGCGAAGAAGGTCGGGCGGGCGTTTTCCAACAGGTTCATCGAGCTGGCGCTCAGCAGCTATCCGGGTTTCTTCACGACCACCCCGCCGGAGGCCGAGACGACGTACGGGGTTTACTGGCCCGCACTCGTGCCCGCAGGGCTTGTGGCCCAGACCGTAGTGCTGGAGGACGGCCGCCGCCTCGGCGTCGGCGAACCGCCCCGCCGGCCGTGGGTGGAGGAAGGGGTGGATGACAGCCACGCGTCGATACCCGATCTGGGGCCGACGCGGCGGCTGCCGCTGGGGGCGGTGTTCGGGGCGAGGTCGGGCGACAAGGGCGGAAACGCAAACATCGGCGTGTGGGCTCGCAGCGACGATGGATACCGGTGGTTGGAGGCGTTCCTGACCGTCGACCGGCTGAGGGAGCTGCTGCCGGACGCTGCGGAGCTGAAGATAAATCGCTACGCGCTGCCCCAAATCCGGTCTCTGAACTTCGTCGTGATCGGACTCCTCGGCGAAGGGGTCGCGTCGTCAACTCGCATCGATCCTCAGGCCAAAGGCCTTGGCGAGTTCCTGCGCTCACGAATCGTTGATCTGCCGGCAGGCTTGCTGGAGGACGCGCCGGCGGCCGCGCCTCGCACCTAGCCTGGCGCGGATCGCGCCGAACAAAAAAAGAGCCCCGAGCAAGCTCGGGGCTCAATTCTGGTTGCCGAACCTACTGGATGCGGACGGCTCTGGCGCGCGGGCCCTTCGGGCTCGCTTCGATCTCGAAGGTCACCTTCTCGCCACCCTGGAGGTTGTCGAAGTCGCCCTCGGTTCCGCTCCTGTGGAAGAAGAATTCCTTTCCGTCATCGGCCGCGATGAATCCAAAACCGCGCTCCGAAACCAGCTTCTTGATGGTGCCTGAAGGCATTTCCATCTCCTTATCTCTCGAACTAAAGGCCAACTCAACTAGCGGGCCTGTTCGAGAAATCGGAGCCTGCGGATGAGCGCCGGCGATGTGCCGGCACCCCGACTATACCGGGACTGCGGCCTTTCGGAGCGGCGCGCCCACCTCATGCAGGAACTCGAGGATCTCGCGGTAGGACCGGTAGATCGACGTTTCGTGGTACGGAACACCCAGATCGGCGCAGTACGCGCGCACGATTTTGTGCGCCTCGCGGATGTTGCAGCGAGGCATGGTCGGGAAGAGATGGTGCTCGATCTGGTAGTTCAGGCATCCATAGAGGAAGTCGGTCATGGGGTGGGAGCGCACGTTGCGTGCGGTGAGGACCTGCGAGCGGAGGAAGTCCATCTCTTCGCCAGGCTCGATCTGCGGCATTCCCTTGTGGTTGGGCGCGAACACCGAAGCCATGTAGAAGCCGCCCACGCACTTCTGGACGACGATGACCAGCGCCGCCCGCCACGGGCCGACCAGGGCGACCAGAAGAGCTACGTATGCGACGAGATGGAGACACAGAGTGCCAATCTCGACCCAGCGCTGGCCTCCCCGCGCTTTGACCAGGAACGCGACGCTCGACTTGTGCATTGCCCAGCCGAGCCCGAAAAGCAGCGGAAAGAACAGCTGCGCCTGATGGCGGACGACCCAGCGGCTCATCCCGCTCTTGGCCAGCGCTTGCTCTCGCGAGTAGGCGATGACGCCCACGCCGATATCGGGGTCGAGGTCCTGGTGATTTGGGTTCCCGTGGTGCTTGTTGTGCTTGTCGACCCACCACCCGTGGCTCATGCCGAGCAGGCCGTCTCCCGTCACGATGCCGACGATCGTGTTGAGGCGCCGGCTGGAGAACATCTGGCGGTGACCCGAATCATGAAGTTGAAAACCTAGCTGCCCTGACACGAAGCCGAGGACGGCCGCGGCCAGGATCGTCCACCACACGTTCTTGGTCAGGGCAAGGACCGCGAAGCAGGTGGCGAACAGAAGCGTGTTGGTGACGAGCATGAGGGAGTAGTAACCAGGCCGCTTCCTCATCAGACCGGCCGCTTCGACGCGCCGCTTCAGCTCGGCGTAAGGCGATGCGGCAGGCTTCGGCGATGCGGGCTGGGCGATAGCGATCGAGGACATCGGCGCTCCTTGCTCGAACCATTGCGTTTCGCGCGAGAGGCGCGTTCGAGGGCACCTTCCGCCGTGACGCCCGAGGGAAGGGCGCAGCGGGATGATACCGCTGCCTGGACCACAATTCGACGACTCTTCAGCGCCATCCGGTACACTGACCGGGACGCAACGGTGCGTCGCCCGCTCGGGTCCTCTCTTCCTGAACGCATCAGAGCCCTGTAGATCGCGGCAAATAAGAAGAAAGAGAGAGGCACCCTGGAGCTTCGTTGCAAACATTCGCCGAAGCCGGCGTGAGCATGCCTATCGAGGCCGCTCTGACCCGGCAGAAAATCACAAACCTCAATCAAGTCCAATCGGAGTCGATACCCGCGCTGCTCGTCGGACGCGACGTCGTGATTCAGTCGCCGACTGGAAGCGGCAAAACGCTGGCGTTCCTGCTCCCACTTTTGGACCGTCTGGCGGAGCCGGCGGCCGGCCCGCGTGGCCTGATCGTTACGCCGACACGCGAGCTCGCGATCCAGGTGGAGGCCGTCTTCAAGTCACTCGATTCCGGGCGGCGCAGCGCGCTTCTCTATGGCGGAGTTGGCTATCACACCCAGACGCTTGCTCTGAAGCGAGGCGTCGACCTGGTCATCGGCACCCCGGGCCGGATCCTCGACATGATCGAGAAGAGGCAGGTCTCCCTGAGCCGGGTTGAGTATCTCGTCCTGGACGAGGCTGACCAGATGTTTGACGCCGGCTTCTCGCGAGACGTGGAAAAAATCATGGGACTCACCTACAACCCGCAAACGGTCCTCGCGTCCGCGACCATGCCCGATTGGGTATCGAGGATGATCGACAAGCATCTGCGCGATCCGCTCATCGTGAAGGTCGTCGCCGAAGGACCCTCGCTCCTGGAGCACGGCCTGGTCCGCACCGACCGCGGGATGAAGTTGGGCGTGCTCAGCGATATCCTCCGCCGGCATCGCGGGACGATCGTGTTCGGCCGCACCAAGCACGGCGTGCGCAAGCTGAACCGCGAGCTGCAGCGGCTGGGCCACCGTTCGGTCGAGCTGCAGGGCAACATGGCCCAGAGCGCGCGCGACCACGTGATGGAATCCTTCAGGAGGGAGCGCGCGGACGTGCTTGTGGCGACCAACGTGGCGGCGCGGGGCCTCGACGTGAGTCACGTCGGCCTGGTCATCAACTACGACCTGCCGGACACCGCCGACGCTCTGACGCACCGCATCGGACGCACCGCCCGGAACGGAAACACCGGTCGAGCCCTGACGTTCATCACAGCTGAGGATCACGAAAACTGGGCAAAGCTTCGCCGCCAGGGCGCGCCGATGCTGCGTACGGTCGACGCCTCGCTCCTGGTGAAGGACGGACACTGGTTGTACGTGGACGAACCTGCCCACCAGTCCAGGCCGGCCAGGGCCCAGTCGGCGTCCCGAAGGCGAAGATTGTCAAGGCCGTTGGGCCGGCGAAGGGTTCATCTAGACTGAGCCCACAGGCTGGCGTTTCCTCCGCGAACCTGCCCCATCGCGGCTGAGGACAACCGGGAGGTGCGTTTGAACGCTGTCCGTGTAGCCACAGCGCTGTTGGTCGATGACGACGTCTCGTCGCGCCAGGCGAACCAGGAGCGCCTTGAAGACGACGGCTACACCGTTGTCGTGGCTCGAGACCAGGCAGAAGGCCTGGACCGCGCGAAGCAATCGGCGCCAAACGTGATCTTCATCCACCTCGTGTCCGAAGGCGTGGGCAGTCTCCCATTCATCGAGGCCCTTCGCGCCGACGACGTCTGCCGGCACATCCCGGTCGTGGTCCTGACGTCTCAAGCACCACCCAGGCGGGGCAAGCTTCGGACGGTGAACCGCGACCTCTGGTAGCGCCGCGGCGGTACTAGGCCGCCGTTTCGACCTTCCGCTTCAGGCCGTCCAGAACCGCGTGGGAGCAATCGTGGCCCGGATCGCCATCTTCGTGCCGGGTAACGCCGTGCTCTCGAGTTCGAACGACCGTCCATCCTGGAAGTGGGTGACGACGACATCGTGCTTGCCGCCCGACTTTGTGTTGATCATTCCCGTCGCGCCGAGCTTCAGCGGGCCGTCGAGGCGTGATTCCTTCATGTCCGGGTTCCATTCCGGCCAGCGGTTGACGTCTGACCAGACGCGCCAGACGGTGGCGGGCGGTGCCGTGGTCTCCAGCGAGGCTTCTCGAAAGGCCATGTGCCATCCTCCGTTGAACTATCTGGCTGCGCGGCGGCTAAACGTTACTCCCGCGTAGCCCGGCGCAAGGTGCGCGGAAGACCAGGGCGCCCCACCGGGTCAAAAACTGTTAAGGGGCGTTTTCTCTTCGTGCTCCTGCACGCGGCGTTGTTCTTTGGTGCCCTGAGCGCCGTCGTCACGATCGCGGCCTTCGTGCCGGGAATCATCCGCGCCCGAATCTGGGCCGGCCTGCCGCTTGGTCTTGGCCTGATCGCGCTCGTGGCCTGGAACGCCACCATCATCAGCCAGCAGCGCGATTTCGAGATAGCGCTGGCTGTCTGCGCGTTGGTCGCGACCGCCGTCCTGCGAGTAGCTGAACGCCGCTGGAGCTGGCTGGGCGCGCAAATGTTTGCTGCCGCCACCCTGGCCTCAATCGCCTACCTCCTCTACGCCGGATCCATCACGTATGCCATCGGGAGCGACCCTGTTTACCTGGTCGCGTCATCGCTGCTGCTCGTGCTGGAGATTGCGGCCCTCGCGCTTTCGCTTTCCTACCTGTTCGAGATCGTGGACACGCTGAGCCGCACCTCGGAACCGGCACACCCGGTCGACCCCAGCTACCTCCCCAAGGTTGCGATCCAGGTCCCTGCGTACAACGAGCCCCTGGAGGTCGTGAGCGAAACACTCAAGGCGCTCGCGGAGCTCGACTATCCGGACCTGATCGTCCAGGTCGTCGACAACAACACGCCGGATCGCGAAATCTGGGGTGCGCTCCAAGCGCACTGCGAGCAGCTCGGCGCGCGATTCACTTTCATGCATCTCGAGAACTGGCCGGGGTTCAAGGCCGGCGCGCTCAATGAAGCCACGCGCCGGCTGCCCAAAGACATCGAGATCATCGGCGTCGTCGACTCCGACTACATAGTCAAGCCGGACTGGCTTCGCTCGGTCGTCGGACACTTTGCCGATTCCAAAGTCGCCTTCGTCCAGACCCCTCAGAACTATCGCGACTGGACGGACGACCAGTACCTGCGGGGCCTCTATTACAGCTACCAGTACTTCTTCGAGATCACGATGCCCTGCCGCGCGCACCGCAACGCCATCATTTTCGCGGGCACGATGGGCCTCATACGGCGCAGCGCGCTGGAAGATATCGGCGGCTGGAATCCGGATATCGTGACCGAGGACGCCGAGGCCAGCCTGCGCATGCTGGCGCGTGGTCATACGGGCATCTACGTGTCGCGCCCATACGGGCAAGGGCTGATGCCCCTGAGCTTCGACGGCCTCAAGAAACAACGCTTTCGTTGGGCGTTGGGCGGTGTGCAGATCCTGCGGCTGCACTGGCGACGTCTTCTGCAGCCTGGCCGTGGCGAGCGCCTGACCGTCCCGCAGCGAATCCACTACTTGCTCGGCAACGTGCAGTGGTTTGGCGACGTTCTGATGTTTTGCTTCACCCTGCTCCTGCTCGCGACGGCGCTGTCCACCGCGATGCATCATCAGCTGCCCATCCGCCGGTTGACGGGCGTCGCCCTCGGCCTTCCGATTGCCTTCCTTGCAACCGGACTCCTGCGTGCTGTGTGGGCAATGAAGCTCAAGACGCGCTGCACCTGGCGTGACGCGATCGCAGGCCTCCAGGTGTGGTTCGCGTTGAGCTGGGTTGTTACGGTCGCATGCCTGCGCGGGCTGCTCCGGTTCCACACCGCGTTTCTGCGCACGCCGAAGTTCAAGGAGGGTGAGGCGTCGGTGCTCAAGGCTTTCCGTGCGGCGCAGATGGAATCGCTCCTCGCGGCAACCGGCGCTGCGGCCGCGGTCGTGATGCTGGTCAGAGCGCCCTCCATACCCACGATCGCCCTGGCCGTGCTGCTGCTCTTTCAGGCTGCCATCTACGCCAACGCACCTTGGGCGGGCGCTTCGGCCGAGGGCATACATCTGACCCCTCTGCGCCGCGCCTATAGAAACTCGGCGCAGAGCACGGGGGCTCGGCCGGGAATCGGCGCTGAGACACTTGCCGTCCCCGTTGCGGCCGGCCTTGCTGTGCTGGTCGTGTTGCTGTTGATCTCGCTGGCGACCCCGCCGCCTCCGCCGGAACCGGTCACGCCCGCCCCGGCCGAGCAGCCTGCTCCTGTGTCCCATCCGTCGCCATCGACGTCCCCAAGCGCATCGCCCTCGCCTTCGGCATCGCCGTCGCCGTCCTCGAGCCCATCCTCCTCGCCGCCGCCGTCACCGTCCCCCTCCGGGACCCCGAGTCCGTGACGCTCAAATCTGCTCGTATTCTCAGGAAACGCTAAAGAACAGTCGAGCCGACTCACAGGCTCCCGGCCCAATCTTGAAGTCAAAACACCGTTTCAGGTACCGGAGGTAGAGCTCGATGTCAGACCAGAGACCGCAAGGGTGGGGACAGCCTTCGCCGAACCCGCCCGACCAGACGTTGCTTCCGCCGTCCTCAATCGAGGGCATGGGTCCTCAGCCGGCGTGGATGCCGCCCGCGCCTCCTGCTCCGCATTCGATCTGGAACAGGATCGCCGCCTACATCGTCCTGATCGCGGTCGTCGCCGCGGCAGCCGGAGCCGGAATCGGATGGAGCCTGGCCCGCGCCGTCAACAACCTTCCGGTCGCGCAGTCCACCGCACAGCCTGAAGCTCCGATTCAGCAGGTCACGCCGGGGACGGGCAGCTCCTCGAGCAGCACCGTGGCGGCGATCGCGGCCAAGGTGAGCCCGGCAATCGTCGACATCAACACCGCGCTCGGCAATGGCTCGGCCGCCGGAAGCGGCATGCTCATCAGCTCGACAGGAGAGATCCTGACGAACGATCACGTGGTCAAGGGCTCGACGAGCATCACCGTGACCGTGCAGGGACGCTCGCAGAAATACACGGCACACGTGGTCGGCGTCGACCCATCCCAGGACGTTGCGGTCATTCAGATCGACGGCAGCGTTTCGGGGCTGCCCAGCGTGAAGTTCGCTGACTCGTCGTCCCTGAAGGTCGGCGACGCGATCGTGACCCTCGGCAACGCACTGGGCCGCGGGGGCGCGCCACAGGTGACATCGGGACAGATCACCGGGCTCGACCAGACAATCACCGCGAGCCAGGGCGGAGGAAGCTCTGAGACGCTGAATGGGATGATCGAAAGCGACGCGCTCATCTACGAGGGAGACTCGGGTGGCGCGCTCGTGAACACGTCAGGCCAGGTGATCGGCATGATCACCGCCGGCCAGGCGCAGGGCTTTCGCTCCTCATCCTCCAACGTTGGTTTCGCGATCGCATCCAACACGGCAGTGAGCGTGGTCAACCGGATTCGCGCGCACGAGCAGGCGGCCGACCTCACCTACGGCCAGGTTGGCTTCCTCGGAGTCTCGGTCCAGACCCTGGACGCGTTGAACGCGCAGGCGCTGGGCTTGAGCGTGACGTCCGGGGCGCTGGTCACGAGCGTGTCGTCAGGCTCGCCGGCCGACAACGCGGGAATCACGCGCAACTCGGTGATCACCAAGATCGGCGGGTCGACGGTGACCTCTTCCGACACGCTCGGCAATGCAATCAGGTCGCACAAGGCCGGCGACGACGTGTCGGTCATCTGGGTCAACCAGGGCGGCACCCACACCGCAACCGTGACGCTCGCTGGAGTGAACCCGTAGAACGCAACGCTACCCAAGACCGGGCGTGCGCCGTGCTTGCGTGAGAGTGAGCACCGCGCCGCTCTTCACAAGCGTGCCTTGTGGCTCGGCCTGTATCCTTGTCGGGTTGTGCGGATAGTCGTCAAGGATCCCGAGGAGTTCGAGCAGGCGCTGCGCGAGTTCCGGCGCAAGGTGCAGGAGCAGGGGCTCGTGCGCGAGATGAGACGGCGTTCGCACTACGTTCCGCCGGCCGAGGCGAGGAAGATCAAGAGCCTTCGCGCCCGGCGGCGTCGCACCCGGTAAGCCGAAGACTCCTCCCCGAGGGGCTCGGTATAATCTCCGTCGTTCGGTGACAATGGCGGAGGGGAGACACCCGTTCCCTTTCCGAACACGGAAGTTAAGCCCTCCAGCGCCGATGGTACTGCCGGGGTAACCCGGCGGGAGAGTAGGTCGTTGCCGAGCACCTTTTAAGTCCCGCGGCCCCTCGGGGTTGGCGGGACTTAAATGTTCTAGGGGAGCGCGGGTTCCGGCTCGGCCACGCTTTCCGCCCTCAATGTGGGCAGCAGCACGTAGCAGCGGATGGCGAGGAGGACCAGCAGGCCGAGCAGGGCGACGAGCACGTCCATGACCACCTGTCCCACGCGGGCGTGGAACAAGAAGATGAGGACGCCCTCGGACAGCACCGCCAAGGCGAGGATCGGCACAAAGACCCGGTCGTGCACCGCCATGAAGAACTGGACCAGAAGGTTGTCGAGGGCCAGGGCCAGGCCGATGAGCCCAACCGGAAACACCAACGGGATCGCGTCGCGGAAGCTCGGCCCGAACAGGATGCCCACCACAAGTCCCGGGACGACCGCAAAGACCAGCAGCGCGCCGGCGCCCAGGGCCGTCAGGATGCCCGCCGACGAGAGAAGGATGCGGCCCGGGTGCTGTTCCTTCGCGACTGCTTCGACCACGCGCGGAAACAGAACCTGGCTGACGCTCAGCGTCAGGAAGAAGAGGATCGTGCCGATCTTGTTGAGGCCGCCGTATATGCCGCCGTCGTGGCTGCTCAGGTAGTGCTCGGCGAGGATGACGTCTTGGTTGTAGAGGATCTGCACGCCGATGATCCCCGCAGCCGCGGTGAGCGAGAACCCGGCCATGACGCGAAGCCTCACGCGCGTGCCGATTCCGCGGAAATGATCGCGCAGGGAGTAGATGCCCAGGCAGAAGACAACCACCAGGCCGACGAAAACGGCCGCCATCGCGCCGGAAACCGCGTAGCCCGCCCGGAGAAGCAGGAAAACGACCACGGTGCGGATGACCAGCTCCAGCGACAGGTTGAGGGAGAGCGCGGTGAACCGCTGCAGACCCTGGAGGATTCCGCGCGGGATTGCCACCTGCCAGATCAGGGCGATGGAGAAACCGAGGATGAGGATCGGGATCGTCGAGCCGAGGTGCTCGAAGGCGGCGATCGGCCGCGCGAACAGCGCCGTCAGCAAGATGAAGAAGAGAGACGGGATGGCAATGAGGCGTGCCGTGCGTGCCATCAGGGAGCGCACACCAGGGTCGGAGCGTGCGGCCAGCATCGCGGTGTATCGGGCGAGGACGACGACAAGGATCAGCGCCGGTCCCGTTCCCACGGAGTAGACCGCGATGAGGAAAGCCACCTGGCCGTAGGTCGCCGGCCCGAGCACTCGACCCGCGATCGCGTGGTACACGAATCCACCGATCCCGGCCACCAGACCGCCGAAGAACAGGACGAGATTTTGCCGGACCAGCCGGTTCCGCAGAAGCTGGGCCAGGCGCTGGCTCAGACCCAGTCGCTGCACGTCCGCCGATTGTAGTGGCGCGTCAAGCCATAATTCTTGGCCGATGCCCGACCCGGCCAAGCCAATCGTTTCAGCACTGATCGTCAGCCATAACGCGAAGGACGAGCTCCTTCAGTGCCTCAAGTCTTTTTTCGCCAGCGCTGATGTGCCGGTGGAAGCCGTCGTCGTGGACGACGACTCGTCCGACGGTTCGCCCGCCGCGGTCACTGACGAATTCCCCCAGGCGACCGTTCTGGTCCAGTCCAAGAACCTCGGGTACGGTCGAGCCGCGAACATCGGGCTCGAGCGCTGCCAGGGCCGCTTCGTTCTCCTGCTCAGCCCACATGTCGCCCTCGATCCTCAATGCGTCGGGCGGCTCGCGGACTTCCTGCTGACACGTCCGGACGTCGGCGCGGTCGGCCCGCGCCTTCTGCTCGAGGATGGCAGCCCTGACCCTGACGCGCGGCGGGCGTTTCCGATCCCGAGCACGCTGTTCTATCAGACGGTCGGGCTCAGCAAGCTGTTCCCGAGGAGCCCGCGTTTCGGCCGCCACAACATGGGACACGTATCTGAATCGGATGTTCACGAGATGGACGCCGGTACCGCGGCGTGTTTGATGCTGCGCACGTCTGCGCTGGACCGCGTGGGCTTCTTTGACCCGCGCTACTTCATGTTCGGCGAGGATCTCGACCTCTGTTACCGCCTGAAGCTCGGCGGCTGGAAGATCTTCTACGTGCCTTCGGCAAGCGCCACGCATCGGGCACAACCCACGCCGCCGGAGCGCAGGCGGCAGGTTTCGTACGAACGCTCCCGGGCGATGTGGACGTACCACTTCAAGCATCACTCGGAGGATGTGTCGGCATTCGGGAACGGGCTCGTGTGGGCACAGATCTGGGGCCGCTACCTCGCCGAACGGGTCCGCGACGCGGTGAGACCAAACAGCCGCGCGGCCACGTAGATCGAGATGTACCACCAGATCTCGCGCAACAAGCATCGGCTGGCTGGCATACGGGCAAGGCGGCGCCGTGGCGGGCGCGATCGTCCTCGGCCTGCTGGGTGTGGCGGCGGCGCTGTACGCGTACTACTTCGGCTCCGCCACCGTGCTGGCCGCCATGGGAGCGCGGCCGGCCGACCCTCGCGAGTTCCAGCAACTCCATAACATCGTGCAAGCGCTTGCGATCGGCGATGGCCTCCCTCTGCCCAAGGTCTACGTCATCGACGACCCGAGTCCGAACGCGTTCGCGACGGGACGTGATCCCAACCACGCCGCCGTCACGGTGACAACTGGACTTCTGCAGATGATGAACCGCGAAGAGCTCGAGGGCGTGCTGGCGCACGAGATGAGCCACATCAAGAACTTCGACGTCCGGTTGCTACTCGTCGTCGCGACGATGATCGGAATGGCCGCGCTGATCGCCAGCGCGTTCTGGAACAGCGTCGGTCGCATGCGCCTGCGGGGCCAGGGAGCGTTGATCGTGCTGGTGATCGGCGTCCTGTTCACGCTCATCGCGTTCGTTGTCGGACCTTTGATGCAGCTGGCGCTCTCGCGCCAGCGTGAGTCGCTTGCGGACGTGAGCGGTGTGGAGCTCACGCGCAACCCGACGGGTCTGATCTCCGCGCTGCAGAAGATCGCAAGCAACGACAAGCCGCCCGAGCGGTTCAACCACGCTGTCGCCGCCATGATGATCGACAACCCCGAAGAGCACCACGGCAGCTTCTTCAGCCGCCTGTTCGACACGCACCCGCCGATCGCAGAGCGCATCGCCGCCCTGCAGAGGATCGCCAGCGTCCAGCAGACCTAGTCAAAGCAAGCGGCAGGAGGCGGTATCGCCTCTCCTCGCGAAGATCCTTCACGTTCGGCGCACCGAGCTCAGGCGCACTCTCCAGGTGGCCGGCTTCGCGATCGTCATCGGCTGGGCGATGTACACGGCGTTCAGCGCCGCCCAGTCGATCTTTCTCACCAAGGCGGGGCCGCACGCGTACCCGCTCTTCTTCATCGTCCTGGCCCTCGCCGTATGGCCGATAGCCGCGCTGCAAGGCGCGTTGACGAGGCGATTCGGCGTGGGGCGGGCATTTCGAATCACCCTCATCGCCAACGCCGTAATGGCGATCGGCATCTTCACCGCATACACGCTCCGCGAGGACGCCACGGTCGCCTTCACCGCCTATGTCGTCTACTCCGTCGCGTTCGAGCTGGTGATGCTCAACTTCTGGAGCTTCGTCACCCAGCACTTCAACGTCCTGGAAGGCAAGCGCATCTTTCCCGTGATCGCGGCCGGCTCGAGCGTCGGCTACATCCTTTCCGGCTTCACGACCACGATCGTGGCCGTCTTCGCCACGGAGCCGCTGATCTTCGTTTGGGCGCTCGGCTCGATCGCGGCCGCCATCATGTCGGTCAGCCTCGAGCGCACGCTGTTCCGACCCGCTTTCAGCGATGAGGCGGACCAGTTTCTCGTCGCTCATGAGGTCGAGCGCAAACGGCACGGGGCGATCGCGGTCCTGAGGCGGGCGTTCGAGCATGTGGTCGGCAGCCGCCTCGTGCTGGCCCTCGTCATGCTGGCCTTCGTCCTCCAGATCGCGAGTCGGGTGGGCGACTATCTCGTCGCGGTCCTCTTTGTCGCAGCCACGCACAACAACCTGCAGGAGCTGACCATCCTGATCGGCAACGCGTGGCTGGTCAGCTACGTGGTGCAGCTGGTCGTGAGTCTTTTCGTGGCGCCGTGGGTGCTGAACCGGCTCGGCGTGAAGAACGCGATCATGGCGTTGCCGATCTTCACGCTCATCGGCTTCACCGCCGTGGCCGTCAATCCGGTCCTTGGTACTGCCCTGTTTCTGTTCATCGTTCGCAATGGGCTCCAGACGGGTCTGGACGACCCGGCGCAAAACGTGCTCGGCGGCGCGCTGCCCGCGCAGGTCGTGCCCCGGCTGCTCTATCTGCTGGACAACGCGGTGCTGCCGGGCGCCGCGGTCGCGACCGGCGCCGGTCTGCTGTTGCTTCAGGCGGCGGTCACGGCGAGCGTCGAGGTTCTCGCCGCGGCCGGTATTGCGCTTGCGGTCCTCCTGATCGTCGCGGCCTGGTGGGTGAGGAGCCTGTACGTCGACGCAATCTACTCAAGGCTTCGCACGCACGCGCTGAGCCTCGCCGACTTTCAGCAGGCCGTCGGGCGCCCGACCCCGGACCAGGTCATCGAGCTGCAGGGCTACATCCGCGGCACGGACGCGAAGACCCGGGAGTTTGCCGCTGCGGCGCTTGCCAAGTCGTCGCCCGAAGCCTTTGCCTCCATGGCGCCGGAGCTGCTCGCATCGCCAGACGTGACGGTGAGGCGAATCGTGCTCCAGATGGCGCCTCCCGAATCCATCACGGCGGATCAGCTCCTGGCGGCGGCGCATGACGACGATGGGTGGGTCCGGGCCGCGGCGGCAATCGCCGGCGTGATCCGGAAGGATCGTTGGGAGGGTTCCCAGGAGGTCCTTCGCGCGCTCGCCGGCTCGGACGCGCCGCGCGACCGCGCTGCGGCGGCATGGGCGGCCGCCTTCGTGGCGGACGACGGTACCGTGGTCACGGCCCTTCGGGACGCCGATCCCGGGGTGCGGCTGGAAGGAATCCGGAGCCTGGCCCGCATGAAAGGGCAGGTCACCGGCGTTGCGGAGGCTCTCCTCGGTTGCATGTGCGATGCACAGGTCGCGGTGCGGCGAGAGGCACTCCGCCAGGCGGTGCGCTGGGCGCCGCCGGCCGAGTGGCAGCAGCGGTACGCCGAGACGCTGGCCGACGGGCTGGCGAGTGGCGACCGCGACGTCCGCAGGCTCGCCGCCGAGGCGATGGCCGCACAGGCGCCGGAGGCGCTGGCGCTCGCCTTGCCGCTGCTCCTCGCCCGTGACGAGACGTCGGCCGCAGCGGTGGAGGCGCTGGTGCGGAGCGGCCGGCCCGACCTTTTCCAGCACGCGCGTGGCCACCTGGAGACAGTTTTGGCGAGCGGTGTCCAGCTGGCGAGGCTATCCTCGCGCGTCAGCGGCGCGATGCGTCACGTCGACGGCAACACGGCCGCGGCCTACGCCCTCCTCCGCATCGGCCTCGACGATTACGTCAGCAGCGCCGCCGCGTCTGGTCTCGCGGCCATGCGCGCGCTGCATGGCAAGAGAGGCTTCGCGACTGTGGAGCGCGGACTCGCGTCCGAGCAATCGCCGACGAGGATGGAGGCGCTGGAAACGTTGTTAAACTTCGGCCCGGGTTGGCTCGCCGGACCGCTGGCACGGCTGCTCGAACCGGAGTCGTTCGATCCCGTCTTGGCACGTCCCCTGTCGCATGCCGAGCTCGAATCTCTCACGCAGCACTCCGACAAGTGGGTCCGCGAAACGGCGGAAGCTGCGGCGCACGGACTCAGTGAACATATGAAGGAGCTCATCGCGCTGAAGCGGGTGCCTCTGTTCAGCACGCTGACCCTGGAGCAGCTCGCGAGCATCGACCGCCTCATGGTCACCCGGCACTACGCAAAGGGCGAATCGGTGTTTCGTAGGGGAGATGTCGGCGCGGAGCTCTATGTCGTGGTCGACGGCGAGATTCGCGTCCACCTCGACCATGACGGCCGTGAGGTCACGCTGGCGAAGCACGGTGGCGGAACGGTGTTGGGCGAGATGTCGGTCTTTGACGACGAGCCGAGATCGGCGAGCGCGCAGGCGACCAGCGACACCACGGTCCGCGTGCTGCGGCGCGACCGCCTGCACGCGATCGTGCACGAGCATCCGGAGGTGCTGCTGGAGTTCGTCAGAAACCTGAGCCAGCGCCTGCGGGCGATGGACGAGAAGGTAGCGGAGTCGGAGGAATCCCTCCCGGCTACGCCGTAGGTTCGGTTTCCGCGCGGACCTCGATCTTCTTGCGTGCTTCCTCGAGGCGCTGGACGCAGATCCGAAAATATGTCTGCGCGTCTTCCGCAGCCTTGACTGCCTCGTCCAGGGTCAGCTTGTCCGACTCCATTCGCTTCAAGGTCTCCTCGAGCTTGTCCATCGCCTGCTCGTACGTCAGCTCTTCGGTTATGGCGAGACCTCCTCGACGCGACCTGCGAGCTTTCCAGAACCCAGCTGGATCGTGACCTTCTGCTGCACCGCAGCCTCCGCAGCAGAGCGCAGGATGGCGCCGCTCGCGGCGTCGCGGGTGATGCTGTAGCCGCGGGTGAGCACTGACTCGGGGCTCAGCGCGACGAGCCGCTGATGCTGGCTCTCGAGCTTTCGACCCTGCTCCGCGAAGCGGTTCGCCAGCGCTCGCTCGATTCGCTCCCGCCCCCGGGTGGCGTTCAGCCTGGACTGGCTCATCTGCAGCCTCAAGGTCAGAGCGCTGTGCAGCCGCCGCTGCTGCTCGCGCAAGGCCTGCTCGCGCCTCTCGATCTGATGGACCGGGCTGAGCTTTGCGAGGTCGGTCTGGGCGCGAGCCAGGCGATCGGCGGGTCTCTGGACCAGATTCGCCAGCAGTCTCACCAGGCGCATCCGATAGGTGTTCAAACGGTCGTTCTCCTGGCTGAAGCGCTGCCCGATCTCGCGCTCGATCCGCCGCTCGCGCTCCCGCAACGATGCAAGCAGGTCTGCCTTCTTCGGCACCACACGTGCGCCTGCTTCGGTTGGCGTGCGGCATTCAGCGTCGCCGACGAGGTCGGCCACCGTGCGGTCAGAAGTGTGCCCGAGGGCGGTGACCACCGGCAGCCTTGATTCGAGGATCGCCCGGGCGACCAGCTCTGTATTGAATGCGTACATCTCCTCGAAGCTCCCACCGCCTCGCGCCAGCACGATCACATCAGCGAGCCCTTCCTGATTGCAGCGTCGGAGGGCGCGCGCGACGCTCATCGGCGCGCCTGCGCCCTGGACCTGAACGGGGTACACAACGATGCCCATGTTGGGATAGCGGTCCCAGATCGTCTCCTGCAGGTCGTTGATCACGGCGCCCGTCGGCGAGGTGAGAAGCGCGACGGTATGAGGCAGAAACGGTAGGCGGCGCTTACGGTTGGCGTCGAACGCGCCTTCGAGCTCGAGGCGACGCTTGAGCTCCTCCAGGCGAGCGCGGAGCTTGCCCACATCGTCGAACTCGACCTGGTCGACGATGAAGCTGAGCCGTCCGGTCTTGCCGAAGAAATCGACCCTGCCGCGGAAGATGAACACCTGGCCGTCCTCGGGCAGCGTCGTGACGCGCCGCGAGTCGTCCGCGAACAGCACCGCATCGAGCCGGCTGAGCCCATCCTGGATGGAGAAGTTGTAGTGCCCCGCAGTGCCGCGCTTCATGCCGCTGACCTCGCCCTTGACGAGGAGGGCGGTCAGGGGACGCAGCTCGCGTCGGATCTCGTTGGCGAGCTCGGTGACCGTGAAGGGCCGCTGAGCTTCCTCGGGTCGGAGCACGTTGGTTAGGTTACTCAGCCCCCGATCTGCGACATCGATTTCGCCGGCTTGATGAAGCCGGCCTTGTTGATCATGTGACCTTCCTCTTTGCGCCAGATCGCCGTTTCGATCACGCCGGCGATGTGGTCATCTGACACCCCTGACCGCATCAGGTCGCGGAGCGGGGTTTCGGACAACGAGAAGAGGCATGTGCGCAGGCCGCCTTCCGCGGTCAGCCGGACCCGGTTGCACGTCGTGCAGAAGGCCTGGCTGACCGAAGAGATGAAGCCGACCCCGCCCTGCGTTCCATCGGCGAACTTGAATCGGGTCGCGGGGCCGGGCCGCGCGTCGATCACCGGCTCGAGCGGGAACAGGTCTTCGATCTGCTCCTGGATGCGCCGGCTGGGCACGACCTGCTCGTTCGTCCAGATGTTGTCGCCATCGAGCGGCATGAACTCGATGAAGCGGACCTCATACCCTTCGGCTCGAGCCAGGCGGGCGAAGTCGACGACCTCATCGTCGTTGTGGCCCTTCATGACCACCATATTCAGCTTGATCGGCCACAAGCCGGCTTCCCGCGACGCCGTGATGCCGTCCATGACGCGTTCGAACGCTTCGCTGCGCGCCATGTCCTTGAACGTGTCCATGCGCAGCGTGTCCAGCGAGATGTTGATGCGCTTGAGCCCCGCGTCTTTCAGCGCCTGTGCCTTCTGCCGCAGCAGAACGCCATTGGTGGTCATCGTGATGTCGAGGGTCGGGTCGATCGAGTTGATCATGGCGATGAGCTCTTCGAGCTTGACCCGCACCAGCGGCTCCCCACCTGTGATCCGGATCGTGCGCACGCCGTAGCGTGCGACGAAGATCCGGGCAAGCCTGACTATCTCCTCGAATCTGAGGATGTCGTCTCGCTTGAGCCACTTCAAGCCCTCCGCGGGCATGCAGTAGATGCAGCGGAAGTTGCACCTGTCGGTGACCGAGATCCTCAGATCGTCGGCGACCCTGCCGTATGAATCCATAAGCCTGCGATTCGGCATTTAGCCGATGATAGCCGCGATGGGGTACGAGCACATCCTGGTCGAGATCGAGCCCCCTATCGCGACCGTGACGCTCAACCGGCCCAAGGTTCTAAACGCCCTGAGCCCCGCTGTGATCGGCGAGGTGAGCGCCGCGCTTTCCGAGCTCGAAGCCGACGGCAACGTGCAAGCGGCCGTGCTCACCGGAGGCCCCAAGGTATTCGCCGCGGGGGCCGATATCCAGGACATGGCGGACCAGGGTGCCGTCGACCAGCTGCTCCGCGATCAGACCGGGCGCTGGGCGCCTCTCGCCGGCTTCAAAAAGCCCCTGATCGCCGCCGTCAACGGCTACGCGCTGGGCGGCGGCTGCGAGGTCGCACTGATGTGTGACCTGATCGTCGCCGGCGACACCGCGCGGTTTGGCCAGCCGGAGGTCAACCTCGGGATCATCCCGGGCGCCGGAGGAACCCAGCGCTGGCCGCGCACCGCGGGCAAGTACGTCGCCATGGAGGTCATGCTCACCGGCGCACCGGTGACCGCCCTCCGCGCCTACGAGCTGGGCATCGTCAACAAGGTCGTGCCTTGGGAGATGACGATCGCCGTGGCCAAGCGAATCGCGCGGGACCTGGCGGCGAAACCTCCGCTTGCGGTCCGGCTGGCCAAGGAGGCTGTCCTCAAGGCGTTCGACGCGCCGCTGTCCGACGGTCTTGCCGCCGAGCGCAAGAGCTTCTACTTCTTGTTTGCGACAGAGGACCAGAAGGAAGGCATGCACGCGTTTCTCGAAAAGCGGAAGGGCGTCTTCAAAGGAAGGTGACAGACGTGGCGACTCAAGTTGAGCAGCACATAAAGGTCGATACGGAAGGCGGGGTTGGTTGGATCCGCTTCAACCGGCCGGACAAGATGAACGCGATCGCCGCCGTCACGCGCGCGCAGCTGGGGGAGGCGATCAAACAAGCAGAGCGCGACGATGCGATACGCGTGGTCGTCCTGACCGGGTCCGGCCGTGCATTCTGCTCGGGCGCTGACGTAACGGAGATGGCCGATGGCGCAGGCATGCGCACGCCGGAGGACGTCGGCAACGTGCTTCGCAACGAGTACATGCCCATGCTAACTCGCCTCCGCACCATGCCCAAGCCGGTGATCGCGGCCATGAACGGTCCCGCCGTAGGCATCGGCGCGAGCTATGCGCTCGCCTGCGACATCAGGATCGCGACCCCTGAGGCGTACCTCCTCGAAGCCTTCATCAACATCGGGCTCGCGCCCGATGGTGGAGTCAGCTGGCTGCTGCCCCGACTTGCGGGGACTGGCGTTGCGTACTGGATGTTGTTCGCCGGGCGTCCTTTGGCGGCGGCCGACGCTGAGCGGTTGGGCGTGATCAACCGAATGGTGCCCGCCGAGCAGCTGGATGAGGTGGTGCGCGAGCTGGCCACGCACCTGGCGAGTCAGCCGCGCGGGGCTCTCGCGGCAGCAAAGCGCGCGGTCAACCACGCCCTCGACTCGACATTTGAGCAGGCGCTCGAGTTCGAGTCCTACTTGCAAGAAGCGCAGGCGGCAAGCCCCGAGTTCGCGGAAGGCGTTGCCAACTTCCTTGCGAGGCGCGCTTCCAGAAAGTAAATAGATGCCAGAGGCCGTAATCGTCGCGACGGCGCGCACGCCGATGGGCCGCTACGGCGGACAGCTGAAGGACGTCCGGCCGGACGACCTGGCGGCGATCGTCCTCAGGGAAGCTTGCGAACGCGCGCACGTCAAACCCGAGGAGGTCGAGGACGTCATCCTCGGCTGCGCCAACCAGGCCGGCGAGGACAACCGCAACGTCGCACGCATGGCACTCCTGGTCGCGGGCTTTCCCGTCGAGGTGCCGGGCCAGACGGTCAACCGGCTGTGTGGATCTGGGATGCAGGCGACCATCGCCGCGGCCCGTGAGATCCAGTCGGGCGGCGCCGACATCATGGTCGCGGGGGGCGTGGAAAGCATGACCCGCTCGCCATGGGTGCTGCCCAAGCCTTCGGCAGCCTTCGCACGCGGACCACAAACCGTCTACGACACCGCGCTCGGGTGGCGCCTCGTCAATCCCAAGATGGCGGCGATGTACGGCACGCTGCAGATGGGCGAGACCGCCGAGCGAGTCGCCCAGAAATACGAGGTGTCCCGCGAGGACCAGGACGCTTTCGCGCTGCGCAGCCACCAGCGCGCGATCGCGGCGCAGAAGTCAGGACGTCTGGCCGAAGAAATCGTGCAGATGGACGCAATCACGGACGACGAGGGACCGCGGCCCGACACGTCGCTGGAAGCGCTCGCCAAGCTGAAGCCCGCGTTTGGGGAAAACGGATCGGTCACCGCGGGTAACGCATCGCCGCTGAACGACGGCGCGACAGCGCTGGTCTTGATGTCGGACGCGAAGGCCAGGGAGCGAGGCCTGAAGCCGCTGGCGCGGCTCGTGTCGGCAGCGCCCGCCGGAGTGCATCCCGACTACATGGGAATTGGACCGGTGCCCTCGTCGCTCAAAGCACTCGAGAAGGCCGGCCTGCAGCCCTCCGACATGCAAGTCGTGGAGTTGAACGAGGCGTTCGCCTCGCAGTCGCTCGCATGCATTCGCCTGCTCGGCCTGGATGAGGACAGGGTCAACGTCAACGGCGGGGCCATCGCGCTCGGCCATCCCCTCGGCAGCAGCGGCGCGCGACTGGTCAGCACACTCGTGCGCGAGATGGACCATCGCGATGCGGAGTACGGCCTGGCCACGATGTGCATCGGGGTGGGCCAGGGCATCGCGTCGATCTGGCAGAGGATCTGAGCGAGCGCGACCCTCAGGCGGTGCGGTCGATGTTCGACCGGATCGCTCGTCGTTACGACCTGGTCAACACCGTGCTGTCCGGGGGAACCGATGCCGGCTGGCGGCGTCGGGCAGCTCGCGAGACCGGAATCGGTGCGGGTGGATCGGCCCTCGACGTGGCGTGTGGCTCGGGCAAGCTGACAGCCGAGCTGGCCCGGATCGCCGGACCCACCGGCCACATCGTGGGTCTGGACTTCAGCCCCCAGATGCTCGAGGTCGCGCGCCACGACCATCCGGACATCGAGTTCGAGGAGGGCGACGCGCTGAAGCTTCCGTTCGACGACGCGATCTTCGACGCGTCGACAATCGCTTTCGGCCTGCGCAATCTCGCCGACCCGATCCTCGGTTTGCGCGAGATGCTTCGCGTGCTCAAGCCCGGCGGTCGCGCGGTCGTGCTCGAATTCGTGCGCCCGCCGCGGGGATTCGTGGGTGGCGCTTACCGCCTCTATCTGCGAACCCTGCTGCCGGCGATCGGCGGCTTGTTGTCGGGTGAGCCGTCCGCGTATCGATATCTGAGCGCAACGGTCGATTCGTACAGGACGCCTGAGGAGCTGACCGCGATGGCGGCTGGAGCAGGATGGTCCGGCGTCCGCTTCCAGAGCCTCGCCATGGGGACGGTTGGGATTCTCTCCGGGCGGCCTGCTTAAGAGTTTCGGTCCACCGCTGAGCGCGCGAGGCCCACGAGGACCGGCTGCAATCCGTCCAGCTCAACTGCCTCGAGCTCGCGCACGGCCGCATCGACAAGACCTTGCGCCTCCTGGCGTACACGAGGCAGCGCCTCGCTCGATATCACCAGCTCCGCGACGCGGCCGACTTCTGCATCGCCGAGCGAGCCGGCAAGCAGGCGCCGCACCTCGGGACCCACGACCCGATCTTCCGCGGCATAGATGAGGGGAAGCGAGAGCACGCGCTGTCGTATGTCGAGGCCGACCGGCTTCCCGGAGCTCGGGCTGAAGTCGACCATATCGTCCGCCATCTGGAAGGCAGTGCCCAGCAGCTCGCCAAACCGCCGTAGCGCTTCCACCACCTGGGGCGTCGCGCCGGAAAGCAGCGCGCCCGATTCGCACGCGGCGGCGAAAAGCGAAGCTGTCTTGCCGCGGATCACCTGCATATATGAATCGCGGTCGCCCGGGTATGAGCCCCGCATCGCGACGTCGTCGATCTGAGAGGCGCAAACGGCCTCCAGCGCTTCGGCGAGTGCAGAGGTGACGCCTGGATTGCCTATCTGCGCGATGAGACGCGTGGCCTTGGCGAAGTAGTAATCGCCGACCGCGATCGCGCGCTCGGGCCCCTCGGCCGCGGCCACTGTCGGCCGGCCTCTGCGGTGCGTGCTTTCGTCGACGTAGTCGTCGTGGATGAGCGTGGCGTTGTGCAGCAGCTCGACGGCGGCCGCCAGCTCGGCGGCGCGCAGCGCATCGTTGTGGGGTCCGATGCCTGCGGTGAGCTGAACCAGCCTCGGCCTGAGCCGCTTGCCGCCGGCCTCGACCAGGCGCCGCATCGGGGACGCAACCGGCTCGGGATCAACCATCAACTGCCGGGCCAGCTCCAGCTCGACGAGCGCCTGGAGCGACTCCTTCTCGATTCCTCGCGCGAACTCTCCGTCGAGCTGCAGCGCGAGCTGCCTGCGACGGGGGCCGTCGAGCTCGACCGCGAACAGGGACTGCCAGCGACCGAGGACGAGCTCGCCGTCCTCGACCATCAGAGTCGCGAACGCGCTGAGCAGCAGCTGGCGGCAGTGAGCGTGCCCGTTCGCCGGTTCGTCAATCGGGACGTCGAAACGCCGCGCGAAGTCATCGTGCTCATAGGCCGCACCGGCTGGCGCGATCCGATCCAGCAGGCCCTCGAAATCGCGCAGCAGCAAAGGTTCGTTCTCGTTGACCGCCAGGCCGAGAGTGGTATGCAGCGACTGGAGGTGGACGCGCCCATTGCGCAGTCCTGCGCGGCGCACTTCTTCGCGGACTCGGTCGGTGATGTCAACGAACTCGGTGGCGTGTGCCGTCGCGAACTCGAGGCGGTGGCTCACAGGGTCGCGGTCAGGGACTTGCGAAGCAGTTGCCGGAGCGCCGGGGGGGCTTGCTCGGCCGCGGCCGCGGCCGAAGTCGCTTCGATGGCTCGAGCGAACGCAACCTGCACCGGCAGCGGCGCGTTGTCCGCGAGGAGGCGCGAGCCGCGGGCCAGGCAGAGATCGCCCATCAAGAGCGTGGTCGGTGGGGCGGCTCGGCCGCCGACGCCCTGCAGCCGGATCCCCGACTCGATGAGGGCGGCCGCAAGAGCGAGCTTCGCTCGCAGCTCGGGGTCGAAGTGGTCAACCGCGTCCAGGTACGACCGATACGTTTCCGAAAGGCCGTCCGACCAGAGGCCTTCGAGACGGTCGAGCTCGCGGTCCAGCAGATGGACGCTCATTCGACGGTCTCGATGACGCTGCCTGCAAGCTGCCTGAAGGCGGACAGCGCGCGCAGGCAGGACTCGTCGTCGCGGGTGACGACGTAGTACAGCCCGAAGCCAAGCACGGTGTTGAGCACCAGCGGGACGAGGACGTCGCGAGGCACGGTGAGGCGAATCCGGCCGTCTTCCTCGAGCCGGTCGAGCTGCTCCTGGATCACCTCGCGGTAGCGGGTGAACAATTCCGGCAGGTAGGCCCGCAACCGCTCCGTGCGGGGCGCCTGGACCAGGAGATCGAACGCCGCGAGCTGGACGTCACCGAGTCGGCGGAGCGAATCCCAAAGCGACTCGACGCCGATCTCCAGGACCTCGAGCGGATCGGTGAGCTGGTTCAAGGTCAGGCGAAGCTCCTCGACCGATTTGGCCGTGAGGTAGCGCCACGCTTCGACCAGGAGCTCGGACTTGGTGGGGAACCAGTACTGGAGGTTGCCGATCGCCACGCCGGCCTTGGAGGCGATTGACCTCACGCTCGTGCCGGAGTAGCCGTTTTCGAGGAGAGAGTCGGCCGCCGCGTGGATGATCAACTCTCGCGTGCTCTCGGTGGCGGTCGCCCCGGTCATACGTATGTACCAGCATACGCAGGCGCGAAAGTGCAGATGGGGTCGGGTCGACGACTGCGGGATAATGCCCGACGGCGTGCGGTCCATCGCCGAGGTATTTCCCAACCGTCTTTGCGGCGTGCTGCGCACCGAAGACGCGGACGCCGGCTTCCAGGCGTGCCTGACTGCCATGGAGGCGGGCGTGCACACGATCGAAATCACGAAGACGGTCCCTTCATGCTTCGACCTGATCAAGGGCCTGATCGCGACGACCATGGGTCGCTATCCGGTCGGGGTGGGCACGGTCTGGGACCCAGGCGCGGTCAAAGAGGCCAGGCAGGCCGGCGCGTCGTTTGTCGTCACGCCCGTCCTTCTGCCCGAGGTCGCCGACGCCTGCCGACAGGAGGACATCCTCTGCGTGCTGGGCGCGTTGACCCCGACCGAGATCTACCAGGCCCGACTGGCGGGCGCGGCCCTCGTCAAGGTCTTCCCGATCACCCCGGTCGGCGGCCCTCGCTACATCCAGTCGCTGAACGGGCCGCTGGGAGGGGTGCCCTTCTGGGTCTCGGGCGGGGTGCCGATCGAAGACGTCGGCGCTTACCTGCGCCTGGGGGTGAAGGCGGTCGGGCTGACCAATGCGCTGTTCCCGCCCGAGGCGCTCGCGAGAAGGGATATGGATCAGATCTCGCAGTACGCCGAGCGCGCGGCCAGGGCGGCGGCCGCGGCTATAGGGGACTAGGTTTCGGGAGCCCCTCCGGCGGGCTGCGCGACCTCCCCATGCATGGGGAGAAGTTTTTGTTTCTAGATCAGCACCCTACGTGGTAGCTGCACATGGTCGCGGTGATGTTCGAGTAAAGGTTCAGCAGCTGACCGCCCGTCGCGATGAGCGCGATGAGCACGATCAGCGCGACCAGAGCAAGGATGAGCGCGTACTCAACCATTCCCTGGCCCTTTTGGATGAATCGAAAATGAATCAACAGACTTACCGACCTGAAAGCTTAACCGTCGAGCCCCGGCTGCTGGTCGCTTACTCGCTCCAGAGCTTGCTCCACGACCACCCGCACCATCCTCTTGCGCCAGAAGTGGCTGAGATCGGCGTTATCCAGCGGTTTGGCCGGCTTCGAAGCGATCTCCGCCGCTTCGCGAATCGTGTCTGCCTGCAGGCGTTTTCCTTTCAGGAATTCTTCAGCCGCCTTAGCCTCGAGCGGGTGGGACGCGACCGCGGACAGGACGATCCGGCAGGCCTCGACCATGTCACCTTCGAGCTCGACGGCGACCGCAGCGCCCGCGATGGGAAAGTCGATCGAGCCGCGGCGCCGCAACTTGACGTACGCGCTCCGTGTCCGTGGCGACCTGCGCAGGCGCAAACCGGTCACCACCTCATCGGGGCGCTTGGCCATGTACAGAATTCCATCGTCGCGATACAGCGCGGCAACGGGGAGCTCTCGCTCGCTGTCGGCCCCAACAAGTGTGACGATGCCGTCGAGCGCGATCGCCATCGGCGCGGTGTCAGAGGACGAGACCGCCCAGCAGCGCGGGCTGCTCGGCGCGACCAGGCAGATGTCGCCGTCCTTCTTGATGCAGAACCCGGCGGCCTTCCGCCATTCGTAGGTCATGTCGTAGTAGTTGCAGCGTGTATCGACGCAGAGATTCCCCCCGATGGTGCCCGCGTTGCGCAGTGGAGGAGAAGAGACGAGGCCGGCCGCTTCCGCGTAGCCGTTGAATCGTGCATTTAGATTTTTGTCGTGGGATGCCTCGGCGAGCGTCACGCCCGCATCGATGGTGCACGCATCTGATTGGCCGTGTAGCGCGTGCGACAGGAAGTCGAGACCGATGACCGTGTCGATCTCGAACTGCCTGCGCTTCAACTTCGGGCCGGCGGGTAGGGGATCGCTGGGAAGAGGGGAGGCCCGTAGCGCGCCGGCTCGCCTTTTTCTTTGCGGCGCAGCGCCTCGAGCACCTTCTCCGGCGTGACAGGGATCTCGTCGATCCACACGCCAAGCGCGTCGAACACCGCCGAGCAAAGCGCGGGTGGCACTGGCAGCAGCGGGCCCTGCCCGGCCTCCTTGGCCCCATACGGGCCTTCGGGGTCGATGGTCTCGACGATGAACGTCTCAATTTCCGGTATGTCGAGAAACGTCGGCGACTTGTACTCGAGCATCGACGGCCATTTATGAAGTCCCTTGCGAAACGTCTGCTCCTCCATGAGCGCCTCGCCGAGGCCCATGTACACGCTTCCCTCGACCTGGCCCTCCACGAGCAGCGGATTGATCGCGCGCCCGACGTCGTGCGCGATCCAGACCTTGTTCACGTGGATCAATCCCGTGCGTGGGTCGGCATCGAGATCGACGACACATGCCGAATAGCTGTACGCAGGACTGGGGCCGACCCCAGAGCCCTTGTAAGGTCCGGCGATCTTGGGCGGCGTGTAGCTTCCGGCGCTCGTCAAGGTGCCGAAGCGTGCTTCCGCCAGCACGCTGGCCTGTTCGAAGGTGACGTCATCGATGGCGCGGCCGCTTGCTTGAACCGCTTCGACGAGCATGGCGCGCATCTTGCGTGCCGCTTCGAGCGCGGCGTTGCCTGCCATGAAGGTGACACGGGATGAATACGAGCCGAGGTCAATTGGCGTCGTGTCGGTATCGGCCGTGACCAACCTGATGTCAGCCGGCTGCAGGCCGAGCTCCTCGGCGATGATCGTCGCGAGCACCGAGTCAGAGCCCTGGCCGATGTCCATCGCGCCGCAATACGCGGTGACGCCTCCGCGGTCGACTTTGATCTGGACCTCGGAGTGGGGCATATCGTTCCAGTAGATCGCGGTGCCGGCGCCGGACAGATAGCTGGAGATCGCGAAACCCATACCGCGTCCCACCCGCGTCTTGCGGTCATGGAATCGCGATGCCTTGATGACGCGCTCGGTGCACTCGTCGAGACCGCAGGACGTGACGCGCAGCCAGTTGACGGTGCGCGTGTTGGGCTTGACGAAGTTGCGCTGCTTCAGCTCGACCGGATCGAGACCGATGTCGTGCGCGATCTTCTCCAGGTGCAGCTCGAGTGCGAACCGCGGCTGGGGAGTTCCGTGGCCGCGTTTGGGACCGCAGGGCGGCTTGTTGGTGAAGACGCGACATCCTTCGAACCGGTATGCGGGGATGTCGTAGGTGACCGGCTGCAGCGCCCCCGTGTAGAAGGTGGAGGCGACTCCGTACGACCCGTATGCGCCGCCGTCGAGCGCGCTGCGGAAGTGCATGGCCGTGATTCGGCCGTCGTGCGTCACGCCGGTGCGGACCCACATCAGCACCGGGTGACGGCCGCGGTGGGCGTAAAAGACCTCTTCGCGTGTGAGGGTGCACTTGACGGGGCGGCCCGTCATCATCGCGAGCTTGCAAACGATGATCTCGTGCGCGAAGGGGTCGGTCTTGCCGCCGAAGCCCCCGCCATGCGCGGCGCCGATGACGCGTATGCGATGCATCGGCAGCTCGAGCACTTTGCTGAGCGCGCGATGCACGTAGTGCACGACCTGCGTCGACGACCACAGAGTGACCTTGCCATCGACGTATGTCGCGATCGCGCTGTGCTGCTCCATCGGCAGGTGCG
>VBEF01000081.1 GCA_005881275.1 Chloroflexota bacterium
TGAACCTGGGCGAGCTGGCGGGTCGGATGAAGCTGTCCAAGTCAGCGGTCAATCACCGGCTGCGCCGCCTGCAGCAGCTCGCGCAGGCGGGGTCGACGAAGCGACAACGCCGCACTGCCTGATTCACGGCGGGAAAAGGCGGTGAAGAGGGTGGAGGGGGAAGGCCTGGCGACCCGTAAATATGGCAAATCTGAACTAGAATGCGTGTAAATTAACTTGCTTCTCGTACCGATGTTCGATACGATGAAGTCATGGTCGACATGGCCCCCGCGGGCGAAGCAATTGCCTGTCAGCTGATCAGCCTGCGCCGGGTCATCGACCAGCTCGAGCTCCAATTCTCGCAGCTCGCCGCTGAGTTCGACCAGACCGACTGGTG
>VBEF01000082.1 GCA_005881275.1 Chloroflexota bacterium
CTACCGGCACTCGGTCGACGCCAAGAAGTACGCCGAGGAGCAGAACGAGCAGCAGTTCAGCCACGACCTCGCCCTGAGCACGGCCGAGTCCGGCCACCTCCTGATCAATGGAGTTCTGGATCCAGTTGGCGGGGCCGCGGTGCGTACGGCCCTGGAGCCGTTGGCGCGGAAGTCAGGCGAGCATGACGACCGTCTGCTGCCCCAGCGCTACGCCGACGCCCTGGTCGAGCTGGCCTCGGCCGGCAGGCCGGCCAACATCCAGGTCACGGCCACCATCGAGACCTTGAAGGGCCTGGCCGGTGCCGGCGCCGCGGAGATGGAGTTCTCGCTTCCCATCTCCTCGGTCGCGGTGCAGCGCATGGCCTGCGACTGCAGCGTGACCCGCGTCCTGCTCAGCCAGGAATCGCTGGTCATGGATGTCGGGCGAGCCAAGCCCATCGTCTCGTCGCCCTTGAGGCGGGCGCTGAAAGTTCGCGACGGCCACTGCCGCTGGCCGGGGTGCGAACGGACGGCGTCAAAGTGCGACGGCCATCACCTGGTGCACTGGGTCAACGGCGGACCCACCGAGCTCGACAACCTGGTCCTGCTCTGTCGCCGGCACCATCGCATGGTGCATGAGAGCGGATGGCAGCTGATCAAATGCGATGACGGGCAGATCGTGACCATCGCGCCTACTGTCACCTTCGGCTTGCCGAGAGGACCGGACTAGGTTTCCAGGCGAGGCCCGGCTGCCTGGACGACGCTCGTTAACATTTAGCCCGACCCCTCTCCTCAGCTGCTGAACATTCACTAGGAGCTCGCCCTATGCCTATCAAGGTCGGCATCAACGGCTTCGGCCGCATCGGCCGCAACATCTATCGGGCGGCATGGTCCATGAAGCCGGACTTCGAGATCGTCGCCGTCAACGATATCGGCGACGCGAAGACATTTGCCCACCTGCTGAAGCACGACACCGCGTTGGGCACATTCGAGCCGGCGGTCAAGGCCGGCACCGACGCCATCCATGTGGACGGCCACAACGTCAAGTTCATCAGCCAGAAGGACCCGGCTGAGCTGCCGTGGCGCGACCTCGGTGTGGACGTCGTCATCGAATCCACCGGATTGTTCACCGACGCCAACAAGGCTCGCGTCCACATCGACAAGGGGGGCGCGAAGAAGGTGATCATCTCCGCGCCGGCCACGAACCAGGACTACACGGTGGTCATGGGTGTGAACCACAAGGGCTACGACCCCGCCAAGCACAACATCATCTCGAACGCCAGCTGCACCACCAACTGTTTCGTGCCGCTCGCCAAGGTGCTGCACGATTCATTCGGCATCGAGCGAGGCATGATGACCACGATCCACGCCTACACGGCGGACCAGAAGCTTCAGGACCTGCCGCACAAGGACCTGCGGCGGGCGAGGGCGGCGGCGGACAACATCATCCCCACCTCGACGGGCGCCAACAAAGCGGTCGCCGAGGTGGTGCCGGAGCTGGCAGGAAAGTTCTCGGGAATCTCGTTCCGCGTCCCGATACTCGACGTCTCGGTTGTTGACCTGACCGTGCAGCTCGGCAAGACCACGACCGCCGAGGACATCAACGCCGCATTCGAAGAGGCCGCAAGCGGCGAGCTGCAAGGTGTGCTCGCGGTGAGCCATGAAGAGCTCGTGTCGTCGGACTTCAAGAACGACCCGCACTCGTCGATCGTCGATGCGCCGTCGACCGCGATGCTGGCCGGCGACTGGGCGAAGGTCGTGAGCTGGTACGACAACGAGTGGGGCTTCAGCTGCCGGATGGTCGACCTCACCTCGTACATGGCGAAGCGGCTCTGAAGGCTTCGATCACCGCGGTCGACGTCGCGGGCAAGCGTGTTCTGGTCCGCGAGGACCTCAACGTCCCCCTTTCCGACGGAACAGTGGCTGACGACTCGCGCGTGCGCGCCGCGGCGCCGACCCTTCAGCATCTGGCCCAGCGCGGCGCGCGCGTCATCGTGCTATCGCACCTCGGGCGGCCGAAGGACCGTGAGCCCGACCTGTCCTTGAAGCCCATCGCTCCCGACCTCGCCAGACGTGTCGGACGGGAGGTGCAGTTCGCCGAGGACTGCGTCGGCGAGCCGGCCATGTCGGCCGTGGACAAGCTGCAGAGGGGTCAGCTTCTGCTGCTCGAGAACGTCCGCTATCACAAAGAAGATGAGGCGAACGATCCCGCGTTTGCCCGCCGTCTGGCCGCGCTCGGCGACCTCTTTGTGAACGACGCATTCGCGGCCTCGCACCGCGCGCATGCTTCTGTCGTGGGAGTCGCCGCCTACCTTCCCGCGTTTGCCGGCGAGCTCATGGAGGCCGAGCTGCGGGCGCTCCGACAGGCGCTCGACAATCCGCGGCGCCCGATGGTGGCCGTCGTGGGCGGCGCGAAAGTCTCGACCAAGGTCGGTGTGCTCCGCAACCTGCTGAAGAAGGTCGACTCGCTGCTCATCGGCGGCGCGATGGCGAACACTTTCTTCAAGGCGCGCGGCTGGCCGACGGGCAGCGGTCTCGTCGAGGACACCGCGCTCAAGGAGGCGAATGCGGTCGCGGCCGACGCAGGCGACAAGCTCATCCTTCCGGTCGACCTCGTATGCGCGCGGAAGATGGAAGCCGGTGAGGCTCTACGGATCATGGAGGCGGACAAGGTCGAGCCGGGCTGGATGGCGCTGGACATTGGGCCGCGGTCGGTCTCGCTGTTCAACCAGAAGATTCGCGGCTCTGGGACTGTGATCTGGAACGGTCCGGTCGGGGTCGCCGAGATCAGGGATTTCAGCGACGGAACCAAAGCGGTCGGCGAGGCCATCGCCACGTCCGGCGCGTATACGTTGGTCGGCGGCGGCGACACGGTCGCTGCGATCGAATCGCTTGGGCTGGCCGGGCGTTACTCGCACGTTTCGACGGGCGGCGGCGCGACGCTCGAGTATCTCGAAGGCAAGGAATTGCCTGGCGTCGCGATTCTCAAGGAGGCGTAGATGTCCTCGCGGCCACCAGGGATGCCGCTCGTCGCGGCGAACTGGAAGATGAATCCGACCAACGTCGACGACGCGCTGGACCTGGTGCGAGGGATCCTCTCCGTGGCGCGTGGGCACGCGGATCGCGTCGAGGTCTCGATCTTCCCGCCGTTTCCGTGGCTGCTCGCGGTCTCCGAGGTGCTCGTCGAATCTGGCGTCAAGCTCGGCGCGCAGGACTGCTTCTGGGAGATGTCGGGCGCATACACCGGCGAGGTGTCCCCCGCGATGCTGAAAGACCTTTGCCAGTGGGTCATCGTCGGCCATTCGGAGCGCCGTCTCCACCTCGGCGAGACAGACGAGATGGTCGCCAAGAAGGCCGCCGCGGTCCTGTCCTGCGAGCTCAGCGTGATCATGTGCGTCGGCGAGCTGGCGGACCACTACGACGCCGGAACATCTGACCAGGTCGTTTCGGCTCAGGTGAAAGCAGGCCTGGCCAAGTGCTCGGCGGACGACTCGGGGCGGCTCGTCATCGCGTACGAGCCGGTGTGGGCAATCGGCACGGGCAAGAGCGCCGATCCCGAGCACGCGTACAAGACCATGCGGCTCATCCGCCGCATCGTGGCCGAGATGATCGGCGCGGGGGCTGCCCGCAAGGTGCGCATCCTTTATGGAGGAAGCGTCAACGCCGGCAACGTGCAGGCGTACGTCGAGCTGCCGTACTGCGACGGCTGCCTCGTGGGCGGCGCGAGCCTCGACGCCTCGGAGTTCGCGCACATCGTAAAGATCACCGCGGAGGTGTACGGCCATCGCTAGAAGGGCGGGCACGCTCATCCTCCTGCGGCACGGCGAGAGCACGTGGAACCTCGAGAACCTCTTCACCGGCTGGACCGACGTTCCATTGAGCGAACACGGGGTGGAAGAGGCTGTCGAGGCGGGGCGGCTGATGCGCGATGCAGGGCTCAGGCCGTCTGTGGTGCACGAGTCTCTTCTCCTGCGAGCGATCCAGACCACGCAGCTGGCCCTGGCCGAGATGGAGATGGCCTGGGTCCCGGTCAAGCGAAGCTGGCGCCTGAACGAGCGCCACTACGGCGACCTGCAGGGCCTGAACAAGAAGCAAACCGCGGACCGGTATGGCGAGGAGCAGGTCAAGCTGTGGCGCCGGAGCTACGACGTCCGCCCGCCGGAGCTCGATCCGTCAGACGAGCGTCACCCATCGCACGACCCGCGTTACGCGACGCTCCCGCCGGAGCTGCTGCCGGGCGCGGAGTGCCTGAAGGACGTGGTCGACCGGATGCTTCCTTATTGGTACGACTCGATCGTCCCGGACCTCTTGCTCCACCCGTGCGTGCTCGTGTCCGCGCACGGCAACAGCCTTCGGGCGCTCGTCAAGCACCTCGACGGACTTGGCGACCAGGAGGTCATCGAGCTGAACATCCCGACCGGGGTTCCACGCGTCTACGAGCTCGATGGCGATCTGCGCCCCGCGTCCTGGCGCTACCTGGGCGATCCGCATGAGGTCGAGAAGCGCGCCGCGGCGGTGCGGGCGCAGGCCTCGGGCTCGAAATCTTCAACCACTTAAACTGGTTTCACCAGATACAAATCAATTCAAGAAGGGGGGTCCCAGACGATGCCTTTCGAGCTGCCGCAGCTTCCCTACGCATTCGACGCCCTCGAGCCGCACATCGACGCGCGGACGATGGAGATCCATCACGACAAACACCACGCCGCGTACATCGCCAACGCCAACGCCGCGCTGGAAAAGCACCCCGAGCTGGCGAGGAAGACCGTCGAAGACCTCCTCTGGGGCATCAACCAGGTGCCGGAGGACATCCGAACGGTGGTCCGCAACAACGCGGGCGGCCACGCCAACCACTCGATCTTCTGGTCGATCATGGGTCCTGGCGGCGGGGGCAACCCCAACGGCCGGATCGCCGACGCTCTGAAAACGACATTCGGCAGCTACGACGCTTTCAAGGAGCAGCTGCAGAAGGCGGCCGTCGGCCAGTTCGGCAGCGGGTGGGCCTGGCTGGTGGCGGACAGGCAGGGCAAGCTGTCGATCAAGGGCTACCCGAACCAGGACAGCCCGTACATGGACGAGCTCACGCCGATGTTCGGCGTCGACGTGTGGGAGCACGCCTACTACCTCAAATATCAGAACCGGCGCGCCGACTACGTGACGGCATGGTTCAACACGCTGAACTGGGACGCCATCAACGCACGCTTCGGCTCGGTCTGGACCTAGCTCCAAGCCGCGCTAGGTAAAATCTCCGGGTCCCATGGCCAAGCTCCAGAACGCCCTGATCATTGCGGAGGCTGTGCTCGCCGTGCTTCTCACCGCGGGCGTCCTGATCCAGACGCCCAAGGCGTCGGGTCTTGGCGGCACCATCGGCGGCGGCGGTGATGGGCTGGGCGGTGGCTACCGCACGCGTCGCGGTCTCGAGCGCCAGATCTACTGGACGACATGGGTCCTGGTCGTGGCGTTCCTGATCTGCTCGGTGGCCAACGTCTGGGTGGTAACGCATTTTCCGCAGTAGGCTCCTGGCCGCCGCGTTTGCGGTGGCCCTGGCACTCGTTGCGTGCCAGCCCGTCGCCACGGTTCCGAAGCCGGCCCGTGGCGGAACGGCCGTGGAGGCCCTCGTCGGACAGCCGACGGTGCTCAGCCCGCTGTTCGAGACGAACGACAGCACCCGTGACGTCGACAGCCTCATCTATCAGGGACTGACGTCGGTCGACGCGCAGCAGAACGTGGTTGGCGTCCTGGCCTCGGACTGGAGCGTTTCAGCTGATCACCTCGCGTACACCTTCAACATCCGAGACGGCGTGAAGTGGGGGGACGGTCAGCCGTTCGGCGCCGACGACGTGCTGTTTACCTTCCACATCCTTCAGGACATCGAGTACCAGCAGCCGGGTTCCGATGTTTGGCGCCAGGTCGGTGTGGCGGCGGGAGGTCCGGGCCAGGTGGTGTTCACCCTCCGCGCGCCCGAGGCCGCATTTCCTCTGACGCTGCGGGTTGGCATCATCCCCAAGCACATCTTCGCCGGCATGGCCCCCGCGCAGATCGCCGCCAGCCCGTACAGCGGCGTCCGCGCGTTTGGCACCGGACCCTTCAAGGTCGCCTCGATCAACCAGCTCGCGATAACTCTCGACCGCAACCCGTACGCGGCGACGCAGCCCTACCTGGATCATCTGGTCCTCCGCACCTATCCCGCAACGGATCCGCAGCTTGCGATCAGGGCCGTCCTGTCCGGCGCCGCCGACCTGGTCGGTGGAATTCAGCCGCAGGAGGTCGCCACCCTGCAGAGTCGGCGGGACCTGACGGTGCAGGAGGCGAGGATGTTCACGAACTCGTTCGTCAGCCTCAATTCCGACGGAGACGGCAAGGCCTTCTTCAGCGATCCCAAGGTGCGCCTGGCGCTGGTCCAGTCGATCGACCGCCAGAAAATCGTCAGCGAGGTGCTGGCCGGGCGGGCCGACGCCGATCCGACTCCAATTCCCACCGCTGCCTGGGCTTACTCGGTGGCCGCCGCCAACCTGCACCCGTACGACGCCATCGCCGCGGCCAAGAGCCTGGAGGCGGCGGGGTGGGCCGCCGACCCGGCCACGAAGATCCGGAGCAAGAAAGGCACGCCGTTCCGGATCTCGATGGTGGCAGCCGACTCGTACCCGAACCAGCAGGTCGCCGAGGCCATCGCGCGTCAGCTGCTCGACATCGGTATCCAGGTCGACGTCAAGACGGTGCCGGCGTCGAAGCTGCTGCAGGACTACCTCCTGACCCACAAGTACCAGATGGCTCTGATCTCGATTGACGTGGGGCCGGATCCCGACCAGTTCTGGCTGTGGCACTCAGGGACCGGCATCGGCACGCTGAACTTCGCGTACGCCCGCGGCTGGGGGATCATCGACAAGGATCTGGAGGACGGACGAGCGGTGGACGACCCGCCATCGCGCCTGGCCGTCTACATCGACTTCCAGATGGTCATGGCCGATGTCGCGCCCGCGATCTTCCTCTATTCGGGCCACTACATCTATGCGGTCTCGCAGCGCGTGCACGGGGTGCACATGAACAAGGCGATCGAGTCGTCCGACCGCTTCCAGTACGTGACCGACTGGTACGTCAACACCACCGGATAGGATTCAAGCCATGAGCACCGCGATTCGTTTCGCCGAGCGCATGTCCCGACTGGGGACCGAGGGCGCGTTCGAAGTCCTCGCCAGGGCGCGCAAGCTCGAAGCCGAAGGCAAGCGGATCGTCCACCTGGAGATCGGCGAGCCGGATTTCGCCACGCCCGACAACATCGTCGAGGCGGCAATCGGCGCGATGCAGAACGGCTACACGCACTACACGCCCGCGAGCGGGATCTATGAGGCGCGCGAGGCGGTCGCGGGCTTCGTGGGCCGAACGCTGAAGGCGCAGGTCGATCCGTCCGAGGTCGTCCTGGTCCCCGGTTCGAAGAACGTGCTGCTCTTCACCCTGCTCGCATGCGTGGAGCCCGGCGATGAGGTGATCGTGCCCGATCCGGGGTATCCCGCCTACGCGTCGCAGGTCAACTTCATCGGTGCGGTGCCCAGGCCCGTGACGCTGCGGGAAGAGACGGGTTTCCGCATGGACCTCGACGAGCTCGCTTCGCTCATCACCGCGAAGACGCGGATGCTCATCATCAACACGCCGCAAAATCCGACCGGCGGCGTGCTGACCGAGGAAGACATCGACGTCGTGTGCGAGCTTGCCGAGAAGCACGACCTGCTCCTGGTCTCCGACGAGATTTACAGCCAGCTCGTCTACGGCTTTCACCATGTCTCGCCGCTGTCGCGGCCGGGAATGCGCGAACGCACCGTGCTGATGGACGGACTGTCGAAGTCCTACGCGATGACCGGCTGGCGCCTCGGGTACGCCGTGGCGCCGCGGGCGCTTGCCGCCAGGCTGGACACGCTGATGATCAACTCCTCCTCCTGCGCCGCCGCTTTCACCCAGATCGCAGCGATCGAAGCGCTGGGCTCTCCGGAGTCCGAGCACGCCGTCCGCCGGATGGTGAAGGTGTTCGAGCACCGGCGCGATCTCGTCGTCGACGGCATCAACGAGATCCCAGGGATGCGGTGCGCCAGGCCGCAGGGCGCCTTCTACGCGTTCCCGAACATCGAAGGCACCGGTTTCGATGAGCACGACCTGGCGTCTCGCCTGCTGAGCGAGGCGGGCGTTGCGGTCCTGCCGGGGACGGCCTTCGGGGCCGCGGGCAAGGGTTTCATCCGGCTCGCCTACACGCAATCCGAGGACGAGCTGAAGCTCGGTCTCGGGCGGATCAAGGAATTCATCGCCGCCCACCGGCAATGAGCGGCACGCGCCTATAGTTTCAGCCGATGGATGACGGTCACCTCCGTCTGACCGAGCCGATGGTCAGGGAGGGAGGGCGGCTCCGTCCGGCTTCGTGGGAAGAGGCCCTGACCCGCGCCGCGGCGGGCTTCGCCTCGGCGCGTCAGCGTGGTCCGCAAGCCTTTGGCATGTTCAGCTGCTCGAAGACGACCAACGAGATGAACTTCATGGCCCAGAAGTTCACGCGCGTCGTGATGCATTCGAACAACGTCGACAGCTGCAACAGGACTTGACACGCCCCCAGCGTCGCCGGTCTGGCGACAGTGTTCGGAGCCGGAGGCGGGACGTCGTCCTACCGCGAGGCTGAGGACACGGACATGATCATCCTGTGGGGTTCGAACGCACGCGAGACCCACCCGATCTTTTTCCATCACCTGCTGCGCGGCGTGCGCAACGGTGCGCGGCTGATTGCCGTCGATCCGCGCCGCACGAGCTCCGCCGAGTGGGCCGATGTATGGCTCGGGATCGACGTGGGCAGCGACATAGCGCTGGCGAACGCGATGGCGCGGGAGATCATCCACTCCGGGCTGGCCGACGAAGAGTTCATCAAGCGAGCAACCACCGGTTACGAGGAGTTCGCTCGGTGCGTTGAGGCCTACCCCCTCGAGCGGGCGGAAGCAGAGACCGGTGTTCCAGCGGCCGCGATCAAAGAGGTGGCCCTCGAGTACGGACGTGCGAAGCGCGGGATGATCTGCTGGACGCTCGGCATCACAGAGCACCACAACGCGGTGGACAACGTGCTCGCTCTGATCAACCTGGCTCTGCTCACCGGCAAGGTCGGGCGATACGGCTGCGGGCTGAACCCGCTGCGCGGCCAGAACAACGTTCAGGGCGGAGGCGACATGGGCGCGATCCCCGCGCGCCTTCCCGGGTTTCAGGATCTGGAGAACGACGAGATCCACGCCAAGTTCGCGAACGCATGGGGCGGCGCCGAGTTTCCCAACAAGAAGGGCCGGCACCTCAGCGAGATGTTCGAGGCGATGGACCGCGGCGAGCTGGGCTCGGTCTACATCGTGGGCGAGAACCCGGCGCGCAGCGAGGCGGACCAGACCCGCGCGGTGCGTCTGCTGAGCGGGCTCGACCACCTCGTCGTCCAGGACATCTTCCTGACCCAGACGGCGGAGCTGGCCCACGTCGTTCTGCCCGCCGCCGCGGGCTGGGCCGAGTCCGAGGGCACGGTCACGAACAGCGAGCGCCGCGTGCAGAGGGTGCGCCGGGCCCTCGAACCCCCCGCCGGCGCGCGTGACGATATCGACATCATCTGTGACCTGGCCCAGCGGCTCGGCTTCGATTGGGGACAGCCGACGGCGGAGCAGGTGTGGGACGAATGCCGTGCCCTTTCCCCGATGCACGCGGGCATGGCGTATCGCAGGCTGGAAGAGCTCGGCGGGCTGCAGTGGCCGTGTCCAGACGAATCGCATCCAGGCACGCAGTTCCTCCACGCGAGGTTGTGGAAGGACCCGGTGGAGGGACCGCGCGCCCCACTTCACGCCGTCGAGCACGACCCTCCCGTCGACCGGCTCACCGAGGAGTTCCCGATCCGGCTGACGACGGGCCGCCGCCTCGATTCGTTCAACACGGGCGTCCAGACGGGCCAGTACACGTCGCCGCTGCGCAAAGGCGAAGCGCTGCTCATCGCGCCGGAGGACGGCAAGCGACTGGGCGTCGAGGATGGCGAGCGCGTGAAGGCGAGCTCGCGCCGCGGCTCGGTCGAGGTCGATGTGGGCATCGAACCATCGCTTCGCCCCGGCCTGGCGTTCATGACGCTGCACTTTCCGGATGAGGTCTCCACCAACGTTCTGACCATCGACGCGACCGACCCGAAGTCCGGCACCGCCGAGTTCAAGGCGAGCGCCATCCGCATCGACAAGCTCAGCCCGGTCACAAGCTAGTTGGACATCAGGACGACCGGTGGCCCCCCAACCGCCGAAGAGACGGCGGCGGTCGACGGCCTCCTCGGCGAGCCCGACTCGTTGTGGGAGGGGGGCGAGCGGCATCCGGCCGACGACCACGTCGCGTACGGGGGGCGCGCGGTCCGTTCGCGCAGGCACCTTCTGCTGCCGGTGCTGCATGCGATCCAGGACCGAACCGGTTGGGTCAGCCGCGGCGCGCTCGAGTACGCGTGCCGGCGGCTGGCGATCCCACCCGCCGACGCCTACGGCGTGGTCAGCTTTTACGCGCGCTTCGCGCTCCAGCCGCGGGGCGAGCTAGCGCTTCACGTCTGCGACGACATCGCGTGCAAGTGCGCCGGGGCGGACGAGCTGTGCGCGACGCTCGAGAAGGATTTCGGGGCGCCGGGCTCGGTATGGCATCGCAGCCCGTGTCTGGGTCTGTGCGATCGCGCACCCGCGGCGCTCGTGGAACGGGCGGGTGTAGATCACGACGCACGGCAGGTTGCGCCGATCACGCCAGCTGAAGCCGGCTCAATCCTCCGTGGCGGGGGATGGCCTGCCACTCCCGTCACGCCAACTCTCTCCTCTCAGGGGAGAGGGAGGCTGCTGCGGCGTATCGGGGTGGTGGATCCCGACAGCATCGACAGCTACATCAATCAAGGAGGTTTCGCCGCGCTGCGCCGCGCGCGGGAGCTGGGCCCCGAGGCTGTGATCCGCGAGGTGACCCCACTACATCGTCTGCAACGCTGACGAATCAGAGCCTGGCACCTTCAAAGATCGCGAGCTGATGGAGAACGATCCGTTCGCCGTCATCGAGGGCATGGCGGTGGCCGCGTTCGCAACCGGGTGTGAGAAAGGCTTCCTCTACGTGCGGACGGAATACCCGCTGGCGAGAAAGCGCATCGAGGGCGCGATCGCGCAGACGCGCGCCAGAGGCATGCTGGGGATTGACATCGAGGTCAGGCGAGGAGCCGGGGCATACATCTGCGGCGAGGAGACGGCGCTCTTCAACTCGATCGAGGGCAAGCGAGGAGAGCCGCGCAACAAACCGCCGTTCCCCGTCGAGGTCGGCCTGTTCGGAAAGCCGACGGTCGAGAACAACGTGGAGACTCTGGTCGACGTGCTCGACATCATCGCCGACGGCGCCGCGGCATTCGCTTCGACCGGCACCAAGGACTCGACAGGGACGCGACTTTTCTGCCTCTCGGGCCAGGTCCTGCGGCCCGGACTGTACGAGGTCGCGATGGGAACGACCCTGCGCGAGCTGTTGGTCGATCACGCAGGCGGGCTGAAGCCGGGGCGGACAATGCAGGCAGTTCTGCTGGGCGGCGCCGCGGGCTCGTTTGTGACCGCCGCGCAGCTTGACGTGCCGCTGACCTTCGAGGGCACGCGGGCCATCGGAGCGACGCTGGGCTCCGGCGCGGTCATCGTGTTCGACGACACCGCCGACATGAAGGGGATCCTGCTCCGCATCGCCCGCTTCTTCCGGGACGAATCCTGTGGTCAGTGCGTACCGTGCCGCGTCGGCACGAAACGTCAGGAGGAAATCCTGGAACGGCTACTGGTCGCGACCAATGGCGATGGGGCCGCAGACGTCATGTTGCTGAGCGACATCGCCAGGGCGATGCGCGACGCGTCGATCTGCGGCCTCGGGCAAACCGCGGCCAACGCCATCGGCTCTGGCCTGACGCAGCTGAGGGTCTTGAATGGCTGAAACCGTTTTCATGGGTCTGCCGAAACGGCTGGTCGGTGTCACGATCGACGGGCGTGACATCGAGGTGGTCGAGGGTTCGACGATCCTCGACGCGTGCCGGCGCCTGCAGGTCGACACCCCGACCCTCTGCCAGCTCGACAACCTCACCCCGGTCAACGTCTGCCGCGTGTGTGTGGTCGAGCTGGAGGGCTCGCGCGTGTTGGTCCCCGCGTGCTCCCGCAAGGTGGAGGCGGGAATGAAGATCGCGACGGATTCCGAGCGCGTGCGGCACAGCCGGCGACTGGTGCTCGAGCTCCTGGCGTCGTCGGTCGACATGTCGCTGTGCTCACCGCAGGTCCACGGTTGGTTGGCCCGCTACGGCGCGACGCCCTCACGATTCGGAACCGATGCCGCCACGGTCGCGCAGCCGGTCAAGATCGACAACGACCTCTACGTGCGCGACTACTCGCGCTGCATCCTCTGCTACAAGTGCGTCGAGGCGTGCGGCGTCGATGCCCAGAACACGTTCGCGATCGGTGTGGCGGGGCGCGGTTTCGACGCACACATCTCGACCGAGTTCGACGTCGGGCTCCCGGAGTCGGCCTGCGTGTACTGCGGCAACTGCATCGGCGTATGCCCGACCGGCGCCTTGATGTTCAAGAGCGAGCACGACATGCGCACGGCCGGCACCTGGAACGAATCGCGGCAGAGTGTGACGGAGACCGTATGCCCTTACTGCGGGGTCGGCTGCGTGCTCGAGCTCCACGTGCAGGACAACTCGATCGTCAAGGTCACCTCACCAATGGACCACAGCGTCACGGCGGGGCACCTCTGCGTCAAAGGACGTTTCGGTTTTCAATTCGTGCAGCGCCGCCGGTCCTAGCCGGGCATGTGCACCGTTCCCGTCTGGGCCGCGATCCCGACCGCGATCAACACCGTGGCGAGCGTGTAGAGCATGAGCTGCGCAAGCTTGCCCATGTATCTAGAACGCGTGGGATAGAAAGAAGAGCCGGACACCGGTCCGGCCCTGATTTCAGCTTTGCAGCAAGCGATTAGCTAGTCGCCGCTTCCCTCGTGGTCACCGCTCTCGCTGTGACTCGATTCGTGCTTGGTCACGCTGACCCCGGCTGCCGCGCCGTTCTCGCCCTCATTCTCGCCCTCTTGCTCGACGTCGACGTCCTCTTCGGTCTCGGCCGCAGGGGCCGGCTGGGTGGTGGCCGGCGCCTCTGGCGTCTCGGTTGGCTCCGGCGTGTCGGCCGGCTCGACGCGCGCCCCGGTGGCTTCGTCGCCAAACGTCACCGACTGCGTGCCGACGAGCTTGGACAGGGGACCCATGTGGGCGGAGGCACCTGCCGCAGCCAACAGAAGCGCTCCCGAGGCGGCTCCGACGATGAGGATGACTGGTCTTTGCATGGAACCAAGAACGTCGGGCGCTCGCAAAGTCGGAAGTCCGAGTTCAGCTGTCTCCCGAAAGCGTCCTGGGCGCAGTCTTCCGCAGCCGCGGCGTCGGCCAGGATGGCCGCGAGAGTGCGGTACACGCGAGGGTACGCGGTGCGGTCAAGCAACACCCCCCGGTGCTTTCTTCCGTGGCCTAGAGTTTGGACGTGCCTATCGTCTGGACCCAGGACCCGGCGGCAAACAAGCTACTAGAGACCGACCCGTTGGCGTTGCTCATCGGGATGGTTCTCGATCAGCAGGTGAAGATGGAAAAGGCATTCGGCGGACCCTATGAGCTGAAGCGTCGCCTTGGTCGCCTCGACGCGCGCACCATCGCCACCATGGATCCCGAGCAGCTCGACGGCGTGTTTCGGGAACGCCCCGCGCTGCATCGCTTCCCCGGCTCCATGGCGAGGCGGGTTCAGGCCATGTGCGCGGCGGTGGTCGAGGATTACGGCGGCGATGCCGGTTCGGTGTGGAGGGACGCGAAGGACGGGGCCGAGCTCGCGGCGCGAATCAAGAAGCTGCCAGGCTTTGGCGACATGAAGACGAAGATCCTCGTTGCGATCCTGGCCAAGAAGTTCGACGTCAGGCCACCGGGCTGGGAGAAGCAGGCAGCGACCTGGCATTCGGTCGCTGATGTCGACTCCGCCGAGACGATGGCCCAGGCGCGCGAGGTCAAGCGGGGCATGAAGGCCAAGGCCGTCAAGTAGCGATCTGATAACGTTTGGCGTCCGGCCCCGCCGGAGAGAGCGGGGCGGAACAGCAACAGCACGAGATGAGAGGAACCAGATGAGAGAGCAATCATTCGGCGCGGGAAGCGCATCCAGATCGGGCCTTGCCCGCTGCACACCAAATCGAGAGGAAGCTCGGGCGCTGGCCGCCAACCACGCATTGATTCCCGTGTATCGCGAAGTCCTCGCCGACATGCTGACCCCGGTTCGCGCCTACACCCTTCTGTGTCCGGCGGACGAACCCGGATTCCTGCTCGAAAGCGTGGAAGGCGGCGAGCGCCTCGCCCGCTACTCGTTCATCGGGGTCCACGCCCGCCCTCTCGCCCTGGGTGATGGAAGTCCCCTCCCGGCGCTGGCATCGGTGGCCGGCGAGGAGACGGCGCCGGTGCGAGGGGTGCCTCGATTTCACGGCGGCGCGGTCGGCTATCTGAGCTACGAGACGGCTCGTCATTTCGAGCGGCTGCCTCTGTCCAGAGGCGCCCCGCCGCCGATGCCGGAGGCCGCGTTTCTTAGCGCCGAAGACCTGGCCGTCTTCGACCACGTAACGCGACGGCTCCAGCTGCTGACCATCCATCGACCCGACCGCGAGGAGTACGGCGAAGCCGTCGCGCGCATCGATGCGATGGAGCAGCGTCTCGCCGGCGATCCGCCGCCGCCCCTGGCCCCGGGCGTCGACGGAGCACGGTGGGAGCCGAACGTCACCAAGGGCCAGTTTCACGCCATGGTCGACGCGGCGCGCGAACACATCATGAGCGGGGACGCCTTCCAGATCGTTCCCTCGCAGCGCTTCCAGAAGCCTCTGGGGGCAACCGCCTTCGACGTTTATCGGTGCCTGCGGGCGATCAACCCCTCGCCCTATATGTACTTCCTCGCCCTGGGTGCCGACAGACATGTGGTGGGCACGTCGCCCGAAAAGCTGGTGCAGGTGGAGGGACGGCATGTCGAGACGCGGCCGCTCGCCGGAACCCGCCGCCGCGGCGCGGATCCGGCGGAAGACATGCGCCTCGAGAAGGAGCTGCTGAGCGACTTGAAGGAACGCGCCGAGCACGTGATGCTCGTCGACCTGGGCCGCAACGACGTCGGTCGCGTGGCTCAGCCCGGCACAGTGGCGGTGGATCGATTGATGGAGATCGAGCGCTACTCGCACGTGATGCACATCTCATCGACGGTCAGCGGACAGCTTCGCGATGGAAAGACCTCGCTCGATGCGCTTCGCGCTGCCTTTCCCGCGGGAACGGTGTCGGGCGCTCCGAAGATCCGCGCGATGGAGGTAATCGCCGAGCTCGAGCCGGAACAGCGAGGCGTTTAGAAGGTACCGCCTACGTGCAGGCAGGATGTGGCGTGGTCGCGGACTCCAAGCCCGAGCGCGAATACGAGGAGACCCTCGAAAAGGCGGGCGCGATGTTCAAGGCCATCGAGATGGCGGAGGGCATGTGATGCCAATCGCCATGATCGACAACTACGACTCGTTCACCTACAACCTGGTCCAGTACATGGCCGAGCTCGGGGCCGAACCGGCGGTGTTTCGCAACGACGAGGTTTCAACCGAGGAGCTGGCGAAGTTCGACGGCATCGTGATCTCCCCGGGGCCTGGAACGCCCGACGACGCGGGCATCTCCAACGAGGCGATACGCGCGCTTAGCGGGAGGGTGCCGATCCTGGGCGTGTGCCTCGGCCATCAGTGCATCGGGCAGGTGTTCGGCGGCGACGTGGTCCGCAACGAGCCGGCTCACGGCAAGACGTCCTGGATCCACCACGACAACTCGGGCGTGATGGCGGGCGTGAGCGAGCCTTTCGAGGCGACCCGTTATCACTCACTTATCGTCAAGCGGTCGAGCATCCCGGACGAGCTCGTGGTGACCGCGTGGACGCACGACGGCGTTGTGATGGGCCTGCGTCACGTGAAGCATCCGACGTACGGCGTCCAGTTCCATCCGGAGTCGGTCCTCACCAAGGAAGGCAAGAAGGTGCTCGGGAACTTCATCCGGCGCGCCGTGAAGGTGTCCGCGTGATCGAAGCGATCGCCAAGTTGGTCAGGTGCGAGAACCTGACCGAGGATGAGGCCGCGTCCGCATTCGCGGTGATCATGCGGGGCGACGCCACGCCGTCCCAGATCGCGGGCTTCGCCATCGCGCTGCGCATGAAGGGAGAGACCGCGGAGGAGATCACCGGCTTCGCGCGCACGGTGCGCGCCATGGCGACCCCGATCCACGTCGACGGATCGCTGCTCGACACATGCGGCACGGGCGGTGACGGTCTCGCCACCTTCAACATCTCGACGCTCGCGGCGATCGTTGCCGCGGCATGCGGAGCGCGAGTCGCCAAGCACGGCAACCGCGCGGCCTCATCGCTGTGCGGTTCGGCCGACGTCCTCGAGAAGCTCGGGGTCAAGATCGACCTCGCGCCGGAAGGCGTTGCCCGGTGCATCGATGAGGCGGGGATCGGCTTTCTCTTCGCGCCCGTGTTCCATCCGTCGTTTCGATTCGCCGCGGTGCCGCGCCGCGAGCTGGCGCTGCGCACCGTGTTCAACATACTCGGGCCGCTGTGCAACCCCGCCGGCGCGAAGTTCCAGGCGCTGGGCGTGGCGGACGCGACTCTGGCCGGCAAGATGGCCGACGTCTTGCTGCGTCTCGGCGTCGAGCGCGCGATCGTTTTCCACGCGAGCGACGGCATGGATGAGCTGTCAGTGGCGGCGCCGTCGTTCGTGATCGAGATCGACGGCACGCGAAAGGAATATGAGCTGGATCCAGCCGAGCTCGGTCTGGCGCGGGCTCCCGTCGAGGCGATGCGGGGAGGCGGCCCCGATACCAACGCCGGCATCGCCCGCGAGATTCTGGGCGGCGCGAAGGGACCGCGGCGGGACGTCGTCCTGCTCAACGCCGCAGCCGCGCTGCGCGCCGCCGGGGCGGCGCGGGACTGGAAGGACGGCCTCGGGCTCGCGGCGGAGGCGATCGACTCGGGGCGCGCCGGCGAGGTGCTTGTGCGGTGGGCCAGAATCTCGCAGGCGTGAACGAGGCATCCGACGACGTCCTGGCGCGCCTCGTCGTCGACGCAAGACAGGATCTGCAGCGGCGCCGATACCTTGTCTCCTCCGACCAGTTCGAGCTTGCGGTGGCCGCCTACGAGCCAAAGGATTTCCTCGGCGCGCTGCGCCGGCCCGGGCTCACCGTGATCGCCGAGATGAAGCAGCGAACCCCAAGCATGGGCGTGCTTGCCGAGAACTACCGGCCGCCGGACATCGCTCACGCCTACGCGGAGGGCGGCGCGGCGGCCATCTCGGTGTTGACGCACATGGCCGGCTTCGGCGGCCGTCCCGAACACATCCGCATGGTGCGCGCCGCGACGGAGCTGCCCGTGCTGCGCAAGGATTTCGTCACCGACGCCTACGAGGTCGCGGAGGCGCGAGCTTGCGGCGCGGACGCTGTGCTGCTGATCGTCGCCGCGCTCGAGCGGTCGCAGCTGAAGGACCTGATCGCGGTCGCCAGGAGCCGAGGGATCGCTGCGCTGGTCGAGGTGCACGACGAGGCGGAGACGGCGGCGGCTCTCGAGGCCGGCGCGCCCGCAATCGGTGTGAACCACCGCAACCTTCACGACTTCAGCGTCGACCTGGGCCTGACCGAGCGGCTTCGCGGGCTGATTCCGAAAAACGTCGTCCTGGTCGCGGAAAGCGGCATCCACACCCCGGCCGACGCGCGTCGGATGCGCGACGCGGGCGCGGACGCGATCCTGGTCGGAGAGCTGCTCATGCGTTCAGCCGACCCCGCGGCGGAGATCAAGGCACTCGTCACGTGATCCGGGTCAAGATCTGCGGCATCTGCGATCTCGAGGCGGCGAATATGGCCGTCGAGGCGGGGGCCGACCTGATCGGGTTTCATTTCTGCGACTCCGACCGCCGAGTCTCGCCGGAGCAGGCGAGGTCGATCATCGAGGAGCTGCTGGTCCGCCCGAAGATCGTCGGCGTGTTTATCGACGAGGCGCCGGACGAGGTGCGGCAGATCGCCGAGTTCGTCGACCTCGACCTGCTGCAGCTGCACGGCTCGGAGCAGCCCGGCTTCGAGGCGGGCCGTCCGGTGATGAAGGTGCTGAAGGTCAAGGAAGGCCGGGTGCCCGGCGCCGACGGCTGGCCGGACCCGATCATGCTCGACTCGTGGTCGGGTGACCAACGCGGCGGGACGGGCCGAACATGGGACTGGGAGGCGGCGCGCCGGCTGCTGGGCTCGCGCAAGGTCTTCATCGCGGGCGGTCTGCAACCGGGTAACGTGGGCAAGGTCGTGAGCGAGTTCAGGCCCTACGGCGTGGATGTTTCCAGCGGCGTCGAGGCTCGGCCGAGGGTCAAAGACCCCGACAAAGTGCGCGCTTTCGTGCGCGCGGTGCGGCTGGCCGAGGCCGCGTCCTGATGTCGCGCGCCGCGCTGACGCATCCCGTCGACGGAAGGTTCGGAGCCTTCGGCGGCCAGTACGTCCCCGAGACGCTGATGAGCGCGCTCCACGAGCTCGAGGACATGTGGCACGAAGCCAAGGCCGATCCGCAGTTTCAGCTCGAGCTTGCCGGCCACCGGCGCGCCTTCATCGGCCGGCCGACCCCCCTGTACGCGGCCACGCGCTTGAGCGAGCACTTCGGCGGCACCCGCATCCATTTCAAGCGCGAGGACCTCTGCCACACCGGAGCGCACAAGCTGAACAATGCGGTCGGCCAGGCGCTGCTCGCGCTGCGCATGGGCAAGAAGCGCATCATCGCCGAGACCGGGGCCGGCCAGCATGGGGTTGCGGCCGCGACCGTATGCGCGAGGTTCGGACTCGACTGCACGGTCTACATGGGTACCGAGGACATGCGGCGCCAGTCGATGAACGTGCGACGCATGAAGCTGCTCGGAGCGCAGGTGGTCGAGGTGACGAGCGGGTCGAAGACGCTCAAGGACGCGACCACCGAAGCCATCCGAGACTGGGTCACCAACGTCCGCACGACCCACTACATCATCGGATCGGCCGTCGGTCCGCACCCTTATCCGGAGATGGTCCGCGACCTGCAGCGCGTGATCGGTGACGAGGCGCGCGAGCAGTACCTGTCGCTCGACGGCAAGCTTCCCGACGTCGTCGTGGCATGTGTCGGCGGAGGCTCGAACGCGATAGGCATCTTCACCGCGTTCATCGACGACAGGGACGTCGCGTTGGTCGGGGTCGAAGCGGCGGGTAAGGGGATCAAGACCGGCGAGCACGCCGCATCGCTCGTCGGCGGGCGTCCCGGCGTGCTGCACGGGTCGTATTCCTACGTGCTCCAAAACGGCGACGGGCAGATCCTGCCGACGCACTCGATCTCGGCCGGCCTGGACTATCCGGGCGTCGGGCCTGAGCACGCCTTCCTCCGCGACATCGAGCGGGTCGAATACGTGGCCGTGACGGACAAGGACGCGCTCGCCGCCTTCAAGCTTTGCACGCGCCTCGAAGGCATCATGCCCGCGCTCGAGCCGGCTCACGCGATCCATCACGCCGGCGTGATCGCTCGCGAGCTCGGACCGGGCGGCAGCATCCTGGTCTGTCTGTCAGGGCGTGGTGACAAAGACATGGACAGCGTCGATGGTGGCTAAGGCCGGGACGCGACTTGAAAGCGCCTTAAGGGCGAGGGGCGACCTCAAGCTTGTCGCCTACATGATGGCCGGGCATCCCACCGCCAAACGCTCGATCGATGTGGGGAAGAGACTGGCCGGTTCAGGCATCGCCGCGCTGGAGATCGGCATCCCGCATTCGGACCCTCTGGCCGACGGGCCGGTGATCCAGCGTGCGGGCCAGGTTGCCCTGGAGCATGGAATGACGGTGTCCGGTGCTCTCGACGTGGCGAAGGCTGTCGGCGCGGAAGGAGTGCCGGTCGTCCTGATGACGTACATCAATCCGGTCCTGTCCTACGACCCCAGAAAGTTCTCGGCCGAGGCGGCGCAGGCCGGCGTGGCCGGCGTGATCGTGCCCGACCTGCCGATCGAGGAGGCGGAGCCGGTCACCGGATGGCTGCGCTCGGCGGCGCTCGACACCATTTTCATGGTCGCGCCGACCACACCGCCCGACCGGATCACCGCGGTCTGCTCCCACTCGAGCGGTTTCGTGTACTGCGTGACCGTGACGGGGATAACCGGCGCTCGGAAGGAGCTGCCCGAGGGGATGCCGGCTCTCCTGAAGGAAGTCAAGAAGCGAACCTCCCTTCCCGTCGCGGCCGGCTTTGGTATCTCACGCCAGGAGCACATGAAGGCGCTGCGCGGGCACGCTGACGCCGCGGTCGTAGGCAGCGCAATCGTGGACGAGATCGAGCGAGGCGGTGACGGCGTGGCGCTTGTCAGGGAGCTCTTGAAAGCTTGCCGGTAAGGGGAATTCGCGGCGCAACCAGCGCGACGGCCAATACCGCGGAGGCGATTGTCGAAGCCACCGAGGAGCTGCTGCGCGAGCTGGTCCGGCTCAACGATCTCGACCCGGCCGAGATCGCTTTTGCTTACTTCACGACGACGCCTGACCTGAACGCGGAGTTTCCCGCGCTGGCGGCCCGCCGGTTGGGCTGGCTCGACGTCCCGCTACTCTGCGGACACGATATGAATGTGCAGCAGCCCAATCCCCGCGGCGTTCCGATGTGCGTGCGCATCCTCCTGCTCTACAACACCCCCCGGCCGCAGGCGTCGATGCGATTCGCCTATATGCGCGGCGCCGAGGCGATCAAGGCCGACCTGGATTACATGCGGGGGTCGCTGACACCGTGATCATCGTCATGTCGCACCAGGCGACGCCGGCCGAGATCAAGGCGGTCGTCGACCGCGTGGAGGAGATCGGTCTGAAGACCGAGCTCTCGCGAGGCGAGGAGAGGACGGTCATCGGCGTGATCGGCGGCAACGCCTACGCGTACAGAGACGCGTTTTCACACCTCGGCGGGATCCAGGAGATCGTCCCGATCACCAAACCGTTCAAGCTCGCGAGCCGCGAGTTCAGGCGCCAGGACACGGTGGTCGACATCGGCGGCGTGAAGATCGGCAATGACGAGGTGGTGGTCATGGCCGGACCATGCTCGGTCGAGGGCGAAGAGATGCTGCTCGAGACCGCGCGCCATGTCGCGGCGCAGGGCGCTCGAATCCTTCGGGGCGGCGCGTTCAAGCCTCGCACGTCGCCCTACTCCTTCCAGGGCCTGGGCGAGGCGGCGCTGAAGATGATGGCCGAGGCCCGCGACGAGACCGGGCTGAAAGTGGTGACGGAGGTCGTATCGCCCGGCGACGTCGCGCTCGTGGCGAAGTACGCCGACGTCCTGCAGCTTGGCACGCGCAACATGCAGAACTACGCGCTGCTGCAGGAAGCCGGACGTTCCGGGAAACCCGTGCTGCTCAAGCGCGGCATGTCGTCGACCATCGAGGAGTGGCTTCTCGCTGCGGAGTACATCCTCTCCCAGGGCAACCGCGATGTGATCCTGTGCGAGCGAGGCATCCGCACCTTCGAAACCGCTACCCGCTTCACCCTCGACCTCAACGCGGTGCCGCTGGTGCGTGAGCTGTCTCACCTGCCAGTGATCGTCGATCCGTCTCAGGCCACATGACGCTGGTCGCTGGTCGGCCCAATGTCGCTCGCCGCTGTGGCCGCCGGTGCCAACGGTCTGATCATCGAGGTGCACCCGACGCCCAACCAGGCACTCTCGGACGGAGCGCAGTCGCTCGACTTCGAGGCCTTCGATCGCCTGATGGCCGACGTGAGGCGGCTGCTTGGCGCGATGCAGAAGCAGCTGGCGTAGGTCACTGTGCCCACAGTCGCGGTGGTGGGCCTCGGCCTGATGGGCTCGTCGTTCGCCCTCGCCCTCAAGAAGGCGCGCCCGGAAATCGTCATCGTCGGCAGCGATCGCAACCCGCTTGTCGTCCGCAAGGCGCTCGACCGCGATGTCGTCTCGACGGCGAATACCGACCCCAGCGTGGTCGAGATGGCGGACGTGGTGTTCGTCGGGGCCCCGATCAGCGCCCTCCGTGAGGTGTTCGCGAGACTCGGCGCGATCGCCGAAGGCAAGCCCGTCACGGATATGGCCAGCACTAAGGCAAGCGTCGTCGAGTGGGCCGCGGCCGAGGGCATCGACCTGGTCGGTGGTCATCCGATGTGCGGCAAGGAAACGTCCGGCATCGACGCGGCGGACCCTGCGATGTTCGAGCACGCCCCCTGGGTGCTGACGCGCGACGAGCCGCGCATCGTCGAGCTGGTCGAAGCGGTCGGGGCGGAACCGATTGTGATGGACGCGGTGACGCACGACCGGCTCGTGGCGGGCGTCAGCCACGCCGCGTTTCTACTCTCGGTTGGTTACGTGCTCTCGCTGTCGCGTCGAAACGACTGGCGGGACGCTTCACGCCTCGCGGCCGGCGGCTTCCGCGACATGAGCCGGCTGGCGGCGGGCGACCCCGACCTCTACGCCGGCGTGGTGCGGACCAACCGCGAGAACCTCATCGAGATGCTGGATGCGGTGAGCGCGGAGCTGTCCCGGCTCCGGCGCCATCTGGAATCGGATGATCCCCGACTGGTCGAGCTGTTCGAGGAGGCCAGAAGGGTACGGGAGCGCTGGGCGAAGCAGTGATCGCCACGGTTCGTTCCGCGCGCAAGCTCGAGGGCGCGATCACGCTCCCCGGCGACAAGTCGATTTCACACCGCGCCCTCATCCTGGGTTCCATCGCGTCGGGCGACAGCCAGGTTCGGGGTCTGTCACCCGGAGCCGACGTGCAATCCACCGCTGCGTGCCTGCGCGATCTTGGCGTCTCGATCCACGATTCGCAGATCACCGGGGGCGGCATGCGGGGCTTGCACGCGGCCGCGGCGTCCCTCGACTGCGGCAACTCGGGGACGACAATGCGGCTGCTGGCGGGCCTGCTCGCGGCGCAGGAGTTCGAGAGCGAGCTGACCGGTGACGAGTCGCTGGCGCGCCGGCCGATGGATCGCGTCGTCGAACCTCTGCAGCGGATGGGCGCCCGAGCCTCGTGGCCTCCTTTGAGAGTCGGCGGCGGACCGACGCTCAATGGCATCGAGTACTTCGCGCCCGTACCGAGCGCGCAGGTGAAGTCGGCGATCCTGCTGGCGGGGCTCTACACCCAGGGTGAGACAGCGGTGGTCGAGTCGGTGAAGACCCGCGACCACACCGAGGTGATGCTGGGAGCGATGGGAGCCGAGGTGCAGGTCGACGGGCTGCGGGTCGCGATCAGCCGCGCCGAACAGCTCAACCCAATCGACATCGCCGTCCCCGGGGACTTCAGCGCCGCGGCTTTTTGGCTCGTGGCCGGCGGGCTTGTCGGTGTCTCCGATGTCCGGCTGCGCGGGGTGGGCGTGAATCCCACGCGTACGGCCTTCGCCGATCTGCTCACCTCGATCGGTTTTCGGATCGGGCGTGCCACGCCGCGTTTCGAAGCCGGCGAGCCGGTGGTGGACCTGGAGGTCACGCCGGCGGGAGAGCTGCGGCCCGTGCGCGTCGAACGCGGCATGGCCGCGGAGATGATCGATGAGCTGCCCGTGCTCGCGGTGGCCGCGACGCAGATCGCCGGCACCAGCGTGATCTCCGGCGCCGGCGAGCTTCGGGTGAAGGAGTCGGACCGCCTGTCCGCAATCGAGGCGGGCCTGACTGCGATGGGCGCCGATATCGTCACGCGAGACGATGGCTGGATCATCAACGGCCCGCGACGGCTCGAAGGCGCCCGGGTCGACTCGGCCGGGGACCATCGCGTCGCGATGGCGCTTGCGGTCGCGGCGCTGATCGCTGACGGGAAGACAGAGATCGAGGGCGCTGAGTGTGTCGAGATCTCCTATCCGGATTTCTTCGACCACCTTGAATACCTGTGCTGAAGGTCCGCATTGAGATCGACGTCGAGGTCGTCGCGCTCGAGCTGTACGAGCTCGAGGTCACGCCGCCGCGCGACGATTTCGAGCTCGAGGTCAAGCGCACGATGCAGGCGGTCCGCTCCGGCACGATCGGCCCGGTGGACCGCGCCCGCGAGCTGTACCGCCGCTTCGGCGTCGACCCGACCAAAGTGCGGCCGTCTTCCGAGGCGCTGGCACGCCGAATGAAGAAAGGCGAGCCGTTGCCGAGGATCAACTCGCTGGTGGACGTGGCGAACGCAATGTCCGTTCAGCTTCAGGTGCCCGTCGGCCTGTACGACCTTGGCAAGGTGAAAGACGATGAGCTCGTGGTGCGGCTTGGGGAGAAGGCTGAGAGCTACGAAGGAATCGGCAAGGAAAAGGTGAACGTCGCGGGCCGAATCTGCGTCGCCGACGCGGAAGGTCCGTGCGGCAACCCGAGCGCGGACTCGGCGCGCACGATGATCACGACCGCGACCGAGCGCGCGGCCTGGATCTACTTCCTACCGGTGCGCGACGACGACGTCGACCGGACCGCAGAGCTGATCGCCGTGTTCGGCCGCGGCCTCGTCCGCATGGTGCCGTGAGCGTCGCCACCGAGCAGGTTCTCGTTGTGAAGCGCGAGGACATGTTTCCAGACGGGGCCTGGCACGGTTTCGTGACTGAAAACCTGGAGCGCCATCAGAAGACGATCCGCGACAAACACTTTTTCAAGCCGCGCGCCGAGGTGGAGAACGATCCCACCTTCCAGCAGATCATTCCCTACGTCGTCTTCCGGCACGACGACCGCTACCTCTTGACGCACCGCCTTCGTGCCTCATCCGAGAGGCGCCTGCGCAAGCAGTATTCGCTGGGCGTCGGCGGCCATATCAACCCTGGCGACCTCGGGGCCGGCGATCCGATCCTTGACGGGCTCAAACGGGAGTGGGAGGAGGAGGTCGTCTATCAGGGCACGTTCGAGGCGAGGCTGCTCGGTTTCTTGAACGAGGACTCTTCGCCGGTGTCGAAGGTCCATCTCGGCGTCGTGTTCGTGGTCGACGGCGATACTCCCACCATCACGATCCGGGAGACCGACAAGCTGGCCGGCGAGCTGCTCACCCTCGATGAGATGCGCATGTACTACCTGGCGATGGAGTCGTGGTCGCAGATCGTCTACGACCGGCTTACCCTGGGCGCATGAAGCTCGAGTCGGTTGAGCTGCGGCGCATCCGGCTCTCGCTCGTCGCGCCCTTCGAGACATCATTCGGCGTCCAGACCGAGCGCGACATCCTGCTGCTCAAGGCGATCAGCGATGAGGGTGAAGGTTGGGGCGAGTGCGTGGCCGGCGAGGTACCGACCTACTCGTCGGAATACGTCGACGGAGCGCAGCACGTGCTGATTCACCATCTGATTCCACGCCTGCTCAACCGCGACCTCGCCGCCGCGGACGTGGCGAGCTTGCTTCGTCCGGTGCACGGCCACGCGATGGCGAAAGCGGCGATCGAGATGGCGGTGCTCGATGCGGAGCTGAGCGCTCACGGCGAGTCCTTCGCGCAATTTTTCGGCGCGGTGCGAGAAGAGGTGGACTGCGGGGTGTCCGTCGGCATCCACGGCTCCATCGCCGAGCTCCTGAAGACCGTTGGCGACTATCTCGACCAGGGTTACCGGCGGATCAAGCTGAAGGTCAAGCCCGGGTGGGACGTCGAGCCAGTCCGAGCGGTGCGGGAGCGGTTCGGCGACGTGGCGCTCCAGGTCGATGCGAACACCGCTTACACGCTCAACGACGCCGAGCACCTCGCGAAGCTCGATCCCTTCAGCCTGCTGCTCATCGAACAGCCGCTGCCCGAGGACCAGGTCCTCGCGCACGTCAAGCTCGCCCAGACCGTGCGCACGCCAATCTGCCTCGACGAGTCCATCACCTCCGCGCAAGCCGCGTCCGACGCGATTGAGCTTGGCGCGTGCCGGGTGATCAACGTCAAGCCGGGTCGCGTCGGCGGCTACCTGGAAGGACGCAAGATCCACGACGTGTGCGCGGCGCGCGGCGTGCCGGTGTGGATGGGCGGCATGCTCGAAACGGGAATCGGGCGCGCCGGAAATGTCGCCATGGCGGGGATGCAGAACTTCACGCTTCCCGGCGATACTTCGGCCTCCGACCGCTACTACCGCCGCGACATCACTGAGCCGTTCGTCCTGCACGATGGGCGGCTGAAGGTCCCGACGGGGCCAGGCCTGGGCGTGAAGGTGGACGAGGAGTTCCTCGAGTCGATCACCTACTGGACCGGCGCCCTGGGGCGCGCGGGGTCAGGCGCCATTCCGTAGCCGAGGTGGCGGCTTCGTCGCGAGGAGGTCGGTCATGGGCTCCGCCTGGGCGGCCGAGCCGAGCCGAGCCAGCCCGAAGCGGTCCTCGATGGCCGCGAGGAGGGAGTAGTGGTTGTAGGGCTTGGCGCTGCTGTGGTTCAGCGGATCCGGCTGGATGGCCAGCGTCAGCACGGAGTTGGCGCTGTCCTCACCCTCGTCCCAGGTGATGAACAGCACGCCGTTGTTCTGCCAGGCGCTGCTCGCGAGGATGGTGGGCACAGTCTCCGCAAGCCACTGATCTGCGATCGCGGTCGAGCAGTCATGGCCGTCGTGGCACATGTTCGGGGTGATCCACACGAAACGGGGAACACCGGCTGCCATATCTCTGGAGAACTGGCTGAACGGCACGACCTGCGCGGGGCACGCGCTTCCGTAGTAGGCAAATGGATTGTGCTTCAGCGCGTAGCCGTTGCCGTTGCGCAAGCAGCTGCCCGTCATGCCTTCCATGTAGGCGTGCCACTCGATACCGGCTTCTGTCAGCTGCGCGCCGAGCCCTCCGGCGGGCAGGTTGTGAAATCCGTCGTCTGTGATTCCCCATGTGGTGCCTGAGGTCATCGCCAGGTAGTTGGGCAGGCTCGGATGCGAGACGCCGCGGTAGTTCGTGGCGACGCCGTACTGCGCGGCCAGCTGCGATGTGTACCGCCCGGTGATCGCCTGGCTGTAGGAGCGGTTCTCCATCACGATGACGAACACATGCGATGGGGTGGGTGTGGCTGTTGGTGTTGGGTCGGGGCTCGACGAGTCCGACGGCGTCTGGACGGCGGCGAGCGGCGTGGGGCTGGGGTGAACGGGTCCTGCGGAGCGAGGGGCACACGCCGACAGGAGGAGGAGAGCTAGCATCGGCGCCGCCGTGAGACTGGCTGCGAAACGGTGGGCGGTGGCGATCCGGCCGGAACGGGGCGGGCGCATCACATCTCTCCGCCTCGATGGCGAGGAACTCCTGGACCAGGGCATCGGAGTCGACCAGCCTACCAAAGGGTTTGTCGAGGGCGGTGCATTCGGTTGGGACGAGATGGTGCCGAACGTCGTCGCCACCGACACCCTTCCAGATCACGGCGAGGCGTGGCGACTGCCGTGGGAGACGGTGCGACCCGGCGTGATGCGGTGTCGCGGCCGGGTGGTGCCCTGGGAGCTGGAGCGGTCGATCGAGCTCGATGATGCCGTCCAGGTTGACTACGCGTACCGGAATGTCGGGGCCGAGCCGCACCTCGCCTACTGGTGCGCGCATCCGCTCTTCCAGTACGAGACAGGGATGGGCGGCGGAGTGCCCGACCTTGGCGAGGGGCTGAGCGCCAAAGTCTTCCTGCCCAAGGGGTCGGCCGACAGGTTCACCCTGCGATGGAGGTCCGGCATCGCGATCGAGCTGCGGTGGGACTCGGAGCTCACTCCCTATGTTGGGATCTGGGCTTGCAACGGCGACCTGGGTGGCTACAGGCAGGTCGCGATCGAGCCGGCGACCGGGGGTAACGATCGCCCCGACCCCGCGGCGCCCCCGCCGTTGCTCGAGCCGGGCGCCGAATACCGATGGTGGCTGCAGATTCGCGCTCTCTAAACTGAGGCGCGTGCCGAAGCTGCTGGGGTTGCGTTGCCGCGAGTGCGGCGCCGAGTACGAGCTGCAGGCGACGCACGTCTGTGAGATGTGCTTCGGACCCCTCGACGCTGTGTACGACAAGGCGGTTCTGAAGAAGATCGTCAGCCGGCAGCGGATCGAGCAGGGGCCGAAGTCGATGTGGCGCTACCGCGACCTTCTTCCGGTCGAGGACTCGGTCTCTGTGGTCACGCTGGGCGAGGGCCTCACGCCACTGGTCAAGGCGGACAGGCTGGGCGCGGAGCTGGGCCTGCGCAACCTCTACCTGAAGAACGACAGCATGAACCCGACCAACTCGTTCAAGGATCGGGTCGTCTCAGTTGCGATCAGCTGGGCGCGGGCGCACGGCTTCGAGACGATCGCCTGTGCGTCGACCGGGAACCTGGCGAACGCGGTGGCGGCCTACGCGGCTCGCGCCGGACTGGAGTGCTTCGTGTTCATCCCGGTCGACCTCGAGCCCGCGAAGGTCGCGAGCATCAGCGTGTTCGATCCCAACGTGGTCGCCGTCCGCGGCAACTACGACGACGTGAACCGCCTGTGCAGCCAGCTTCTCGAGTCGACGCCGTGGGCGTTCTGCAACATCAACATCCGCCCCTTCTACGCGGAGGGTTCCAAGACGCTGACGTTCGAGACCGCCGAGCAGCTCGACTGGAAGCTGCCGGACGAGATCATCATCCCGATCGCGAGCGGATGTCAGTTCGTGCGACACCGCCAGGCGGCGGGCGAGCTCATCGAGTTCGGGCTGGTGCGCGGCGATCGCGTGCCCGCGTTCACGGGAGCGCAGGCTCTGGGCTGCGCACCCGTGTACAACGCGTTTCACTCCGACACTCCTGACCGGGTGCTGCCGGTCAAGCCGGACACCATCGCGCGGTCGATCGCGATCGGCAACCCGTCGGACGGGATCTACGTCAACCGCATCGCGCGCGAGACCGGTGGCGTGGTGGAGGCCGTGACGGAGGAGGAGATCGTCGACGCGATGCGGCTGCTGGCACGCACCGAGGGGATCTTCACAGAGACCGCGGGTGGCGTCACGATCGGCGTCCTGGCCAAGCTGGCGCGGGCCGGCCGCTGGAAGGGAGATGAGGTGGTGGTCGCCTACGTGACGGGACACGGGTTGAAGACGGCCGATGTGCTCGCCTCGGCCAACGGCCACTCCTCGAAGCATGTCGAAATAGAACCGACCATGAAGTCGTTTCGCGAAAAGGTGAGTATCTAGCTGATGGCTCAATTTCGAATCCCCGGACCGCTGCGCCGCCTTTCGGAAGGGCAGATCACGGTCGACGTCGAGGCCACCGACCTCGTCGGCGCGATCGTCGCGCTCGACGCCAAGTACCCGGGCTTCAAGGACCGTCTGCTGGATGAGAACGGCGACCTGCGCCAGTTCGTGAACGTGTATCTGAACGACGAGGACGTGCGTCTCGGCTCCGGGCTGGGGGCCAAGGTGGGGGAGAAGGACGAGATCTCGATCGTGCCGGCGGTGGCTGGAGGCTAGGCCGCCCAGCGCACGTCGGGT
>VBEF01000026.1 GCA_005881275.1 Chloroflexota bacterium
GCCGACGTAGTTGTGGCCCATGCGTCGCGCCTCTTCGAAGGAGATCTCGATCACCTTCTTCACGCGCGACGTCGGAATGATCTGCTGGATGATGATCCGCTCGTTCCGACCCAGAACCGACTCGATGGTCTGGCGAACTTTGCCGATCTCCACGCCAAGGTTGTTCAGAACCTTGGCGGCAAGGCCTTCGCCCTCACGGAGCAGGCCAAGGAGCAGGTGCTCGGTGCCGATATAGCTGTGGTGCGATCGTTCTGCTTCTTCTTGAGCGAGCGTCAGAACTTTCTTGGCCCGCTCAGTAAATCTCTCAAACGGATACAAGGTCCCTTTCCTCCTGGACTCCTCTTACTGCTTAGGTGGGGCCAGCACCTCCTCGTCTTTGCTTTGGTACCCGGCGGTACCTCTGCACCTAATATAACGTCCAACTCTGGAAGTAGATTTCGATTAAGAGTGGTGCTGTGAAGCACCTTCTCGGAAGCCTCGGTGGCTTCCTTCCCGGTGCTATCGCCCTAACGCTGCCGGTTGTCTATATACCCTCCGCAAGCGATTCCTACATCCTCCCGCGCGCCTCGATTGTGATCGGCGGCGCCTGTCTTGCCGTCGGAACCTCCCTTCTAGTCCCCAACGGACCCCGACTTGGCACGTTACGCTGGCCTCTAATCGCTGCGGCCGGCGCCTCCCTGTTGGCATTCCTGACGTCCGTTTCCTGGCCGCTGAGCCTCGCCGGCTCGTACACACGATACGAGTCCCTGCCGATGCGCCTGTCCTACCTCGGCCTCCTGGCGTCGTCGGTGTGGCTGTTGGGCTCAAAGCGTCAGCGGGACTGGCTTGTCGCCGCCTTTGTGCTCGGCACCTCCATCGCGTGCCTCAAGGGGTGGCTCCAGTGGGCCTACCACGCGCCGTTTCGGCCTGATGGCGACCTCGGGAACGCAAACCTGCTGGCGGGGCTCGCCGTGATGGGCATTCCGCTCGCGGTCGACCGAGCACGCCGAGGCACGCCAGCCGCGCTGGCCTGGGCGGCCGCGGTGGTCGTGATGGGTGCGGGCCTGCTCGTCACGACCTCGCGCAGCGGCGGACTCGGCGTCCTCGCCGGCTGCCTCGCCCTGATCGTATTCACAGTGCCACGGCGTTTCAGCCTGGCCATCGGCGCCGGCGCCGCCTCGGTGGTCGGGATCGCCCTGTTCGTCTTGCTGGCCTCGCCGCTGCGTGTCCTCAACAATGACCCGCCGGAGCTGCGTCTCCACCTGTGGAGCGACGGCCTCCGGATGATCGGCGCGCGCCCGCTCACCGGTTGGGGCGAAGACGCGACGGGACTGTCATTCGGACATTTCCTGAGCCAGGACTATGCGAGCCTGGTCACGTTCGACCGGATCCACTCGGGGCCGCTGGACGTGGCGGCGACTCAGGGCCTGCTCGGGCTGGCAGCTCTGGGTTGGGTTCTCGTCGTTCTGCTCCAAGGCGCCTGGCAAAAGCGATCTGCGCCTGACGTCGGCGGCCTCGCCGCGGCGCTGGCCGGCTACTCCGCGTGGGTCCTCTTCAACTTCGACTGGGCCCCGGCGACGGGCGCGTTCTGGCTCCTGGCAGGAGCCCTATGGAGCGCAGTCAGCGCTCCTCCCCATTCATTGGGAGGTGGCCCGAAGGGCCGGAGGGGCCAGGCCGGACGATCCATCGGAGCGGTCGGGCTTGTGCTGGCCGCGATCGTCTTCGCCGTCTTCCCGGTCCTCGCCGACGTCTGGTACCTGAAGGGCCGCGCCGACCTCGCGGTCAAGGTCGATCCGCTGCAGGCCCAGTACCACTGGGCGCTGGGCGGGATCGAACAGCTGCGCCAGGCCGCCGCCCTCGGCGAGACCGAGCCAGGCTTCTACGTCACGCTTGGCGACCGCGAGCTTGGGCTGGGGAACCGTACGCGGGCGCGCGACGCCTATCGGCGCGCCCTCGAGATCGACCCGTACTACAGCCCTGCGGCACAGCGCCTGTCGGCGCTCGGCGGCTAGCTACTCCTCGTCGTCGACTTCCGGATACTCGTCGCTACGGTGCTCCGCGCGGGGCCCGGCGAAGCTCGCCGGTGGCGCTGAGAGCTGCTTGAGGCTCAGCGAGATCCGACGGCGGGCCGTATCGATGCCGATCACCTTGACCTGCACCGTCTCGCCCACCTTCAAAACGTCCTCGGTCCGCTCGACGTGATCCCACGAGAGCTCGGAGATGTGGAGGAGGCCTTCGATGCCCGGCATGATCTGCAGGAAGGCGCCGTACTTCTTCGTCTTGGTCACTTGACCCTCCACGATCGAGCCGACAGGCATCGACTGGACGAGCCGCTCCCATGGATCCTGCTGCAGCTGGCGAAGCGACAGCGAGATGCGTGTTTGCTCCGGGTCGAGCTTGATCACCTTGACGGTGACCTCCTCGCCCAGCTGGAGGACATCGGTGACCTTGGACACACGGTCCCAGGAAAGCTCGGAGATGTGGATGAGGCCGTCCGCACCGCCGATGTCGACGAACGCGCCGTAGCTGGTGATTCCGGAGACGGTGCCCTTCACCGTGCCCCCGGTCTGCAGCCGGCTGAAGAGCTCCTCGCGCTTGCGCGCGCGGTCCTCGTCCTCCGCCGCCTTCTGGCTGACGATCAGCCGGTTCCGCTTGCGGTTGACCTCGAGGATCTTGACCGGGATGCGCTTGCCGACCAGCGACTCGAGGCTGCCGGCATAGGCACGCGCCACCTGGCTCGACGGCAGGAAGCCGCGCAGGCCGAGGATGTTGACGATCAGACCACCCTTGTTCTGCTCGCGCACGTCGGCGTCGATCACGGTTCCGTCGGTCTGCTTCTCCGCGGCCACGATCCAGGTCGTCTCGGCACGCGCACGGCGCAGGCTGAGGACGACGTTGCCTTCCTCGTTCTCGGGCTGGAGGACGTAGACCTTGATCTGGTCGCCGGGCTCGAGCTCGGAATCCACGTCTCCGCGCAGTCCGAGCTCCTTGCTCGAGATGACGCCTTCGGCCTTGGCCCCGATGTCGACGAGGACCTCGTCCGGGTCGACTCGTACGACGATCCCATCCACGATGTCCCCGTGGTTGGGGGTTTTGAAGGCCTCCTCCTCGAAGTGGAGGTAGTCCTCCATGGTCATCGCTGCGGATGAATCCTGGTCGGTCCCCTCCTCGTTTTCGGTCAGGACGGCACCAGACTCAATGGACAAATTACGAACCCCCTAGAGATTATTGATGTGGTCTTGGTCGTCAAAACGGCCTCCGCCAAAACGAACGTCAATTGTAACGCAGAACTCAGGATCTACCCGGGGGCAGGTTTCGATAGATCCAGGTTGTCGATAAGCCTGGTTTTCCCCACCCTGGCGGCGATCACCGCGAGCGTCCCAGGCGCGCTGAACGTGTCAGGATCGACCAGCTCCGCGTATTCGAGCTGAACGAGCGGTTCCGCGGCGAGCCGGGCGCGAATGAGCTCCCGCAGCACGTCCAGCCGGCGCTCCCCTGCGGCGTATGCGGATGCCGCCTGGAGGAGGCCGGCGCTGATCCCGGCGGCTGCCCGTCGCTCGGCCGGGTCGAGGTACACGTTGCGAGAGCTCAGGGCCACCCCGTCGGGCTCGCGCACGGTCTCCCCCACCCGGACGCCCACCCCAAGATCGAGATCGCGAACGAGGCGCTTGACCACCGCGACCTGCTGCGCGTCCTTCTGACCGAAGTAGGCTCGATCCGGCTGCACCGCCGCGAAAAGCTTGGTCACGACCGTGGCCACCCCCTCGAAATGCCCTGGACGCGCCTTGCCTTCGAGCGGTTCGGCCACGCCCCCCACGCGGACCCGGGTGCTCGCGCCAGGCGGGTACATCGCCGCGATCGGCGGCTCGTAGATCGCGTCCACGCCCGCCTCGCCCAGAAGCACGGCGTCGCGCTCAGGATCGCGCGGGTAGCGCTCGAAGTCTTCGTTCGGTCCGAACTGGATCGGGTTGACGAAGATGCTGACGACGACGATTTCGTTCTCCCGCCGTGCGGCATCGACCAGGCTCAGATGGCCCGCGTGCAGAGCGCCCATGGTCGGGACGAGGCCGATCGAGCGGCCGGCGGACCGCCACCGGCGTGAGGCTTCGAGCATCGCGCCGGGCGCCTGGATTACGACAGGGCGGATGTTCGGTCGGGCTTCAGCCGCCGTACCTGACCTCTTCGCGATCCTTCGCGGGCGCGGATCCGTTGGCCGAGTACTCATGCTCCGGTCCAGGAAACTTCCCGGTCCGGACGTCATCGGAGTAGGCCGTCGCAGCTCGGGCGATGTCCTCGGCGAGGTTCGCGTACCGCTTGACGAACTTCGGCGCCTTACCGGTGGTCAGGCCGAGCATGTCGTGCAGAACCAGGACCTGCCCGTCCGTTCCAGGTCCGGCGCCGATGCCGATGGTGGGGATCCGCAGCGTCTGCGTGATTGTGTTCGCCAGCTTGCTGGGCATGCCTTCCAGCACAACGCTGAACGCGCCGGCCTGCTCCAGGGCCTTGGCGTCGGACATGATGCGGGCCGCCTGGGCATCCGTCTTACCCTGGACCTTGAAGCCGCCCATCGTGTGGACAGACTGCGGTGTGAGCCCGAGGTGTCCCATCACGGGAATGCCGATCTCGGCGAGGCGCCGCGTGATCTCGATCACCGGTCCACCGCCTTCGAGCTTGACCGCATGCATTCCGGCTTCCTGGATGAAGCGCCCGGCGCTCGCGATCGCCTGTTCGGTCGACACCTGGTACGACATGAATGGCAGGTCGCCCACGAGCAGCGCCTGCCGCGACCCGCGGGCGACGGCCCTGGCGTGATGGAGCATGTCGTCGAGGGTCACCGGCAGAGTCGTCGGATGGCCCAGCATGACCATGCCGAGGCTGTCGCCGACGAGGAGGATCGGAATCCCCGCTTCGTCGAGGATCCGGGCGCTGAGGAAGTCGTAAGCGGTGAGCACGGCAAAGCGCCGGCCTTCGTCCTTGAACCGCTGGATGTCCAGCACCGTGGTCATCTGCGACCTCTCCTTCGGGTCGCTGCCACATCTCGGGTCAGCGCCCTCTTGGTCCGCTCCGCCGCAGCGGGATCGAGTCCCGCCTTTTTCGCGATCTCGAGCGCGACCAGGCCGAGCATACGATAAAGATTGGGGTCTTCCACCGCCTCGAGGTGGCGCGCGACCGTCTCCGCGTCGCCCCGTCTGACAGGTCCGGTCAGGGCCTGGACCGGCCCACGCTTGCGGATGTTCTCAACGGCGCCCTCGACCAGCGGCATCAGGGCCCGCGTCGCCTCGCCCTCGCTCCAGCCGATGCGCCCGAACATCGCCACCGCCTCGGCGATGACGACGTTGACGTAGTTCGACGCGTACACGGCGGCAGCGTGGTACAGAACGCGGCGGCTGTCGTCGACGTGCCTGGGGCGGGCCCCGAGCTTGCGGGCCAGCGCCGACAACTGGCGCCGGAGCGCGGGCGAGGTCGCATCGACCGCGATCGTGATCCGGCGGAACGCCTCCGGCCCACGGGGCGAGGGAAACGATTGCAAGGGATGGAACGAGCCGCGCGGGTTGCCCTCGAGCGCGCCCAGCGCGCCGAGTCCGAGGGCACCGCTCAGGTGAACGACGGCCAGCTCCGCCGGCGGCTCCATGCGCGCGATGCGAGTCGCCATTCCGCTGACAGCAGCGTCGGGGATGGCCAGAAACAGCAAACCGCGGCGCGGCAGACGGAAACCGGTGCGTGCAGGCACAAGGTGGGCATGCAGGGCCCGGGCCAGGCTGCGGCCGAGGTTGCCCCGGCCGGCGACTGTTAGAAGTTCCGGCGTTTTGGAGTGGCTCGGAAACTCAGCCTGCGGACGAGCCGGCCGCGGCCGGAGAGCGCGGCTCCTCACCGGCCAGAATCTGGTCGAGCTCCTTGCCGTCGATCGTCTCGACGATCTTGAGCCGCTCGACCACCGCGTCCATCTTCGACCGCGACTTGGTCAGCACGCTCTTGGCTGTCTGGTAGCCGTGGTCGACGATGCTGCGGATCTCCTCGTCGATGATCGCCGCCACCTCTTCCGAGTAGGTGCGCTGCTCACCCAGGTCGCGGCCCAGAAAGACGAGCTCTTCCCGATGGCCCATCTGGACATTGCCGAGCTTGTCCGACATGCCCCACTGCGTGACCATCCGGCGCGCGATCTGCGTCGCCTTCTGAATGTCATTTTCCGCGCCGGAGGTGATATCGCCGAAGACGATCTCCTCCGCGACGCGCCCGCCCATGATTCCGGCGATCTGGTCCATCAGCTCGTCGCGCGAGACCAGGTACTTGTCCTCCTCCGGCAGGCTCAGCGTCCAGCCGAGCGCCATCCCGCGGGAGATGATCGAGATCTTGTGCACGGGGTCGGTGTGCGGTAGCGCCTTCATGACGAGGGCGTGGCCGGTCTCGTGGTAGGCGATGACTTCCTTTTCTTTGTCGGAGATGCGCCGGCTCTTCCGCTCAGGGCCGGCGATGACACGCGCGATCGCCTCCTCGAGCTCGTCCATCCCGATCACCTTCTTGTTGGCGCGGGCGGCGAGGATCGCGGCCTCGTTGATCAGGTTCGCCAGGTCGGCTCCGCTGAAGCCAGGCGTCTGCCGCGCGAGCACGTCGAGGTCGACGGTCGAGTCGAGCGGCTTGTTGCGCGCGTGCACATCGAGGATCGAGCGGCGACCCTTGATGTCAGGGCGGTCCAGCGTCACGTGGCGGTCGAACCGGCCCGGGCGCAACAGCGCCGGATCGAGCACGTCTGGGCGGTTGGTCGCCGCGATGACGATGACGTGCGTGTTCGTGTCGAAGCCGTCCATCTCGACCAGCAGCTGGTTCAGCGTCTGCTCGCGCTCGTCATGGCCGCCGCCCAGGCCGGCGCCTCGCTGGCGTCCGACGGCGTCGATCTCGTCCACGAACACGATGCATGGAGAGTTCTTCTTGGCCTGGTCGAACAGGTCGCGGACGCGGCTTGCGCCGACACCGACGAACATCTCGACGAACTCCGAACCCGAGATGGAGAAGAACGGAACGCCGGCCTCGCCGGCGACTGCCTTGCTGAGCAGGGTTTTTCCGGTTCCCGGGGGCCCCACCAGCAGCACGCCCTTCGGAATTCGAGCACCAAGGGCGACGAACTTCTCGGGGTACTTGAGGAACTCGACGATCTCGGTCAGCTCCTGTTTCGCCTCGTCGACCCCGGCCACGTCCGCGAAGGTGATGGCCGGCTTATCGCCGGCGATCATCCGCGCCCGCGAGCGGCCGAACGAGATGGCCTGGTTGTTGCCGCTCTGCGTCTGCCGCAGCACCCACCACATGAAGGCGGCGATGAGGATCACGAGGATGATGTTCGGCAGCAGGACGCTGATCAGGTAGCTGCTGCCTGAGTTCTTGTCGAACTTCACGTTGACCCCGTCGGTCTGCATCTCTGTGAGGAGCTGCGAGCAGCCGCTGCTGCAATCAGGCAGCACGACGTTGTGCTTCTTGCCTCCGGTTTCGGCCGCGATCCCGTCGGTCCCGTTGATCTCGAGGTCGCTGACCTGGTGATCCTTGGCATGGTCGATCAGCTGCGTATATGTCCAGTCGCTCTGGTTCTGGCTGTTCTGAATCGAGGTCCAGGTGAACCAGAAAATGAGACCGAGAACGACGACCAATGCAAAGTAAAAGAGGCTGGAGCGGGGGAAGCGACTCAACAATTAGATCTCCTCGCGGGCTTTTGGAGTTTCTAGCCTAGCAATTTTCCCTGCGGAAGCAACCGGCATAGGCGTAACAGTCACATGCAGGCCGCGCTCTTCGGGGCGCCGGGTGAGATCGGCCTCGATCGCGATGCCCGGAATCCATGCCAGCCGCTCGCCTGCGAACACAAGCGGCCACCCGTCGCGTTCTTCGCGCGGCACGCGCGCGTCGACGAAGATGTCCTGGACCTTGCGAGTTCCTCGGCCGCCGACCGGACGCATCCGCAGCCCGGGCCGGCGGAACCCCAGGCTGAGGCGCAGCCCCGGGCGAAGGTGAGCGGCGTGCCCGTCGGCGCATCCCGCGCAAGCCCTCACGTCGAGGCGCGTCGCCTCGCGGGAGCGGAGCCGCGATGGAACTACCTGCATGAGGTCCCCCACGATACGGAAACGCAGGCCGCCGGGAAGATCTACGCCTCGACCTCCTGGACCCGGCTCGGCGAGTCGCCGCATCGCTGCGATGTGGGCTCGGGACAAACCGGGCTCGGAACCGCCTGCCTGCACGTACAGGAGCTGAAGCGCCGCGGAGGCCGCCGCGTCGCTTAAGGCCCGCAGCCCGGTCCCGGTGAGTGGTCCGGCGGCAAGCCTCTGGGAAGCCTCGCGGGCAGCCACGTCGTGCCACGTCGACGCGGCAAGGGCGGCCGCGTGGAGCCGGCGCAGGATACCCGGCCGATCGCGCTCCAGGGAGGGCAGGATAAGAAGACGCGCTCGCACGCGCGCGAAGCGGGTGTCGACGTTGGCCGGGTCTTCGTACGCGACCACGCCGCGCTGTTCGAGGAACTCACGCACGTCGCGTCTCCACACGCCGAGAAAGGGACGCACATGGTGGCCGCGCCGGGCAGGCATGCCGCGAAAGCCCGCGAGGCCACAACCTCGCAACATGTGCAGGGCCGCACCCTCGACCAGATCGTCCGCAGTGTGCGCAAGCGCAACCACGTCAGCCCGCGACTCGGCGCGGGCACGATCCAGGAAGGCGTAACGCAGCGTTCGTGCCGCGGCCTGGAGCGAGCCCTTCGGGAGAGGCTCGGTCCTGCGCTCGGCGATCACGGGGACGCCGAGGCCGGCGCACATCGCCGCCACCTCTCTGGCGACCTGGTCAGAGCCTTCGCGGAGCGCGTGGTCGAAGTGCGCGGCGACTACGTCACGGCCGGCTTCATGGAGCGCCAAGAGAAGCGCGGTCGAATCGGGGCCGCCCGAAACCGCGACGAGGATTCGCGCGGTGGAGAGCTCAGCCATGGTGGTGCCGGCTGGACTCGAACCAGCGACAACGCGATTATGAGTCGCGCGCTCTACCACCTGAGCTACGGCACCGCCGCGCCTACTTTAGGGGCCCTAGCGAGTTGCTTGGGCGCGCGCCTTCAGCTTCTGCTTCTTCTTCCGGTGCTTCGCGATCGCGACGCGCTTTCTCTTGTTCATTTCCTTCCGGCACGCATGCGCGGCTGGGGCTTGGGATCAGAGTGGTTGCGGAGGTCGGATTCGAACCGACGACCTTCGGGTTATGAGCCCGACGAGCTGCCGCTGCTCCACTCCGCGATGTGAATTATACCCGGCTCATTTGCCCCCCTCCCCTCAGGGGTGGGGCGAAGCGTTTGGCGACGGGCTGGGAGGCGTGGTCACGAGGTAGGTCTTCTCGTTCGGTTTGGCGTAGCCGTTCAGCCTTGCCTCCTCCTCGTCGGCGGTGCCGTTAGTGAGCCCCTGGACGTCCTTGCGGTAGCCCGCGTTCTGCGCAGCGATCTCGGTGTTTTGCTTGCGCAGATCGGACACCTGCTGGCTCAGCTTGTGGCCGATGTAAGCCTCCTGGGCGAAGGCGATGCCGGCCCACACCAGCGCCGCCGCGGCGGCCAGCCCGACGACCGTCTTGCGCACGCCGAAGGAGTTGGTGCGCACGCTGCCCGCAACGGTCAAGTTTCTGCTTTGTCTCATGCTGCGTTGTTTTCTGCGACGTCTAGGAGGGGGCGACTATATCAAATGGCTACCGCGATTCCTCCCAGTGCCGGAGCTTCTCCTCTTCTCCCAGGTCGCCAAGGCTCTTGCCCTCACGACGCACGGCTGACTCGGTGGCCGCGAAGCGGCGTCGAAATCTCTGCCCCGCGACACGGAGCGCATCCTCCGGGTTGATCTTCAAGCTGCGCGCCAGCGACACGACCGCGAACAGCAGATCGCCCATCTCCTCGAAGGCTCGATCGTGGTCGTTGATCTCGGCCAGACCGCGAGCCTCTTCGGCCAGGGATTCCGCCGCGGCGGCGGGCGACGCGAAGTCAAACCCCACGCGCGCCGCTCTCTTCTGAAGGCCTAGCGTCCAGGCGAGGGCCGGCATGCTAGAGGGCACCCGATCGACGACCGATTCCTCGCCGCCCGCCTTGCGCGCCTCGTGCATCTTCTGGTGCTCCCAGTTGCGCAAGACCTCATCCGCGTTCGCCACCGATACGTCGCCGAAAACGTGAGGATGGCGCTTGACCATCTTGGCCGCCACCGCCTCCGAGACCTGCTTGGCGTCGAAGCGCTCCTCCTCAGCCGCGATCTCAGCATGCATGGCAACCTGCAGGAGAAGATCTCCGAGCTCCTCCATCATCTTCGCGTCGTCGCCTGAGTCGATGGCCTCGAGCAGCTCGTAAGTCTCTTCGAGCAGGTAGGGGCGCAGCGATTCGTGAGTCTGCTCGCGATCCCACGGGCAGCCGTTGGGCGCGCGAAGCCGGTGCACAACCTCGAAGATGGCTCCGATCCCGTCCGAATACGGCTTCTCCACTCCGTCCGATTCTGATGAGTTCATGGCGCCGACGCGACCGGCGCTGCGCGGCCTGATTCGTACAGCTGCGCCATCTCGTCCAGCAGGCTCAGCAAGTCGTCCTGCCAGCCTTCACCCTTTCTTCGCATCTTGATTCGATTTGGACCGACCACGATACGACCCGCCATCCGCCGCGACAGCTCCTCGACGTCGAGGAACCGCTGCGGGTCGACGCGGATGACGATGTCGTGGCCGTCTGCGATCACGCCGCGCAGACCGATGCGACGGCCGCGGAGCTTCACACGCAGCGAGTAGGCGAGGTTGTCGAGCTGAGACGGTGCTGGACCATAACGATCCTTCAGCGAACGGAGCGTCGAATCCAGCTCCTCCTCGTCCTCCGCGTTGGCCAGCTGCCGGTACGCGCCCAGGCGAAGTTTCTCGTCCCGAATGTAGGAGCGAGGGATGAAGTGGTCGAGCGGAAGGTCGAGGTTCATCTCCTCGGTGGACAGGACATCCCCCACCGCGGCCTCCTCGGATCCGGTGCGCAGCTTGTTCACCGCGCTCTGCAGCATTTGCAGGTACATCTCGAAGCCGACGGAAGCGATCGCACCGTGCTGCTCTGTGCCGAGCAGGTTGCCCGCGCCTCGGATCTCCAGGTCGCGCAGCGCGATCTTGAATCCCTGGCCGAGCTCGTGCAGTCCCGACATGACGTCGAGCCGCTTGTCCGCCTGTTCCGTCAGCGACCGGCGAGGGTCATAAAGGAAGTAGGCATAGGCGCGCCGTCCTGAACGGCCCACCCGACCACGCAGCTGATAGAGCTGGGCCAGCCCGAACCGGTCAGAGCGCTCGACGAGGATCGTGTTGACGTTCGGAATGTCCAGGCCTGACTCGATGATCGTCGTGCAGACGAGGACGTCGTGCTTGCCGGACTCGAACTCCACCATCACGGAGGCGAGCTTGTCTTCCGACATCTGACCGTGGCCGATCGCGATGCGCGCCTGGGGGACAAGGCGGTTCACGCGCTCCGCTGCCTTCTGGATCGTGCGTACTCGATTGTGCACGAAATAGACCTGGCCTCCCCGCTGCAGCTCGCGCCCCACCGCCTCCTTGATCAGCTCGTCATCGTCCGCGGTCACGTAGGTCTTGATCGGCTGTCTTTCTTCGGGCGGAGTCTGGATCACGCTCATGTCGCGGATGCCGCCGACCGCCATGTGCAACGTGCGCGGGATGGGCGTCGCCGACAGCGAGAGCACATCGAGCTGGGTGCGGAGCTTTTTCAGGCGCTCCTTCTGCATGACACCGAACCGATGCTCTTCGTCGATGACAAGCAACCCAAGGCGCTTGAATCGGACGTCGCGCTGGAGCAGGCGATGCGTGCCGACCACGATGTCGACGTGCCCGGACTTCAAGCCTTCGACCGTCCGCTCCTGCGTCTCGTCATCGACGAAGCGCGACAGCATCTCGACCACAACCGGGAAGTTCTTCAGACGCTCGCGGAAAACGTGGAAGTGCTGCTGCGCCAGCACCGTGGTCGGCGCCAGCACCGCGACCTGCTTGCCGCTCATCGCCGCTTTGAAAGCCGCGCGTAGCGCCAGCTCTGTCTTGCCGAATCCGACGTCGCCGCACAACAGGCGGTCCATGGGCCGGTCGGACTCCATGTCGGCCTTGATCTCGGCGAGCGCGGCGACCTGGTCCGGCGTCTCCTCATAAGGAAAGGACGACTCGAGCTCCTGCTGCCACGCCGTGTCTGGCGCGAAAGCGACGCCGGGCCGCGCTTCGCGCAACGAGTAGATCTTCAGCAGGTCTTCGGCCACGTCCTGGACGACCTTGCGCGCGCGTCCCCGCGCCCGCGACCAATCCGAGGTACCGAGACGATGGAGCGTCGGAGCGCCCTCTCCGCCCAGATACTTCTGCACCCGGTCGAGGTTCTCGACAGGGATGAAGAGGCGGTCGCCTTCGGCGTACTCGAGCTCCAGGTACTCCCGGTGCGCGCCGTCCGACTCGATGAGGCGCATGCCCTTGAAGCGCGCGATGCCGTGATCGACATGAACCACGAGCTCGTCGGGCGCGAAGTCAAGCGTGAATTCGCGCGTCAGGTCGGCGGCGCGCGTCCGGGCGCGGCCGCGTGACGGGCGCCGCAAGCGGCCGAACAGCTCCGCGTCCGTTGCCAGATGAAAACCGATCGCGGGTTGAGAGCAGCCGGCCGCGATGTCGAGTGACGCGTGATGCAGGTCGGGTTCCAGCGCGAGGTCCAGCTCGAGATCGATCTCATTCAACGCGGTCTTCACGCCTGCCTCGTCGAGCAGGGCCCGCAGCCGCTCGTCCTGCTCGGTGGCGAACACGATCGAGGCCGAGTCACCCCGGGCCGCGAACCCCGCGAGCGCCCGCGGCTGGCCAACCAGCGGCTCGCCCGCGAACCAGCCGAGGTCGATCGCGTCGCGGGCTCCTTCGGCGGCCGTGACCGTCAGCCGCCGCCTGGAGCCGAAATCGTCGAGCGCCGTGACGGTGGGCAGCACGAACCCGCGCGGGAGCTCACCGCCCTCGGCTTCGGCCGCGGCGAGCATCGCCGTCTCGTCCAGCAGGGTGCGCGCGTCGACGAGCTGCCGGCCCGGCTCGAAATCCAGCACGGCCGCAGCGGAGGGCATGTGGTCAAGGAGCGACGGCCGGGCCGGGTCCAGGTACGCGGCATAGAACTCGACGCCCGGGAAAGCCGCGCCCACGCCCAGTCGCACCAGCTCGTCCTCCCACTCCGAACGCACGTCACCCCGCAACCTGTCGAGCGAAACGGACCGCCTGAGACGGTCGACCGCTTCCGCGCCGCGCTCGGGCCCGATCAAGAGCTCGCGGCCGGTGCGGATGGTCACCTCCGGGATGGGCATCACCGAGCGCTGGTTCTCCGGATCGAACAGGCGGAGCGTTTCGACGCTTTCTCCCGTCCACTCGGCACGCACCGGCGCATCTGCCGCGGCCGGAAAAACGTCGAGGATGCCGCCGCGCAACGAGAACTGCCCTCGTTCCTCGACCAGGGGCTCGCGTGTGTAGCCCAGCTCGATCAGCCGCCCGGCCACCGACACGGGGTCCGGTCCTGCCCCCGGCCTCAGCTCCACGGTGCTCTCGAGGAGGTCCCGCCGGGAGATCGTCTGGCGCGTGATCGCCCGCCGAGAAGAGACCACCACGATCGGTTCGCCACCGGCCAGCGCGGTAATCGCCTCGAGACGGCGGTTCACCGCCTCGTCGAAGGCCGGTGGGCGGTCCAGAAACGAAACCCCGACCTCGGCGAACACATGGGTGGCTGGATTTCCGGCGAGCCAGACGCGAAGCTCGTCGGCGAAGCGATCGGGCCCGGGGACGAGGATGACCACGGAAACGCCGCGCTCCGTGATCGCGCGCGCGACGGCGCCCGCCACGATTGGCCAGGCCGGCCGAGGCAGCCGCGCCACGTCGAGCCCACCTGAGCCGCGGCCAATCCAACCGGCGAGCTGCGGCGCGGCGCCGACCACCGCCGCCCAGAGCTTGGTCATGCCAACTCCTCACAGCCCAGCGCGCCAGGCCTGTTGTAGCGGTCCATCGCACGCTCGACACCGGCGGCCAGCGCGAGCTCCAGCGCGTCCACGACGCCGTCGACAACGTGCGGTAGCCGCTCGGCCTCGGCCTTGGTGAAGCGTCCGAGGACGTAGTGGACGCCAGATTGCGATCCCTTTCGAGCCGGCTTGCCGATGCCGACCCGGAACCGCACGAACTCATCTGTGCCGAGCGACTCGATGAGCGACTTCACCCCGTTGTGCCCCGCCCCCGACCCTCCGCGCCGGATGCGCATCCGGCACAAGGGGAGGTCCAGCTCGTCATACACGACCCAGGTCTGCTGAGGCGACAGAGCGGTGTCCTTCAGCGCCTTCGCCACCGCCCGCCCGGAGAGATTCATGTAGGTCTGCGGCATGACCAGCCACACGCCCTTCGCCTCCGACCGGCCGACGATCGACTGCCACCTCTTCTTCTCCATCGGGACGCCAAGACGGCGCGCGAGCTCGCGCACGCAGGCGAAGCCCAGGTTGTGGCGCGTGTCCGCGTACTCCGACTCGGGATTGCCGAGCCCGACGATCAGCCGCTCCTCGCGATCCTTCTTCTCTTGCTTCTCTTCCATGCAGACACAAGTAGGCCCGCGGCGAGCGCCGCAGACCATGCACGACCGAGTTTAAAGGCGCCGCGGAGCGAGCCTGATCCCAGAGCGCCCCAGCGCCGCGACCGTCAGGCGCGTCATCTCTTTTCGCTCGGCCGCTGTCGTGTGGTCCCAGCCCAGCAGATGAAGCAGGCCGTGAACGGCCAGCAACGCCAGCTCCGTCTTTGCGTCGTGGCCAAACTCGGCGGCCTGTCGCTCCGCCGCCGCCCACGAGATCGCGATGTCGCCCAGGTGGCTGTCCGAACCGGCGAAGGAGAGAACGTCGGTCGCGTGCGCGTCGCCGGCGTAGGCGCGGTTCAACCGCTCCAGCTCGGCGTCGCTCGTGATCCGGACCGCGACCGTGGCCTTGCCTCCAGGCAGGCGAGCCGCGACCTCCGGAACGTCCTCGGCCCGAGCGAGCACGCGCCGGACGAAGGCGGTCGCCACCCCAGCCGGTACTGCCTTGACGACTTCCGCTTCCAGTAGAGTCACCCTCGGTGAAGATTCTCGTCACCGGCGGCGCCGGTTTCATCGGCTCACATGTCGTCGACGCCTATATCGCCGCCGGCCACGACGTGGCGGTGCTCGACAACCTGACCACAGGGCGCGAAGAAAACGTCAATCCCACCGCACGCCTGTTCCGGGTCGACGTCCGCGAGCTGGCGCAGGTCCAGGCGGCCGTTGCGTCGTTCAGCCCCGAAGTCGTCAATCACCACGCGGCTCAATCCGAGGTGCCGAAATCCGTCGCCGATCCGGGCTACGACGCGCAGGTGAACGTGGTCGGCAGCCTCAATGTTCTGCGCGCGTGCCTCGACAACTCCGTGCGCAAGGTCATCTTCAGCTCCACCGGCGGCGCGCTGTACGGTGAGCCGGACGTCGTGCCTGCGGATGAGGACCATCCGATCCGGCCGCTTTCGCCGTATGGCACGGGCAAGTTTGCATTCGAGCAGTACCTCGCGACGTTCCAACGCACCTTCGGCATGCGATACACGACCCTTCGGTACGCCAACATCTACGGGGCGCGTCAGGACTTCGCCGCGGAGGAAGGCCGCGTGGTGGCGATCTTCGCCAGCCGGATGATCGAAGGCAAGCCTGTGACGATCGACGGCGACGGCAGCCAGTCGCGCGACATGCTGCACGTGGGCGACGTCGCGACGGCGAACCTCGCTGCGCTCGACCGCGGTGACGATGGCACGTACCACGTCAGCACCGGCGTTCCCGTCACGGTGAACGACCTGTTTCGCAAGCTCGCGATCCTGACCGAGTACAAGCTGGAGCCAAGGTTCGGACCTTCCCGCAAGGGCGACGTCTACAGGATCGCGCTCGACAACGCGCGGGCGCATGCCGAGCTGGGATGGGAGCCTCGCATCCAGCTCGAAGAGGGATTGCGCCTCACCGTCGACTACTTCCGGGAGCAGATCGCCCGGCTGCGTGCGTGACCTGAGTGGCCGGGCCACTCTGGTGACAACGGTCAACTTCCTTCACGCGTACGGCGCCCGCGTGCTCCTCGTGTTCGGGCTGCTACTAGGACTCTGGGGGTCGTACCACTACTTCCGCAACATGCAGGTCAGCGGCGGATTTCGTTCGACATTTCTGATCATGGCCACGCTGACGCCTGTGCAGGGTTTGCTCGGTCTGGCGACGCTGTTCCTGGGCGGCCATCCCACGCAGGGCTGGCTGCACATGGTCTACGGAGCCTTCGCCACCCTCTTCCTGCCGGGCGCCTACCTGTACTCGCGCACCGGAAACGCCAGGCGTGAAGCGCTGGTGCTCGCCGGCGCGTCGTGGATCGTGAGCATCGCCTTCTTTCGGGGCATTGCGACGGGATAACCTAAGCGCTTCGATGGACCCATCGGACCGACTCACCAAAACGAAATCGCGGCCGCCCATCCCGTCCGAGCCAGAACGCCGGATCCTGATCACGGGCGGAGCCGGATTTCTCGGCGTCAATGCCGCGATCCACCTCATCAAGGGCGGCTGGTTCGTGACCCTGCTCGACAACCTGAGCCGCTCCGGCACCGAACGCAATCTCAAGTGGCTGATCACTCGGTATCCGAACCGGACCGCATTTATCAAAGAGGACGTGAGGAACGCCGGCGCGCTGCCAGAGCACGTGCGGGACCACGACGCAATCCTCCACCTGGCCGGGCAGGTCGCGGTCACCACGTCGCTGGCCGATCCCGGGACGGACTTCGATGTCAACGCGCGCGGCACGCTGAACGTGCTCGAGGCCGTCCGCCTGCACAACCATGACGCTCCGCTGGTTTTTGCATCGACCAACAAGGTGTACGGAAAGCTCGACCACAACAACGCAGCCTGTAAAGAAACGCAACCGATCGACTTCCACAGTCCCTACGGGTGCAGCAAGGGCGCCGCCGATCAGTACGTCCGGGACTACGCCAGGTGCTTCGGCATGAACACGGTCGTGCTGCGACAGAGCTGCATCTATGGGGCGCACCAGTACGGCACCGAGGACCAGGGCTGGGTTGCGCATTTCGTGCACTCGATCCTCAAGGAGAGGCCGCTCACCATCTACGGCGACGGCACCCAGGTGCGCGACCTGCTGGATGCTCGCGACCTGAGCTCCCTTTACGCGACCGTCATCGACAAGATCGGCATCACACGCGGCGAGATCTACAACGTCGGCGGCGGGCCTGAGAATCAGCGCAACCTGCTCGAGGTCATCGACCAGATCGGCGAGCTGACTGGCAAGAAGCCGCAGTACAGCTACGCCGACTGGCGCGAGGGCGACCAGAGCTTTTACGTGAGCGACATCTCGAAGGCGAAGAACGATCTCGGCTGGGAACCGCAGGTCGCATTCGACCGCGGCCTGCGAGACCTGATCTCCTGGGCTGAGTCGGTCAACTAGCCGGGTAAGGGCAGGAGATCGTCGGCAAGCTCACGCCTTCGACCTTCCAGCCGGCCTGGGACATGGTGCCCACATCGACGAACCACTCCGGGTGCAGCTGCATCGCAAGCTCCAGGTTGGAGTCGTCGCGTGGGATCGCGATAAGGCTCGTCCTCGCCCTCGTCCTCTCGGGCGAGGAGTCTCACGCCGTCGCTGCCTCGGCGGAGATCTGTTCGTGCGCGCGAGGGACTTCGAGCACTGCTCGCTCGAGGATGTCGATGTGCCTTTCCCAGTCGAATCGCCGCGCCCAATCGAAGGCGCGCTGTCCGGTGGCCTGGTTCTCAGACCGGCTTGCGAGCAGCTTCGCTATGCCCGCCGCGTAGTCGTCGACCTCGAGAGGCTCAGCCAGGTATCCGGTTCCCCGCGCTACCGTGACGGTAGGTCCAGCCTGGTTCCACGCCACCACGGGTACGCCCTTGGACATCGACTCGATCACGCCCATGCCGAAGTCCTCCTCCGGGGCGGGATACACATACACCGCCGCCCCCTCGTACAACGACTGCAGCTCGTCCTCGGTGATCGCGCCCAGGAAGATCACCGCATCTTCCAACCCGAGCTCTCGGACGAGCGTCTTCAACGAATCGGTGTGCGAAGTCGGCGGTCCCGGGATGACAAGCTGCGTGCGTGGCTGGCTCTTGCGCACCTCCATAACCGCCCTGATTGCGAGGTCGAAACGCTTCTGCGGGTAGTGACGGTTGGTGAGGAGCACGTACGGCCGGCGGATCGGATAGCCGTTGATGGTCAGGCCACCGCCAAACCTGGATTCGGCCGGCAGCGGGAACCCAGTGGCGGCCACGTGACATCCTGCGGGGCAGTCGATGGCGGCGCGGCGGTAGGTCGTCCGGATGATGTCGCCGATGTAGTCGCCGTTGACCAGCAGCTGGTCGGCCTCCTGGACTGAACGCCGGTCGGCCCACGCCACGAAGCGCGTGGCCCGCAGCACAATCGCTGCCAGGAGGCGATAGTCGGCGTTCGAGACCCATCCGGTCTGGCGGTCGATGTTGCGGGGATAGACGAGTCGGTTTGGTTGGTTGAGGTAGACGACGTAAGGCACGTCCATCAGGCGCGCCGCCCACCATGCGATCCACGCGCTCGGCTGGTTGCATCCGACGATCGCATCGACGCCGCGGAAGCGCCACGCATAAAGGGGCATGAGGACAGAAGTCGCCGCCATCTGCGCCGCCTCGCGGAATGGGAGCCATCGCGGCAGCTGCGGCAGAAACGTCTTGACACGCACCTCGCCGATTAGGTCCGGGTAGCAGCGCGTAGCGTCCACCGTCGGGGCGTAGCACTCGACCTCGTAGCCTCGCCTGCGCAAACCCAGGACCTCTTCGATCACCAACCGCTCGCCGCCGCCCGAGTAGGTGAAGCCGCAATGGAACACCGCGATGCGTCGCGGCCCACCGGCGCGAGCGCGACGCCTGCCGCCGACCAGGAAGAACGACAGCACGCCGAGAGCCAACGCGTATGAGGCGGTGATCCCGTGATAGAGGACGATCGCGCCGGCCGCAACGCTCGAAGCGAGCCCGAGCCCACCACCGAGGACGAGAGCGCCCGCGACCTCGAGGTTGCCGAGGTAGCCGGGCCCGGCGGGCACCGCGAAGCTGAGCAAGATCGCCGGGTACGCGGCCATCGCCTGGAGAGTGGGAACCGAGATCCCGACGGCTGTGAACAGGAGCGTGAAGTTGAAGGCGTCGATCGCCAGGGCGAGCGCGGTGAGCCCGGCCAGGCGCACCGCCAGCTCTGGGGACAAGAGGCCGCGCGCGCCGGCGCGAAAGGCAAATGCCTGGCCGGCCAGTCCAGAGGCAATCCTCGGAGGCAGCACCCGCCGAGCCATGCGCGACCGTGCGATGCGCGGTCCGAGAAGCGCCGTACCCAGCACGGCCGCGAGAAGGGCGATCGCGAGCGCGACAGCGCCGGCCAGGCCGCGAGGCGCATGCACGACCCCAGTCAGCGCGACCACACCCAGCCCAGCCAGCACCACCGCCACGGCGGCGAGGTCGCATGCCTTGTCGATGACGATCGTGGCGAGCGCGGAGCCGGCCGGGATGCGGTGGCGTCGCCACAACCACCACGCTCTGGCCGCGTCGCCGGAGCGGATCGGGAGGACGTAGTTGAGGAGGCTGCCCGCCGCATTCATCGCGAACGCCCGAACCATGCCCACGGGCGCGAGGGGACGGAGCAGCAGCATCCAGCGCCGAGCTCGGATGACGCTGGTGACCAGGGCGAGGAAGAGCATGAGGGCCACCGCCCACCAGCTGTGGACCCGAGCGTGGGACACAACCTCCGGCAGAGAGACGGTGCGCATCCACAGCCACAACAGCGCGAGGCCGAAGGCGGTCTGCACCCCAAGGCGGAACCAGCGGTTCATGCCAGCTCCGACGCGGTCCACAGGACCTGGGCCCGGCTTTCCGTCACGGGATTTCCTCGATGTACAGGGCGGCACTGAGCTCGGCGCTGTCGAACCTGCGGTGCCCGCCCGGCGTGGTCAGGGTCGCATGGAGGCGGCCCTGGCGGACCGCCCGGTTCAGAGTCGGCTGGCTGACACCCAGGAGCCGGGCCGCCTCGCCCGTGCTCACCAGCTTGGCGCCTTCGGGCTCGTCCTGGAGCCGCTCGGCAAAAGCCTCGACATCCCTGGCGTTGAAGCGCCTGTGGCCGCCCGGCGTGATCAGGGCAGGCCGCAGGAGACCGCGCGCCACAGCACGCAAAACCGTGGCCTGGCTCACGCCAAGTCGAGTTGCTACATCCTTCGAACTGATCAATCTGTGCAAAGGCGTGTGCTGGAGCAACGCATCATTAACGAATCGGAGTCCCCGGCACAATCCTCATGCTTGGGATTCCAGGAGTGAGGCAGGCGCTTCGTCGTTGAAAATGTGCAGAGAACGACCAGTTCATTCGTGGATTTCGTGCCAAACTTTTCACTGCGCACGTGTGCGCAGAGGCCTTCAGAAAGGAATCCAGGGAATCATCGTCAGTTAGAACCTCACCCCCCGCAGCCAAGCTCGGAGCCGGTGTCGAGAAATCGCCCGGCCCGAGCCTTTTTTATGGGTTTTTGGATGCCTCCGCCGCCCATTCATGGAGGGCTTCCCACCACGGCCGGAGGGGCGGGTACCGGGTCGAAGCAAGGCAGCCGTTGAGCGGGCGCCGGGCGGGCGAAGGCAATGCGCTGGTCGGAACCGACTCCACTTCTGCCGCGACGCCCGACTCCGCCAGCACGGCACGCGCGAAGTCGTCAAATCCAGTGCATCCCTCGGCCACCGCGTGGACGATCCCGGCGGCGCCCTGCTCGACGAGCTCGAGCGCCGCGGCGGCGAGGTCCCTGGCATACGTCGGGTTGATCCTCTGGTCGGACACGACCCGGAGCGGCTGACCTGACCGCGCGCGCTCGAGAATGCGCACCGGGAAGTTGACGCCGCGCCCGAAGACGCCCGCTGTCCTGACGATCAGCAGCCGCGCTCCAGATTGGAGCGCCCGCCGCTCACCCTCCAGCTTGGACTCCGCGTAGACGGAAAGAGGGGCGGGCTCGTCCGCCTCGACATACGGCTCGTCGTGCGAACCGTCGAAAACGAAGTTGGTCGAGAAGTGGACAAGCGTCGCGCCATGACGGCGGCATGCCGCGGCCACGTTGGACGGACCTTCGGCGTTGACGGCGTACGCGATCTCCCGCTCAGTCTCGGCGCGATCGACTGCGTTGTACGCGGCGCAGTTGAAAACAGCATCCGGTTTGCTCGACGCGATGAAGGCGTCAACCGCCTTGGCGTCCGTGATCGAGAGGCGATCGTGCGGCACGGCGCTGCGGTCGCCGAGCACGCGGACGAGCTCCAGGCCCAGCTGTCCGTTCGCCCCTAGAACGAGGGCGTTCAAATCGACTCGGTCAGCTTTTCTTTGGCGAGTCCAGCCTGCTGCATCAGCAGTGCCGTGATCTCGGCTTCATCGGCGGGCCGCCCGACCAGGAAACCCTGCGCCGCGTCACAGCCTGCCTCCACCAGCACCGCTTCAGCAATCCTGTCCTGCAGGCCCTCGGCCACCACGCGAAGCCCAAGGTTGTGGCCGAGCCCGACCGCTGACCGGACGATGGCGCCGGAGTCGGGGTCGGAGGCGAGCGCGGCGACGAATGATCGGTCGATCTTGATCTCGTTGACCGGGAGCCGCATCAGGTAAAGCAGCGACGAGTAGCCGGTTCCGAAGTCATCCAGCGCGAGCCGCACACCCATCTCGTGCAATCGGTGGAGCGCCTTCGCCGCGGCGGCCGCCATCGCGACCCCTTCGGTGATCTCGAGGGTCAGGCGATTCGGCTCGACCTTGAAATTGCCGAGGGCGCGGGCAACCATCTCCTCGAGCGAGTGGTCCTCGATGTTGCGCGGTGAGACGTTCAGCGAGACCGAGACGTCGAGCCCGTCCTCGACCCACTTGCACAGCTGGGATAGCGCGGCGTCGATGACCCACGCGGTGAGCGGGTGGATGATGCCCGTCTCCTCGGCCATGGGAATGAAGCGGTCCGGCGGCATCAAGCCCTCGCGTGGATGATTCCAGCGCACGAGTGCTTCGACCGAGTGGATCGCGCCGCTGGCAAGAGTGATCTGAGGTTGGTAGTGCAGGACCAGCTCGCCCTGCGGGATCGCTCGGCGGAGCTCGCCGGCAAGGCCTGAGCGCCGCAGCGTCTGCGCTTCCTGCTCGGGTTGGTAGAGCGCATATCCGCCGCCCGAACGCTTGGCCACATACATCGCAACGTCCGCTCGGCGCAGCAGCGTGCTCGGGTCATCGCCGTGCACTGGGTACATCGCAATCCCGATCGACGCGCCGGTCTCGACCATCTGATCGGCGATCGCAAATGGACCTTCAAGCGAAGCGAGGATCTTGCGCGCCGACGCGACCACGTCTTCAGGGTGCTTGGCGTCTGTCGTCAGCACTGCGAACTCGTCGCCGCCAAGCCGGGCGACGGTGTCTGTCGCGCGGAGAACTCCGCGCAGACGCGCCGTCACCTCCTGCAGCAGGCTGTCGCCGCGGTCGTGTCCGAGCGCGTCGTTGATGTCCTTGAATCGATCGAGGTCAAGAAGAAGGACTCCGAACATCTTTTGATTGCGCCGCGCCGCGAGGAGCGCCTGGCGCAAGCGGTCGCCGAACAGGCTGCGGTTCGGCAATCCCGTAAGGGCGTCGTGCAACGCCTGGTACTCGAGCGCGTCGGTGTGAGCCTTGCGCTCGGAGATGTCGCGCAGCGTGGCGATGAAGAGGTGACGCGCGCCGACCTGCATCGAGCTGACCACGAACTCGAGCGGAAAGAGGCTGCCGTTCTTGCGCTTGCCCATCGTCTCGTGCGCGCCGCTGACAGGGATGTCCAGCTTCAAGCGCCGCTGCAGGTAGTTGTCGAAGGCGCTGCGGTGCGTGGTGGCGATCAGGATGTCGGCCTGCTGGCCGATCAGCTCTTGCTCGGCGTAGCCGAAGAGCTTGACGACCGCCGGGTTCGCCGAGTCGATGACGCCGGTCTGATCGATCGTCGCCAGGCCGTCGGACACGTTGTCGAGCACCGATCGCATGCGTTTCTCGCTCTCCTGTAGCGCGACCTCCGCGCGCTTCCGCTCGACAAACTCGCCTATCTGGGAGCCGACATCGTTCATGACGGCCACGAGACCGTCGTCCAGATCGCGAGCGGCCCAGGTGTGAAGCGAGATCATCGCGACGACGCGGCGCCCGCTGCGCACGGGAAACCCGACGATGCCATGCAGGCCGGCCCCGACCGCGGCGGCGGCGCGAGGGGACGTGTCGCCGGCCAGATCCGGCATCGCGATGGGTGCGGCCGCCTCCCACACGCGGCCGGCGAGTCCCTCGCCGCGCCGGTAGGTCTGATTGGTGGCTGTCGCTTCGAACGCCGAGGTATCGCGGCCCGGCCGCTTCCACGACGTGACGAAGTGCATGGCCTCGCGCTCCGGGTCGACCTCCCAGTACTCCGCGAGCTCCCAGTCGAGGGTCCGGCAGAGGCCCTCGAGCACGCCCGGCGCGGCGTTGTCCCAACCCGGCGACGTGACGAGCGCTTGGGTGACTGCAAACCTCGCGGCCTGGAGGACCTCGGCCCGCTTGCGGTCGCGAATGTCGACCGCGACGGTTTGGAAGTACATCGGCCTGTCATCCGTATCGCGGACGAGACGCATGGTGAGGTCGACCCAGACGTGCTCGCCGTCCTTTCGCGTGTACCGCTTCTCGATGCGCCGGCCTTCCTCTTCCCCGGCGAGCATCGTGCGCATCGCCTCGTGCAGCGTCGCGACGTCGTCGGGATGAGTGATGTCGAGCAGCGACAGGGTCCGCAGCTGGGTATCGCTGTACCCGACGAGCTCGCAGAACGCAGGGTTCACCGTGGCGATGTGGCCGTCGAGGCTCGCGAACGCCATGCCGGCCTGTGCCTGCTGGAACAAAGTGCGGAAGCGCGTCTCGGACTCGCGTTCGCCGGCCTCGGCGCGGCGCCGCTCCGTGATATCGCTGACGAGCGCCAAGAGCTGATCGCGCCTCGTCGTGACGCGGTGGATCGCAACCTCGACCTCGACTCGCCGCCCCGACTTGGTGATGAGCGCGGAGGTATAGCGCGCCGGCACCTTTCGGCCAGACAGCCTGTTCGCCAGGTTGGCCGCCAGCTGTTCCCGCTGCTCTTCCGGCGCGATGTCCACCAGCGACGCCATCGCCGCGAGCTCATCGCGCGAATATCCGGTGAGGTTCACATAGGCGTCGTTGCCGGCCACGAAGCGGCCGCTTTCCGTAATCACGAGCCCCTCACCAAGGTCGCTCAGGGTTGCCAGCAGCGAGCTCTGTCGCTCGACCTGAACGCCGAGATCACGCGCGACCGCCCGGCTCGTCAGCAAAGCGAGGATGCCCAGGCCCATGAGCACAAGCGTCCAGATGACGACCGCGCTGACCGAGACCATGAGCTGGGTCACCGCGTAGGACCAGAGCACTCCCAGGCCGAGGATCGCGATCGCGAACACGTAGATGAAATGCCGCGAGTTGAGTCCGACGTCGAACTGAAGGAAAACAGCCGCGAAGCTGACTGCGGCCAGCGGAGGTAGATCGTCGCCCAGCCAGCGCCCCGCGGCGCCCAGCACCAGCACCGCCAGGATGGCGGCCGCCGCCATGATCGGGAGCTGGACCGTGAGCCGGGAGCCGAGCTTCGAAACGCGGGCCGTGACTGCCACCACCCCAAGCAGGATGCCCAGGCCGAACAAGACCGCCTCGACGCGCAGCACATCGGCAGGTAGGTGGGCCTGCCACAGCCGGTAACCAACGCCGGCGATGATGGCCGCCACAGCGAGGCCGTTGACCAATGGCAGGTTCCAGGACCGGCTCGAGCGCGGCACCCCCGCAGCAGCCCATGCCGCCCCAAACAAGGGGTCGGCCGCGGGGGACGCGCTCAGGTCTCTAGCCAAGTTCGATGAACGATAACGTTCGGGACCCGAGTTCGCTGCGAACTCACTCCTCCCCGCTTACGCGGAGGTGGGCATGTCTTCCCGATTCATTGGGGGGTGGCGCCGGGGGGGTCGCAAGGCTTGGCCGGAGGGGCCGATCGCCGGATGGTGGCCTACTTACCGCCCTTGGCCTGGGGCCGCTGGGGGACGGTCCGCTTCAGGGGCGGCCGGCGCCCGGCGTGAAGCGGATTCGCCTTCTCGTCTTCCCCGTCCTTACCCATCCGGCTCGCCCGGCCGGCGGTCGCGTGGAGAGTACGCAGCTTGGCCAGGCGCTCCTTCTTGGCCGCGAGGGCGGTCTTCAGGGCGTCGGAAAGCTGCGTGTCGTTCATGGGAACCACCCGGAGACGTGCTTCCAGCTCGAGGACTTCGACTTCAGCTCTGGTCAGTTCTAGATCGATGGTTTTAGACACTGTTTCCTTTTCTATACCGTTCAAAGCTACTGAACGTATCCATTACCCCGCAAGTGTCCAGGTTATGCCTCGCCCATCACTTCACTACTTCAACGTGATAGTCGCAATATCAGGTTGAACTGTAGCGCTTGAATCTGGGTGCGGGCAGTTGGTGCTCGCCGGGCTGCATTTGGGTGCGAAGTGTATCGAGAACTTGACGCAACTCAGTCAGTCGGGCCCCAGGCGCCTGGGACGCATCAGTCGAGCGAGATGGCGTCGCGCAGCTTGTCGAAGAATCCTCTCGACACTTTCTCGGGCTTGCCGGTCAGCCCGCCGACCCTGCGCAGCAGCGCTTTCTGCTCCGGATCCAGATCCTTCGGGATCACGATCTGCACGACGACGTACTGGTCCCCGCGCCGGCCGCCGCGCACGTCAGGCATGCCCCGACGCTGCAGCCGGAACGACTGTCCGTGCTGCGTTCCGGCGGGAATCGCGATCTCAACCGGGCCTTCCAGCGTGGGGATCTCGATCCGGTCGCCGAGCGCGGCCTGGACCATGTTGACCCGGAGCTCGAAGACCACGTCCTGCTCGTGGCGCGCAAGCTGCGGATGAGGCTTGACCCGCAGCACGACGTACAGGTCGCCAGGAGGACCGCCGCGAAGGCCCGCCTCGCCTTCTCCGCTGATCCGGATCTGCGACCCCGTGTCGACCCCGGCCGGGATCTTCACAGCCAGCCGCTTGGACTGCTGAACGCGACCCTGGCCGCGACACTGCGCACACGGGCTCTTGAGAATGCGGCCCCCGCCGCCGCATGTGGGGCAGATCGCCGTGGTGACGACCTGGCCGAAGAACGACTGCGCCGCCCGCCGGATCTGGCCTGACCCGCCACATCCAGGACAGGTCTCCTGGCCGGTCCCTGGCTCAGCCCCGCTCCCCGAACATCGGCCGCACGCTGCGAGGCGCGGCACTTCGATCTCCCTCTCCAGGCCCGTGAACGACTCTTCGAACGTGATCGTCAGGTCGTAGCGGAGGTCGTCGCCGCGGTTCGACCGCTCGCGACGGGCGCGCACTCCGAAGCCGCTGCCGAAGAACGTGTCGAAGATGTCGGCAAACGGCATATCGGAAAAGTCGACCGCCGGTCCGCCCGCGCCCACCGCGGAGTGGCCGAACATGTCATAGCTCCGTCGCCTATCGGGATCCGACAGCACCGTGTACGCCTCGCTCGCTTCCTTGAAGCGCTCATGCGCGACTGCATCGTCTGGGTTGCGGTCCGGATGCGAATCCATCGCGATCTTCCGAAATGCGCGCTTCAGGTCCTCGGACGACGCCTGCCGTCCGACTCCGAGCACCTCGTAGTAGTCGCGCTTGACCGCCACTCGTTGATTATTGGGTTCCGGTGTCGTCTGTACCGGCCGGCGGCCGTGCAACCTTGACGAGAGCGGGCCGGACGACGCGGTCGCGGACGCGGTAGCCCCGCCTCAGCTCGGACACCACCGTGTCCTCGGGGTGGTCGCGGGACTCCTCGTGCCCGACCGCCTCATGGAGTTTTGGATCGAACCGGGAACCGACAGCTTCGATCGGCTGCAGGCCGTGGGTGCCAAGCGCCTCTTCGAGCTTGCGCACGCTCAGCTCGAGCCCCTTCACCCACGACTTGTCGATGCCAGCAGGCTTGTGCTCGAGCACGCTGTGGAGATCGTCAAGCACCGGCAGCACGCGGCCGATCAGATCCGCGGAGGCGTGCTGGATCGTTTCCATCTGCTCCTGCCGGGCGCGCTTCTTGTAGTTGTCGAAGTCCGCGGCCAGCCGGAGGTAGCGATCTCTGGCTTCCGCCACAGCGGATTCCAGCTCCGCGATCTTGGCCTCGAGCGACGCGGTCGCCGGCTCGCGCGGCTCTCCCTCTGGAGCGTCGTGCGGATGCTTGCGCGTGGTCATGAACTTCTAGATACCGCGCCGGGCCTCGGTATCAAACTCCCAGCTCGGCCATACGGTCGCTGGCACCCCGAGCCACCGCCTGCAGGCGAGCGACGGTCTGGCTGTAAGCCATGCGGGTTGGACCGATCACCCCGAGCACTCCCTTGAGCCGGTCAGTTGGCCCGTAGGAGGTGAGAACCACCGCGCAGCCTTGCAGCTGGCTCGACGCGTTCTCCGACCCGATCACGATCTGGAGGTCTGACTCGCCGATGAGCTGTCGCAGCAGCACGGTCAGGTACCTCGTTTCCTCGAGCACCTCGAGGACCTGGTGCAGGCGAGAGGACTCCGCGAACTCGGGCTGCCGAAGCAGGTTCCTCACTCCATCGTGCACCACGAGGCTCTCCGACCCCTTCTCGTAGAGGTCGAGGACCGCGATCACGCGACCGAGCAGCTCCTTCTCGAGTCCGAGCGGCGCGGCGTCGTAGTGGCGGCGCGCCTCGTCGCTCGCATGTCCGGCCAGCGACCCGTTGAATCGGGCGGCCAACTTTGTGAGCTGGGCCTGGGTCGCGGCCTCCGTCGTGTTCACCACCTGCTGACGCAGCAGGTTGCCTTCAAGGAGAAGGATCAGCAGCACCTCTTTGGGCTCGAGCGAGACGAGGTCGACGTGCTTGATGCCCGCCAGAGCTCCCTGCGGGGCGCTCGCCACCGACGCGTTCTGCGTCACGGCCGCGACCGTCATCGCCACCCGCTCGACCATCCCCTCTACATCTGCGGGAGCGGCGCGCATCTCGTCGTCGATGAAGGCATGCACCCGCTCCGGGACAGGCTCGACGTCCATCAAGAAATCGACGAAATAGCGGTAGCCGGAGTCTGTCGGAACCCGGCCGGCCGAAGTATGCGGCTGGGCCAGGTAGCCCAGGTCGGCGAGCTCGGCCAACTCGCTGCGGATCGTCGCCGATGAGAGATTGACGAAGTAGCGGCTCTGCAGCGCCTGCGACCCGACCGGCACGGCGCTGGTCGTGAACTCGTGCACGACCGCCCGCAAGATCGCCTGCTTTCTGTTCTCCATGCTTTCAGCACTCTCCTGTGGAGAGTGCCAACTACAGTACAGCGAGGGCGATCTGGTTGTGCAGGTCGAGACCCCGGCGGGTCGGCAGCACCCGCCCGTTGACACGCTGGACGAGCCCGGCGCGCTGCAGGCGGGCAAGCTCACCTTCGAACCCGGGCGGAGCGGTCGCGCCGTCGACGGTCCGTAAACCCAGCATCAACGACTCGGCCGCCGCCTTGCGCGCGTCGAGCTCCTCTCCGTCCGCCCTCGGCGAAGGCGCGGCGGCGATGTACTCCCGCGGCCGGGCCACGTTCCACCATCGCCACGCCTGCGCGCCGTTCGTGGCGTAGGAGTGCGCGCCCGCGCCCGCTCCGTAGACCGGCCGGCAACGCCAGTACGCCTGGTTGTGGCGTGACTCGAAACCGGGACGTGACCAGTTCGAGACCTCATAGCGACGAAAGCCGGCCGACTCCAACTCGGTGCATGCGGCGTCGAGCTGGTCCCACTGCAGGTCCGTTTCGACCTCGGGGACGCGTCCCTCCGCGCGCCGGCGGTGGAGCAGGGTTCCTTCTTCAAAGGAAAGGCAGTACGTGGAGATGTGATCAGGGTCGAGCGCGATCGCGCGCCGCAGGGTGACGAGCCACGTTTCGAGGCTCTGGTAGGGGACCGCGTAGATCAGGTCGATGCTGACGTTCGACATGCCCATCTCTCGGGCCAGGTTGAATGCGCGCGTAGCCTGCGCGGCGTCCGTCTTTCGCTCCAGGACAGCAAGTGCTCGAGGATCGAATCCCTGGACGCCGAGGCTCAGCCTGTTGACACCGCCATCGAGCCACGCGGCCACCCTCGCCTCGTCGGTGCTGCCGGGGTTTGCCTCCAGGGTCACCTCGGCATCGGACGCCACGTTGAACGTGCGGCGGATGAACCCGAGCAGCCGCGACATAAGGTCGGCGGGGAGCAGGCTCGGCGTGCCGCCACCGAGATAAACGGTTTCCAGCTGTTGAAACGCGTATCGCTCGTGAGCGAACCTCAGCTCTCTTTCGAGCGCATCGACGTAGTCCGGCATGAGCCGATCCATTCCGGCATACGCGTTGAAATCGCAGTAGCCGCACTTGTGCTTGCAGAAAGGGACGTGGACATAGAGGTGGCGGAACGCCTGGAGGTCGGTCATACGCCTTTGATCGTGTATCGCTGCCCGCGGGCCGCTTCCAGCTCGCGCCGCAGGTGGTCCGCCGCCTCGCGGTCGTTCGAGACGAGCTCCTTGATCCGCTGACCCATGCGGTCTTCGACGCGCGCGATCTGCCTGCCGATCTGCTCGACATTTGCGTTTTGCGAGCGGTAGCGCTCGCGCTTCCGCCACAGCCGCGCGTGCTCGTCGCGCAGGTCGGCGACCGAATGCCGCACCTGGCACTCGACGCACAGGCCGTTCTTCGTCTGCGAGCTGGGCACCTGCTTGCCGCAATCGCGGCAGAAGATCAAAAGGCTGCTCACTTGAGGTCCATCACCACCGCGTTACTCAGTTCCCGCAATCGCTCCGGCTCAATCTCGAAAACCGAGTCGGGCCGGCCCGCGGCCGCCCAGACGACCCGATGCTCGAGCAGCTCGCGGTCCATGAACACGGGCACGTCGGTGGTGTGCCCAAACGGCGGGACACCGCCGATCGCGTAGCCCGTCGCCGTGCGCGCGGTGTCGGCGTCCGCCTTCACCACGGGCTCGCCTGCCACGGCCGCCAGGCGTTTCTCGTCCAGCCGATTGGCGCCGCTGACGAGGGCCACCACCGGTTTGCCGCCCGCGACGAAGACAAGCGACTTGACGATCTGACCCACGTCGCACCCGACCGCTCGCGCCGCGTCGACCGCGGTGCGCGTGCCCTGCGGAAACTCCTTGACGGTGACGCTGAGATCCGTCGAGGCGAGCCAGGATTCGAACCGATTCAATGCTCCAACGATAGGTACTCTTTTCCCCCATGCTCAGCGAACCGACTCGGGTCGTCGTGACCGGCGCGGCGGGATTCATCGGGTCGCACCTGTGCGAGCGGCTGCTCGCCGACGGTCACGAGGTAGTGGGCATCGATTCATTCAGCGACTACTACGCACGGGAGCGCAAGGACGAAAACCTTCGCCGTGCTCGGGCACACCAGGCTTTCACTCTGGAGATGGCGGACCTCGTCGACGCCGACTTGAGGCGGATTGTCGACGGGGCGACGGTGGTGTTTCATCTGGCGGGCCAGACGGGGGTGCGCCCGAGCTGGGGAGGACACTTCGACCGGTACGTCCACGACAACATCGTCGCCACGCAGCGTCTTCTCGAATCGCTCCGTGGAACCGACATTCAAAAGCTTGTCTTCGCCTCGAGCGAGTCCGTCTACGGCGACGCCGAGATGTTCCCCACGAAGGAAAGCGCGCTGCCGCGACCGGTGTCTCCCTACGGGATGACAAAGCTCGCCGCCGAACACCTCGCGTTCGTTTACATGCGCAGCTTTGGCATCCCGGCAACTGCGCTCCGCTACTTCACCGTGTTCGGGCCGCGCCAGCGGCCGGATATGGCCTTCTGCCGTTTCATGCAAGCCCTCGTCGACAACCAGGAGATCGAGATCTTCGGGGATGGCGAGCAGACACGCGAGTTCACCTACGTTTCGGATGCGGTGGACGGCACCGTAAAGGCCGCGTCCGCCGACGTGGTCGGCCAGATCATCAACCTCGGTGGCGGAAGCCGCGTCACGGTGAACCGCGTGCTCGACACGCTGGAGGACATCAGCCGCATCAAGGTCCGCCGTCGCCACCTCGCCGCCACTCCTGGAGACCTGCGCCATACAGGCGCCTCGATCAATCTCGCCCGCGAGCGCCTCGGCTGGGAACCACGCGTTTCACTTCGCGAGGGCCTCACCAGGCAGTGGGAGTGGTTTCAGGAAGCGCGCGACAGCCTCCCGCGCGCGACCAGCAGCACGGACCAGAGGCCAGGCCTCTAACCTCCTAGCGATATCCTCCAGCCGTTGATCACGCGCACGAGAGTGCCCTCGCACGACCGTCCGGCTTCTTCGCCCGGCGCCGACGACCGGCACACGACGAGGATGCCGCGGTTCGCCAGACCGAATGCGGCCACGTACTGACCTGTGTCGCTTTCAAAGTTGAGGTAAACGCCCTGCGAGAGATTGCTGCTGGTCCCGTAGAAAGCGTCGATCCAGTCTTTGGCGCCCGTCTGACTGGAGAACGTGAATCCGGCCGTCAGGATCTCCATGCGCGTGTCGGCGTTGACCGCGTAGTCGCCATAGACGAAATCAGTGACCCCTGCGCGATGGAAGAAGTCGGTCATATCGGTTGGCGCGGAGAACATCAGCATCTGAGCCACGACCTCCACCGGCAGCCGCGCGCTGCCGAGGAGGGTCAGGTCAGGACCCGCCGGTGCGAGGAAGCCAGGCTCTGGAGATAGAGAAGGCGACGCGCGGAGCTTGCCCGAGGTGGAGGACTTCAGCCGGTTTGCCGCGGTCGTCGCCACCTTGCCGAGGGACGTTGTGGCCGCGTACCCGTCGACGCGAGTCCACACGACCACGACCACCATCTGGCCCACCCGGACGAACGCCTCGCTGATGTATGGCGCGGGGCCGCCTCCCGAGTTCTGGTTGTAGTAGAGGACCTGGTCCCCCGCTTTCGGCCCTGAAAGCGAGGTGCCAAGAGCATTCTGTTCCGCCGTCATCAGGGCGGTCGCGAACGCCGTCGTGTCGTAGACCTGGTAGCGAAGCCGGATCTGCTCGCCGGTGCCAACATGCAAGAAGCGCACGACCACTGCGAACCGCTCTACGTCAGGGCGCGTGGCGCTGTTCAGAGGCTTCACGTCAAAGGTCGGTGGCCCGTCCCACCAGCTGGGCAGGTCGCGCACGACCGGGTTCAGGTCGTTGAGCACGACGCGGCCCGAGTACACGGTGGCCACGCTCGGGCCCGAGTTATTGCTGCTGGCGCGGCCACAAGCGGCAAGCGCAATTGCAAGCATCGCGCCCGCGGCGATCACTCTTGCCGTCCGAGAGACGCCTCTAGTCAAGCTTCAGCACCGCCATGAAGGCCTCCTGTGGGATTTCGATCGCCCCGACTCGCTTCATTCGCTTCTTGCCTTCCTTCTGCTTCTCCAACAGTTTGCGTTTCCGGGTGATGTCTCCGCCATAGCATTTCGCAAGGACGTCCTTGCGCATCGCTGGGATCGTTTCACGCGCGACGATCTTGCCGCCTATCGCAGCCTGGAGCGGGACCTCGTACATCTGGCGCGGGATGATCGCCTTGAGCTTCTCCACCAGCCGCCGGCCCTGCGCCTGGGCCTTGCTGCGGTGTGTGATCAGAGAGAGCGCATCCACCGGTTCACCCGCGACAAGCACGTCAAGCTTCACCAGGTCGCCTTCACGAAACCCGATCATCTCGTAGTCCATCGACGCGTAGCCCTTCGATCGCGATTTCAGCTGGTCGTAAAAGTCGTGGATGATCTCACCGAGCGGGATCTCGTACTCCAGCACAACACGGTCGCCGGGCCGGTGCTCCAGGTGCTTGAAGGCACCTCGGCGCTCCTGGCACAGCTCCATCATCGGCCCGACGTATGTCGACGGCACGATGATCGAAAGCTTGACGAACGGTTCCGAGATGGAATCGATCAGAGTCGGGTCCGGCATCAGGGCAGGGTTGTCGACCTCGATCACCTCGCCCCGCATCAGCTTCACCTGGTACTCGACCGTCGGCGCGGTCGTGATGAGGTCCAGCTCGAACTCACGCTCCAGCCGCTCCTGGACGATCTCGAGGTGGAGCAGTCCAAGGAACCCGCAGCGAAAGCCAAAGCCGAGCGCGGCCGAGTTCTCGGGCTCGAAGGACAGCGCGCCGTCGTTCAGCTGCAGCTTCTCCAGCGCCTCCTTCAGATCTGAGAACTGGTCCGAGTTGGTCGGAAACAGGCCCGCGAACACCATCGGCTTGACCTGCCGGTACCCGGGCAGCGGCGTCGTCGCGCCGTGCTCGGCTGCCGTGATGGTGTCCCCCACGCGCGCGTCCACGACGTTCTTGATCGCCGCGGTCACGTAACCGACCTCACCCGCGGTCAGCTTTTCGGCCGGTCGCGGCCGCGGCGCAAACCAGCCGACCTCGTCGACCTCGTGGACCTTGCCTGTGTTCATCATCCGGATCCCGGTCCGCGGAATGATCTCTCCATCGACCACGCGCACATAGGTGATGACGCCCCGGTAGGGGTCGTAATGGGAGTCGAAGATCAGAGCGCGTAGAGGTTTCGAGGGATCGCCGCGCGGAGGCGGGACCCTGTTGACCACGGCTTCCAGAATCGCCTCAGTTCCGACGCCCAGCTTGGCCGACGCGAAGATGACCTGGTCGCGCGGGATCCCGGTCACGTCCGCGATCTCTTCCGCGACGAGCTCGGGCTGCGCCGCGTCGAGGTCGATCTTGTTGACCACCGGCACGATCGTGAGGCCCGCCTCGACCGCCTGGTACAGGTTGGCGAGCGTCTGGGCTTCGATGCCCTGCGCTGCGTCGACCACGAGGATCGCGCCCTCGCACGCCGCGAGAGATCGTGATACCTCGTATGCGAAGTCGACATGGCCGGGCGTGTCGATGAGGTTGAGCTCGTAAGCCTGGCCGTCCTTTGCCGGATACGTCATGCGGACCGCCTGGAGCTTGATCGTGATCCCACGCTCCCGCTCCAGATCCATCGTGTCGAGGACCTGGTCTTGCATGTCGCGCTGGCTGATCGATCCCGTGTGCTCGAGGAGGCGGTCGGCCAGCGTCGATTTGACGTGGTCGATGTGGGCGATGATGCAAAAGTTCCGCACCAACGCCTGCCTGGTTGTCACCGCCATTTAGACACTCCCGCGAGAATACCCACGTGGCGGTCGTGCTTGCGATCGGCGTGGCGCTCTCCATCGCCGGTCTGGTGCTTCTGTTGAACCTTTTCGGCGCGGGAGACGGCGTGATCCGGCGCGTCACCTCGCGCGACCTCGGCTCGCTACCTCCCGGTTTCGCCGCGTCGAAACGAGGCTTCAGGATCTACGCGGTCCTGGTGATCGCGGTAGGCGTTCTATGCCTCGGCCTGGCCGCCACGACGTGGTTGCTGCCGCTGGGCGCCGCCATGCTTGTGGCGGGCGCGATCACGTTTGGAATCGCGTCGATGGTGGCGATCGCCGGCGAGGTCGAGACGGCCCGAAGCCAGAAACGCTAGAGGCGCGCCCACTAATCGCCCCGCGCGGCGAGGGCGACGGCAAGACCCACCACCGCGGCCGTGTCCGCGCGGAGGTTGCGGGGACCGAGCGTCGCCGTCTCGGTCGCCAGCTCCAGCTCGCGCTCCGTCCAGCCGCCTTCCGGCCCGATGAGCAGCGTGACGTCGCGCGGCTCGCTCACCTCGGCCAGGCGCCGCGGCGCCTCGCGCGACAGGAGCACCGGGGTTGCGACCGCTCCGATCACCGCCTCGACGGAAGACGCTGCCGAAACCTCGGGCACGCGCAGCCGTCCGGCCAGCATCGCAGCCTCGCGGCAGATCGTGGCCCAGCGTCCGAGCTTCTGCCCCCGACCCACGCTCCGGTCGGCGTTGAACACGACAAACGCGTGAGCACCAGCTTCGGTGCATCGCGACAGCACGTGCTCGAGAGCCTGCGCAGGAAGATTGGCGATCGCGATCGTGATCCGCGACCCTGGCTCCGGTTGATGGGCGCGCTCGGCCACCACGTGACCTTCGACACGCGTCGACGAGACCTCATCGAGGAGCACATCGAGCAGCAATCCGTCTGGGTCAACGACCTCGATCGATTCTCCGGGACGCGCGCGGAGCGAGCCGGCAAGATGGCGTGCGTCGCCGCCTTCGATCACGACGCGCCCACCTTTTCGCTGCCCAAAGAAAGCAGGCACGTGGCTTTACATCACGTTGAAGGTTTCGTAGACCGCGACCTGCGCGCCGCCTTTTATCACCGGGCAGCCTTTCGCCAGCTTCGTCGCCGCTTCGAGCGAAGGAGCGTCGATGATGCTGTAACCGGACGCTCGCTGGCCGACGGGCCCCTTCGCCACCTCACCGTCGGGCTTGAGCTTGTTGACCTTGCCCGAGAACGGATTGCCGGGGTCGACGATCGCCGGACCGAGCTTCGTGAACCACGCCGTCCATTGCTTCATCACTCGGGCCTGCTGCGCCGGCGTGTCCGGCATGCTGCCGCCGTAATAGATGAGTAGGTATCTCACCGAGCAAAGTTTGCACGCAGCTCGCTGATCTGCGCGAGCGCTTGCGCGAGTCGTTCGCGGTTGTCGGGCGCATTGAGCCAGCGGTTCTGCCCCGACGGGTGTGGCAGCGGAACCATCACAGGGCGCTCGCCGAACCGCTTGCCGACACGTTCCTCGAGGGAGCCCGGCCCAAGGAAACGGGAGATCGCCATCTGGCCGACCAGGATCAAGACCTTGGGTTTGAGCAGGGTTAGCTCCGCGTCGAGCCAGTGCGCGCAGTTGGCCACGGCCGCGGGCGGGGGACGCAGGTCGCCGGTGTTCTGTTTGTTACGCCCTGGGAAGCAGCGCATGAGGGCGGCGATGTAGGTGAGGCGGCGAAATTCTTCAGGGTCGCGAAAGCCCGCACGAAGCATCCATCGATCGAGCTCCTTTCCGGCGCGCCCGGAAAACGGCCTCCGGGTCACCTTCTCGGCGGGACCGGGCGCCTGGCCGACCATGAAGAAAGGAGCTCCCCAGCGACCTTCGAACGTCGGGTTGGCCTCGGCGATGATCCCTTGATCCGCGCAGATCGTGCAGGCGCGGCAGGCCGCCTGCAGCGCAAGTAGCTTTTTAGATGACACGGGCGAGCCGCGGGTTCGGGGCCGCGCCCGGAATCCGTCCTCGCTTGGTCATGGGTTTGCCAGCGATCTCTTTGATATCCGCGGTAAAGGCGATTGGAGGCGCGGAGCTGATCGCCATCCCGACACCGTAAGAATGGATAGGGCTTTTCTCCGCCTCGAACTCGCGTATTCGACCCGCGTCCAGTCCTCCCGAGATGAAGATCCCGACATGCTCGTAACCGGCCTGGTCGAGCCGGGCCCGAACCTCCTTCACCAGGTCGACGGTGACCCCCCCTCGCTCGCTCGGAGTGTCCAGGCGCACCCCGCGGAGTCGTTTGCCGAGAGCCCCTGCGACCCGCAGCGATTCCTCCGCCTCGTCCTTGAACGTGTCGACCAGCACTATGCGCAGCACGTCGTCGCCCATGTGCTGGTCGAAGGCAAGCGCTGCCTTCACGGTGTCGCCGAAGAGAAGGATCATGGAGTGTGGCATCGTCCCCGACGCACCCTGAAGGCCGGCGAGCTGCGCTCCCAGAGGTGTGGCGCATCCGGCGCATCCGCCGACGACGGCGGAGTACTCCATGGTCGGCGCGATCAAAGGGTGCACATGGCGCGCGCCAAAGCTGATCACCCGCTTGCCGCCCGCGGCCTCGACGATCTCACGGGCCGCGGTCGCCCAGCCGGAGCAGCTCGAGAGCATGCCGAGCAGCGCGGTCTCGTAGACCCCGAATCGCGAGTAAGGCGCACGGACGCGAAGCACGGTCTCCTTCTGGCTCATCGGTTCGCCTTCGGCGATCGCCCACACCTCATCGCCTTGCTGGAGAATCCCGCCAAGCAGCCGTGTCGCCTCGGCGACGCCGCACAGGATGCCGCGTAGGCCGGCAAAGAAATCCATCGTGACAACCGCATCGACATGCGCCCCGGCGAGCGTCTTCTGGGCACGTTGAAAGTAGACGTCGGAGGCAGGACCGCCGTAGTAAGCGACCAGGTCAGAGGCCGGGCTGATGGCCGTCACCTGTTTCATGCCGCACTGAACTTATCAGGCGGGCCGACTTCAGTTGCCGTGGCTCGGTAAGATCGCAGCCGATGAGCGCGCCAACTTCGCAGCAAGTCCTGGACGTGCTCGGGCACATCAAGGACCCGGACCTGGGTCGGGACGTGGTCAGCCTGGGCATGATCAAGGAGCTGGACGTAAGCGCCGAAGGCAAGGTGACCTTCACCTTTGAGCTCACGACGCCGGCATGTCCCGTCCGGGATCGCTTCAAGTCGCAGGCCGAGGACGCCGTCGGCGAGCTGCCCGGCGTGACCGGCGTCGAGGTCCGCATGACGGCCAACGTGCGGCCCGCCTTCATGCGACCCAAACCGTCGGAGATCTTGCCCGGCGTCAAGCAGACGATCGCCGTCGCGTCCGGCAAGGGCGGCGTCGGCAAGTCGACGGTAGCCGTCAACCTGGCGGCCGCGCTGCGCAAGAGCGGAGCCTCCGTCGGGTTGCTGGACGCCGACATCTATGGACCCTCCGTTCCGGTCATGACCGGCTCGAAGGTGGTGCCTCGGCAGTCGAACGGCCGTCTCCTCCCCATCGATGCGCATGGCATGAAGCTGATGTCGTTCGGCCACATCAACCCCGGCGACGAGCCGACCATCTATCGCGGCCCGATGGTCGGCAAAGCAATCGAGGCGATGATGGTGCAGGTCGATTGGGGCCGGCTCGACTACCTGGTCATCGACCTGCCGCCAGGAACCGGTGACGCGTCGCTCACGCTTGCCCAGGCGGTGCCGCTCACCGGCGTCGCCATCGTCTGCACGCCGCAGGACGTCGCGACCGACATTGCGGTCAAGGCTCTGCAGATGTTCCGCAAGCTGAACGTCACCCCGCTGGGGCTGATCGAAAACATGAGCTGGTACGTGTGCCCGAGCTGCGGCCACCGGCACGAGATCTTCAGTCACGGCGGCGCCGAGTCCGCGGCGAAGCGCCTCGGTGTTCCGTTCCTGGGCGCGATCCCGCTCGAGGAAAGCATCCGCGAGGACGCGGACGCGGGGACTCCGGTGGTCATCTCGCGACCTGAGTCGGCCGGCGCGAAGGCGTTTGTGGAGATCGCCTCGCAGGTCGCCGCGCGGACGTCGATCCAATCGTTTCG